>NZ_JBXAQP010000005.1:0-341669 GCF_058807355.1 Allobosea sp. GW821-FHT12C12
ATCGTCGAGATGAACGAGCCGAACGAGTTCTTCAAGAACCCGCAGCACGAGCGAACCAAGCTCTTCCTCAGCCAGATCCTGCACTGAACATCAGTTTGGCGGTCGGCGTATCGAGGGGCGGCCGAGCGACCAAAATCCATGTCTGGCCGATGCTCGTGGCAGGATCGTCGCCATTGCGCCGAGGACGAACGGATTTCAGCGCGACGGCCGTGACTGGCGGATGAAAAATCCGTCACGGTCAGCTGCTGAAAATGCATCCGAGATGCCGATGACCCAAGGCCGGAATCCCAATTGACGGCCTGTCGCAAGTGGAGATAGCTTATTTCAATCATCGATATTTTCAGCCTCTGCCTCCCGGAGTAATCGATGAAGACTATCGTCTTCGGATATTTTTCGCAGGGAGTGACGGATTATACGCCGATTGACATGGTTATATCATCTCGACGATGAAGAGCAGGGTCAGCCAGTGGGTTGACTGTCGTGTTCAAAGGCTGACCCACAGGCGGGAATACATTGGGAGCCAGGCGGAAAGGCTTGCGGAACGCCGGCAGACGATCAAGGGCGACGTCGCCGGAATCCTGAACAACGGCGTCGTCGGCTTCGGCGGCAATGGCGGGGTGTATCGAGAGATCGATCCACTGACGCTCGCGCCGGAAGCCCATCTGCAAGTGCCGGATGCAGTCACAAATGCCGTCACTGACGATCGATGCGGCGCTCCATGTCGAGCGCCCAATCCTCGGCGTCCTTGCGCCGCAGAAAAGTCTCGTTGAGGTATTGCCCCTTGCGGCGGATCTGGGCTCTCCATGAGCCAGATTTTAGTCTAGTGAAGGTGGCCAATTTCGTGTGCGCTCCGTGTGCACTGAGGCATCGAAAAACCGGAAAACGGGGCGTGCCGTGGCGTAAAACCGAGTGCGCACGACGCGATCTAACGATCTGAAACTACTCAAAAATGCAGCAATATCAAGAATTTAGATTTTCCGTCGCGCCTATGATGGACTGGACCGACCGGCATTGCCGCGTCATCCATCGCCTGATGTCGCGCCGGGCGCGGCTCTATACCGAGATGGCCACGGCGCAGGCCGTGATCAGGGGCGATCGCGAGCGGCTGATCGGATTCGACGCCGTCGAGCAGCCGGTCGCGCTCCAGCTCGGCGGCAACGATCCCGCGCTGCTGGCGCAGGCCGCGCGGATCGGCGCGGATTTCGGCTATGCCGAGATCAACCTGAACTGCGGCTGCCCGTCCGACCGCGTGCAGGGCGGGGCTTTCGGCGCCTGCCTGATGCGCGTGCCGGCGCTGGTCGGCGACTGCGTGGCGGCGATGAAGGCCGCGGTGGCCATCCCCGTCACGGTGAAATGCCGCATCGGCGTCGACGATCAGGATGCCGAGGCCGCGCTCGACGAGCTGACGGCCGCGGTGCGCGCCGCCGGCGTCGATGCCCTGATCGTGC
Source organism: Allobosea sp. GW821-FHT12C12 (assembly GCF_058807355.1). Classification (NCBI taxonomy): domain Bacteria; kingdom Pseudomonadati; phylum Pseudomonadota; class Alphaproteobacteria; order Hyphomicrobiales; family Alloboseaceae; genus Allobosea; species Allobosea sp. GW821-FHT12C12. Next base: position 1,449 of record NZ_JBXAQP010000005.1, read on the forward strand.
ATGCGCGAAAAGCCTGGCTGCAGGGGCTTTCGCCGAAGGAGAATCGCGAAATTCCGCCGCTCGACCATGAGCGCGCCTACCGTCTGAAAGCGGCCAATCCCGGCCTGCCGGTCGCGATCAATGGCGGCATCAGGGAACCGGCCGAGTGGGTGTCGCATCTCGATCGGCTCGACGGCGTCATGATCGGCCGCGAGGCCTATCAGAACCCTGAGATCCTGCTCCAGGTCGATCCGCTGCTGTTCGGAGAGGCCGCGCCGCTGCCGGACGCCTTCGCCATGCTGGAGGCGCTGGAGCCCGCGATCGCCGCCCATCTCGAACGCGGCGGGCGCCTGCACGCCTTCACGCGGCATCTCGTCGGGCTGTTTCCAGGCCGGCGCGGCGCGCGGCTGTTCCGCCGCCATCTCGCCGAGCATTGCGTTGGACCGGATGCGGGCCTTGGGGATTTGCGCGCGGCGGTGGCGCATGTCTCGCGCCATGACGACATGGTTCTCGCCGCCGAATAGGATCGACCGATGTCCGCGCCCGAGGCCGAGACCGCGCTCGCCCGCCGCATCGGGACGAGCTTCGGCAAGCAGAATTTCATGACCACGCTCGGCGCGCGGCTGACGCGTATCGCGCCGGGCGAGATCGAGATCGAGCTTCCGCTTGGTGTCCATCTGCATCAGCAGCATGGCTTCGCCCATGGCGGAGTCGTCGCCTCGATCGCCGATTCCGCTGCCGGCTATGCCGCGCTCAGCCTGATGCCGGAGGGCGCGGGCGTGCTCACGGTCGAGTTCAAGATCAACCTGCTCGCGCCCGCCGCCGGCGAGACGCTGTTGGCCAGGGGCAGGGTGGTCAAGGCCGGCCGCACCCTGACGCTCGCGACGGCCGAGGTCTTCGCGATCAAGAAGGGCGCGCCAGAACTCTGCGCCGTGCTGAGCGCGACCTTGATGACCATCGCCGGCCGCGACGGCGTCTCGGACTGACTCAAGTCCCGGCACGATGCCTCCTGACGCCGGCGCGCCGCGCTCCTGCACCTAACTCAATGGTCAAGTTTCAGGAGACGCAGCTCGACCTCGCCTTCGCCGCGCTGTCGGACCCGACGGCAAGCTGACCGACTTCAAGGGGCGCGGTGCAGGCAAAGAGCGACGAGGTCGTCGTCTTCTCCTGGCTCGAATTTCCCGACAAGGCCGTCGCCGACACGGCCAATAAGAAGATGATGAGCGATCCGCGCATGAATGAGATGGGCGCGAGATGCCCTTCGACGGGAAGCGCCTGATCCATGGCGGCTTCCAGCCGATGCTCGACGCCTGAGCGCGAGGCGAGGCCCCGGAGCCCGGCTCCGGGGCCTGTCGGTTCAGCCCGGAGCCGCGCCCTGGGTGCCGAGATAGACCGCGTAGAGCGACTGGCTCGCCGCCATGAACAGGCGGTTTCGCTTCGGTCCGCCGAAGCAGACATTGCCGCAGACCTCCGGCAGCCTGATCCGGCCGATCAGCTTGCCGGCCGGGTTGAAGCACAGCACGCCGCTGTAGCCGACCGAGCGGCCGGCATTGCTGGACGCCCAGAGATTGCCCTCGACATCGCAGCGCAGCCCGTCCGGCCCGCATTTGACGCCGTCGACCATGCAGTCGGAGAACAGCTTCTGGTTCGAGAGCTTGTTGTCGGTGCCGACGTCGAAGACGTGGATGTCGCCCTTGCCGCCGGGCCCTGTGTCGCCCGGCCCCTTGCCGGTCGAGGCGACGTAGAGCTTCTTGAAATCGGGCGAGAAACACAAGCCGTTCGGATCGGGCACCTGCGCCTCGGTGACGACGAGGTCGAGGCGCCCGCCTGGGTCGAGCCGGTAGCAGTTCGTCGGCAGTTCGCGCCGGGCGAAGCCGATGCCGGGCGGCTGGCCTAGCCTGGGGTTGATCTTGCCGTTGGCGTTGCTCGGGCCGCCGGCCACATCCGGCGCGCCCTCGTAGAGCTGTCCGCCATAGGGTGGGTCGGTGAACCAGTAGCTGCCGTCGGGATGAGCGACGATGTCGTTGGGCGAATTCAGCTTCCTGCCCTCGAAGGCATCCGCCAGCACGGTCGCCGAGCCGTCGAGCTCGTAGCGCACGACGCGCCGGTTGAGGTGCTCGCAGGAGAGCTGCCGGCCCTGGAAATCGAAGCTGTTGCCGTTGCTGTTGCCGGACGGGCTGCGGAACACGCTGACGCGGCCGTCATCCTCGAGCCAGCGCATCTGCCGGTTGCGCGGGATGTCGCTCCAGACGAGATACTGCCCCTGCGCGTTCCAGGCCGGCCCCTCGCACCAGAGCCCGCCGGTCCAGAGCCGCTCGATCGAGGCGTTGGGCTGCGCCAGCCCGCCGAAGGCCGGATCGAGCGTCAGGATGTCGGGATCCCAGAAATAGGTCGTGGGCGCGCCGCGCCGGCTGAAATCGCGCGGCGGGATCGTGATCGTGCTCGGCGGCCCGGCCGGTGCGGCCGCGGTCTGCGCCAGCACGGGCCCCGCCGCGGCGGCGAGCGCGCCGATGCCGGTCGCGCCGATCAGTGTCCGGCGCGAAAGCGCACCCGTCTCGCCTCGATCCTTTACATTTCCTGTCATGGTGACCTCCCTCGATTTTCCTCATTGAAACGATTTAAATCCGATGGGCTATGGTCTCTCGCTGTCGTCGCTCCGCGCCGTTTTCGGGTTGCCGCGTCGTCCTGACGCAGGGCTGGCAGATCAGCAGCGGCGCGCGCGCCGGTCGAGTCTCTGTCGCGGAAGGTCGGCATTGCAATCAGAGCATGCATGAATGTTCGGCGCGGTCCGGCTTTTGCTTTCCGGAACAGCAGTTTTTCGGCATGGCCGATCTGCTGCCGACAGCTTGCCGCGGCATGCGAAATCGCCCAAAGCGGGCGCTCGCGCCGCAATCGGACCCCCGGATTTCATGTTTGCCGCAATTCCCATGGGCGATCTCGCCTTCCTGGCTGGTTCGCTCGTGGTCGCAGGCGCCTTCACCGGCATCCTGGCGGGGCTCTTCGGCGTCGGCGGGGGCGCGGTCATCGTGCCGATCCTTTACGAGATCTTCCGCGTCATCGGCGTGCCGGAGGAGGTGAGGATGCCGCTTTGCGTCGGCACCTCGCTCGCCATCATCATCCCGACCTCGATCCGCTCCTTCAACGCCCATCGCGCCAGGGGCCTCGTCGATCTCGACATCCTGAAGATCTGGGCCGTGCCGGTCGTGGTCGGCGTGGTGCTTGGGAGCTATATCGCGCGTTTCGCCCCGCCGGACCTGTTCAAGATCGTCTTCGTCGTCGTCGCGGTCGCCAGCGCCCTGCGCCTGCTTTTCGCCTCCGACCGCTGGCAGTTCGGGACCGAGATGCCCGGCAAGGTGCTGATGAGCCTCTACGGCACGGTCATTGGCGTGCTCTCGGCGCTGATGGGCATCGGCGGCGGCCAGCTCTCCAGCCTGTTCATGACCTTCTACGGTCGGCCGATCCACCAGGCGGTCGCGACCTCGTCGGGTCTCGGCGTGCTGATCTCGATCCCCGGCGCGCTCGGCTTCATCTATGCCGGCTGGCCCAGGATGGCGATCCTGCCGCCGCTCTCCCTCGGCTATGTCTCGCTGATCGGCTTCCTGCTGTTCATCCCGACCTCGATCTGGACCGCCCCGATCGGCGCGAGACTGGCGCACCGGCTCTCCAAGCGCCGGCTGGAGGTGGCGTTCGGCCTGTTCCTGCTGGTGGTGGCCGGGCGGTTCGTCTGGTCGCTGGTCGGCTAGCGCAGCGCCTTCAGCCGCTCCGCCAACTTCGCCATCACCGCCAGCCGCTCGCTCTCGCTCATGCGAGCCCACTGCGCGATCTCGGCCAGCGTCCGGCCGCAACCCTCGCAGCGCCTGCTGGCCGGATCGATCAAGCAGATATTTACGCAGGGGCTGGATACCACGCTCATGTCCATCTCAAGCTGAACGCAAGCGCAAAACTGAGATAGACGGCCAACTCGTCCAGTTGCTGTGTTGCGCCTGCAACGTCCCCGGTCTGGCCGCCGAGCAGCCGTCGGCAAGTTCTTTGAACCAGCCAGCCGCTCAAAAGAGACAGGATCAGCGCCGCATTCCATCCCCAGAACGGCAGTGCAAGCACCATTCCTATCGCCGCCGTCAACGCTATCCCTAGCCCCGCACAATTTGCAACCGTGGCTTCGGAAGGACGTCCAACCATAGCCGATGCACCTCCGGCGCGCGCGGGCGGCAACGCCGACAGCAGACTCACACCCGACAGGCGGGATAAAACGGCGGCGATCCAGAACACCCCGGACGCCGCTTCGGGGCCGGCCCGGTCCACGACAGCTGCGAGAGCCGCCACGCGCAGCAAGATCGAAAGGGCGAGCGCGCTCGCGCCATAGCTGCCGATCCGGCTGTCTTTCATGATCTCGAGTCTTCGCTCGATCGTGCCGCCGCCGAACAGGCCGTCCGCGCTATCTGCAAGCCCATCCTCGTGGAGCGCGCCGGTCGTGATCGTCAGGGTCGCGATGGCGAGCGCGGCCGACAGCAGGCCGCCCAGCTTTGCCGTTCCTGCCCCGAACAGAACGAGCGTGGCCGGTATCGCGATGATCAGGGCAGCTAGAGGCAACGCACGCGGGATGAGCCGAAAATCGGGCGCGGCATGCGGGTCGCCCTCGCCCGGCATGCGCGGCATTGGCAGACGCGAATAAAAGCGAATGCATGTCGCCGTCGCCACGAGCCAGCCGGGCCAGACCGGCGGCGTAGGGCTTATGCTGTTGTCCTGCTGCGCCAGGACGTCTGACTGGCCTGCATGCTCAATTGTCATCGCGATCCCGAGCCTATAGCAGCACCTCGGCCGCCTGCTATGATCTATCAGACAAAGAGACATTCATGCCCGCCCCAGGCCTTCCCTTCGACGACATTCGCGGCCTGCTCGCGCGGATGCCCGGCCCCGACATGGCCGCCGCCAACGCCGTGCGCGCCCGCGACGGGCAGCTCACCAAGCCGGCCGGCAGCCTCGGCCGCATGGAGGAGATCGCCGAATGGCTCGCCGCCTGGCAGGGTCGGCCAAGCCCGCGCGTCGACCGGCCGCTCGTCTGCGTCTTCGCCGGCAATCACGGCGTCGCGGCGCAGGGCGTCTCGGCCTTTCCGCAGGCGGTGACGCGCCAGATGCTGGAGAACTTCGCCGCTGGCGGCGCGGCGATCAACCAGATCTGCGCGGCCTTCGATCTGGGCTTCAAGGTCTTCGATCTCGCGCTCGACCTGCCGACGGGAGACTTCACCCGAGAGGACGCGCTCGACGAGCGCGCCTGCGTCGCCACCATGGCCTTCGGCATGGAGGCGCTCGCCGGCGGCGCCGACCTGCTCTGCCTCGGCGAGATGGGCATCGGCAACACCACCTCGGCGGCGGCGATCTATGCCGCGCTCTATGGCGGCGAGCCGGTGCTGTGGTGCGGCCGAGGCACCGGCGTCGACGATGCCGGCCTCGCGCGCAAGGTCGCAGCCGTCGAGGCCGGGCTTGCGCTTCACGCCAACCATCTCGGCGACCCGCTCGAGGTGCTGCGCCGCTTCGGCGGACGCGAGACGGCGGCGATCTGCGGCGCGATCCTCGCCGCCCGGCTGCAGCGCATTCCCGTCATCCTGGACGGCTACGTCGTCTGCGCGGCCGCCGCGGTCCTGCACGCGTTGGAGCCGTCCGCGCTGGACCACTGTCTCGCCGGCCATCTCTCGGCCGAGGGCGCGCATGCGCAGGTCCTGGCGCGGCTGGGCAAGCAGCCGCTGCTGGCGCTCGACATGCGGCTGGGCGAGGGCACGGGCGCGGCGCTGGCCGCGAGCCTGGTCAAGGCGGCAGCCGCGATGCACAACGGCATGGCGACATTCGCGCAGGCAGGCGTGGCGGGGAAAGACTCGTAAACCCGATCAGCCGGCTGACGGCTTCAGTCCGAACGCGATCAGCGCCAGCGCGACCGCCATCAGCATCCAGCCGGGATGAAGGCCGCGCGTGCCCCAGAGATTGCCGAGCGCGCCATAGAGATAGAGGCCGCCGACGAGCAGGCCGGTCGTGAAGCGTGCGTCCCGTCCGAACCAGTTGGCCGCGGCGATCAGGGCCAGGCCGCCGAGAAACCACGCCACGGTGCTGAAATGCAGCAGCAGCGGCGTCAGCCGCCTGATGGCGGCGCTCATCCGCCCGTCCGCCACGGCGATGGCCTCGAAGGGAGCGACCATGAGCCTTTGCACCAGGACGCCGTGCACGATCGCGACGCCGCTACCGATGACGCCCGCCAAAGCCAATGCAGTATTTTGCCAGTTCATGACCATACACCTCTGCATGGAAAGATGGCGCGCCGGCTGGCCAGAGTCAATACACATATGTATGGTCTCGTCATGACCGATCGCCTGACGAAGTCCGACTGGATAAAGCACGGCCTGCGGACGCTGGCCGGCGAGGGGCCGAACGCGTTGAAGGTCAGCCCGATGGCGGCGAAGCTGAACGTGTCGCGCGGCAGCTTCTACTGGCATTTCGCCGATATCGCCGACTTCGAGGCGCAGATCCTGAAGAGCTGGCAGGAGCATGCGACCGAGCAGGTCATTCGCGAGCTCGAGGCCGGGAACGCCGGGCCGGAGCGCCTGAACCGCCTGCTGCGCCGGGCTTTCCGCGGGACGCGCAACCTGGATCGCGCGATCCGGAGCTGGGCCGCGAGCAGCGCTGTTGTCGCAACGATCGTCGCATCGGTCGATGCCCGCAGGGTCGACTATATCGCGGGCTTGCTGGTCGCGGCGGGGGTCGAGCCCGGCCGGGCCTCGTCCCGCGCGGCGTTCATGTACTGGGCCTATCTCGGCCAGGCGACCGTCATGGAGCCCCGCCACGCATCGATCGCGGCCGCGGATTTGGATGATATCGGCGGATTGTTCGAAAGCTGACGGCCTGAACGGGCCGCCCTCAGGCCGCCCGCTCTTCCGGCTGCGGCACGGCGGCGAGCGTGTCCATCACCCGCTCGGCCGGCAGCGTCACGGTGACTTCGGTCCCCGCGCGCGGCTTCGACTTCAGGTGGAAGCCGCCATTGTGCAGGTCGATCAGCCCCTTGACGATCGGCAGGCCGAGGCCCGAGCCCTGTTCGGCCGTCTTGATCGCCAGCGAGCCGCGCCCGAAGGTCTGCAGAACGATCGGGATTTCGTCCTCGGGGATGCCCGGTCCGGTATCGGTGATCGAGACATACTGGCCGCCATTGGCGGTCCAGCCGACCTTGATCGAGATGTCCCCGCCTTGCGGGGTGAACTTGATCGCATTGGAGAGGATGTTCAGCACGACCTGCCGGATCGCGCGCTCGTCGGCCCAGATCTTCGGCAGCTCGGGCTCGATCGCCTCGCGGATGGTCTGGCCCTTGGCGCGGGCGCGCAGGTTCAGCATGTGGCTGCAATCGTCCACGATGCCGGCGAGCGACAGCGCCTCCTCGTTGAGTTCGTACTTGCCGGCCTCGATCCGCGAGAGGTCGAGGATCTCGTTGATCAGGTTGAGCAGATGCTGGCCGGAGCCATGGATGTCGGATGAGTATTCCTTGTAGGCCGCGTTGGCGTGCCCGCCGAAGACCTCGTTCTTCATCACCTCCGAGAAGCCGAGGATGGCGTTGAGCGGCGTGCGCAGCTCGTGGCTCATCGTCGCCAGGAAGCGCGATTTGGCGAGGTTGGCCTCCTCCGCCTTCCTCCGGGCCTCGTCGGAATTGGCCGTCGCGGTCTCGAGTTCCGCGATCAGCGCGTCCTTCTCGGCACGGAACTCGATGGTCGATACGGAACTCGAATAAAGCCGGTTGGCGAGGAAGATGAAGAGCAGCTGCGCGGCCGCCGCCATCAGCGCCATGGTGACGCTGTCGATGTCGGTCCGGCCCCAGAAGAAGGCCGTGATGCCGACCGTCATCGGGATCAGCCCGGCATAGACCGCGGCCGGGATCGAGGCCGCGAGCATCACCGTCAGGGCGCCGACGATCAGCAGCGTCGTCGTCACGAAGACTTTCGCGCCCGGCGCCTCGCCGTCCGCGAAGAGCAGCAGGATCAGCGACCACGACAGGCCGTGGAAAGTCTCGGCCAGGGTGAACAGCCGCCGCCACACCTTGATCCCGACCTCACCGGTCGCCTGCGCCAGGAAGCGGCGACCGAGGATGATGATGATCATGGAGCTCAGAACCACCGTGCCGAGCCAGGGCGTGACCGCGTAGGCCGGCACCCAGAGCAGGGCCGCGGCCGCGACGCCGAAGGCCAGCACCAGCGTGCCGACCGAGCCGTTCATCCGGTACTGCGCGAACAGGCGGAGCAATTCGTAGTCGAAGGCGCGCTCCAGCCCGGTCGAGGAGGTCAGCCGTTCGCGCGCGGATTTGACCTCGCGCGTGACGAGCTTGCGGCGCGCCAGCGCGGACGGGTCCGGCCCGCGCCCGCGCTGCACCTGTTCGGCCGTCACCTCCGCCATGGCGTAGCACGCAACTCCTGAGCTGGCGGCGCACCTCGCACGACCGGCTCGCCATCATGGTCGGCAAATCGTTAAGCTCTTCCTGATGGCGCGCTTCGGATTCGGTCGTTCACGGTTTGGGCCTTTCGGCTGGCGGCGCGTCGGTCGTCCGGTCGATCTTGTCGTGGCGCTCGGCATCATCGGGCTTCTCGCGATCGCCGGCGCCGCCCTGCAGTATCGGCTCGGACCCGCGCGCGAGCTGAGCGGCGTGGCGCAGGCGATCGACGGCGATTCGCTCAGGCTGAACGGAGAGGAGCTCAGGCTGGAGGGACTCGACGCGCCGGAATACCGCCAGGGCTGCACCGCCAGATCGGGCGTCAACGTCGCCTGTGGCGTGGTCGCGCGGCGCGCTCTGGCCGATCTGCTGGCCAGCGGCCCCGTCACCTGCGAGATCGGCAAGGTCGACCGCTACGGTCGTGGCCTCGCTCGCTGCCGCAGAGGCGACATCGACATCAACGCGACGCTGGTGCGCCAGGGTCACGCGGTCGCCTATGGCGGCTATCGCGCGGAGGAGGCCGAGGCGAAGGCGGCCGGGCGCGGGCTCTGGGCGCTTGGTTTCGAGCGGCCCGAAACCTGGCGGCGCGGGCAGGGACGTTAGATCGCCGGCTCCTTGCATCGCCGCCATACAACCATCACGAAGGCCCGGACATGGTTGACCGCGCCCTTGCCGGCATGGTCGGCTCAGTGGCTGATGCCGAGAGGATGCGATGAAGCTCTATGATGGCGGGCGGGCGCCCAATCCGCGCCGGGTACGGATCTTCTTCGCCGAGAAGGGCATCGCGCTGCCGGAGATCGTGCCGATCGACATCGCGCGCAAGGAGCACAGGACCGAGGCCTTCACGCGGATCAATCCGCTGCGGCGTCTGCCGGTGCTGGAGCTCGACGACGGCACGGCGCTGGCCGAGACCATCGCGATCTGCCGCTATCTCGAGGGCCTGCATCCCGAGCCGCGCCTGTTCGGGCATGACGCCAGGACGCAGGCGCTGGTCGAGATGTGGAACCGCCGCGTCGAGCTTGGCCTGTTCTCCAGCGTCGCGGCGGTGTTCCGGCATGGACATCCCTCGATGGCCGAGCTGGAAGACCAGGTGCCGGAATGGGCCGAGGCCAATCGCGAGCTGATCGACGACCATCTCTGGATCCTCGAACTCCAGCTCGCCGGAAACCGTTTCGTCTGCGGCGAGGCGCTGACAGTGGCCGACATCACCGCCGGCATCGCGATCGACTTCATGAAGCCATCGCGCATTCCGCTGCCGGAGGATTTCGTCCAGATCAGGCGCTGGCATGCCGACCTCGCGGCCCGGCCGAGCTGGAAGGCGTGATGCGGCCCGCCTTTGCCCTGCTGGCGCTGGTGCTGACGGTCGCGCCTGCCGTCGCCGCCGAGCGGCTGAACGGCGAGGCGATCAGGCGCGCCTTCGACGGCAACACCGTCAGCGGGCGCTACACCAATGGCGGCTTCTTCACCGAATATCACGCCAACAACGGTCAGGCGCTCGGCCATAACGGCTGGCAGCCCAATACGGATGCCTGCTGGATCATCAGGGAGGACGAGGTCTGCTACTATTACGGTCCGCAGACCGACCGCACGGTGCATTGCTTCACGGTCGAGCTTTCGGACCGGCTCTATGTCCTGCGCAACGCCTCCAACGGCCAGATCAACGCGCTGGCGACGGTCGAGCCGGGCAATCCGCGCCGGCATTCCGACGGCGGCGCGCCCTGGTATTGCGATGGGCTGATCTCGAAGGCGCCCGCACCCGCCATGTCGCCGCGGCGCCTGGCGGGGCGGTGAGGCCGAGGATGCCGATCCGCTTGCTCCTCGCCTGCCTCGCGCTCGTCATGGCTGCCGTTCCGTCGGCGGGCGCGGCGGAGCGCCTGAGCGGCGAACAGATCCGCCAGGCCTTCGAGGAGAACACCGTCACCGGCCGCTACGCCAACGGCAACCTGCCCTTCAGCGAGTTCCATCATCGCGACGGCCGTGTCAGCGGCCACAACCGCGATGTCCCGAACACGGATGCGTGCTGGACCGTCGTCCCCGACGGCGTCTGCTATTATTACGGACCGCCCGAGCGCCGCCGGACCTATTGCTTCGACATCGAACGCAGCGGCGCGCTGATCGTGATCAAGCGCCGGCCGGGCGGTCAGATCAACGGCCTCGCCGCGATCGAGCCCGGCGATCCGCGCGGCTTCTCGCCGAGCGCGGCCCAATGGACCTGCGACGGGCTGATGTCGCAGCGGCGGATGTCGCCTTCGCTGGCGGGGGCCGGACGGTGACGTCGCCAGCCTGCGGCGGGATCGACGATGTGCTGGCCGCGTTGCGCGCCTGCCGCGTCTGCCGGGATGCGCCGCGTTTCCCGCCCGCCCTGCCGCACCAGCCGAAGCCGATCGTCCAGGCGGCCGCGACGGCGCGCCTGTGCATCGCGAGCCAGGCGCCGGGGACGAGGGCGCATGCGATCGGGCTGCCGTTCTTCGATCCGTCGGGCATCAGGCTGCGGCACTGGCTCGGCCTCGACGAGGATGCCTTCTACGACGCCTCGAAGGTCGCGATCGTGCCGATGGGCCACTGCTTTCCCGGCCTCGACGCCAAGGGCGGCGACCTGCCGCCGCGCCGCGAATGCGCGCCGATCTGGCGCGAGCCGGTTTTCGCCGCGCTTCCCGCGCTCGAACTCGTGCTGGCCATCGGGATGTACGCGCAGGCCTGGCATCTCGGGCCTGGCGCGAGGCTTTCGGACAGCGTCGCGGATTGGCGGGCGGTTCTGGCCGCGCCGCGCCGTCCGCGCATCCTGCCGCTGCCGCACCCGTCCTGGCGCAACAACGCCTGGCTGAAGCAACACCCCTGGTTCGAAGCCGAACTCGTGCCGGCTCTGCGGGCGGAAGTCGCCCGGCTCATGGGCCGGGTTCAGCGATAGGGCCAGTTGCCGGAATCGAGATTGCGGTCGATCCGCCCCTGCGTGCTGATGACGGTGCGGACGCTTCCCACCCCCGTTTCGCCCCTGCTTTCCAGATAGAGCCGGCCGCCCGCGCCGGAGCCGTAACCGCCGCGAGAACCGCTCTTGCCGAACTCGACCTGCACCGAGCCGCCGGCTCGAACGCACAGCGAGGACCCTTCGACCCTGATGAAACCGGGCCCGTATTCGGGGCACGGCCGGGCCGCTCGATCGGTCGGCGCCGGACGCGGCTTCTCGGCGCGGGGCTGGCCGCGCCCCGGCAGCGGTTCGCCGATCGACTGGGCGAGCGCCGGCGCGACGCCGATGGCGAAAGAGACGACAAGAAGGGCAGGACGGATCCGCATGATCGCACCATAGTGCCGCGAATGCGGCAACGCCATGGTCGTCCCGTCGCACCAACGCGCCAAGACGAAATACCCCGGCCTTCCGGCCGGGGTTCGACAGGCTTCGAGTTGGGCCGGAAAGCCGGCCGGTCGCCCTCTTCAGAGCTGATTGCCCGCGCGCGCGCGGATCATGAAATTGTCGTAGGAGTATTCGGCGATCTGGAACCAGAGATATTCGTCATTACGGAACGCCGCCATCGAATCGTAGATCTTCTTGAAATCTGCGTTCTTGGCGTTGGTCTCGGCATAGACCTCCTTGGACGCCTTCAGACAGGCCTCCATGATTTCCTGCGAGAACGGGCGAAGCTGCGCGCCCGCGCCGACCAGGCGCTTCAGGGCGGCCGGGTTGCGGGCGTCGTATTTCGACATCATGTCGACGGTCGACATGTGGCAGGCGGTCGTCAAGATCGACTTGTAGGTCTTGGGCAGCGCTTCCCATTTGGCGATATTGATGAACGAATGCAATCCGGCGGATCCCTCCCACCAGCCGGGATAGTAGTAATACGGCGCGACCTTGTTGAAGCCGAGCTTCTCGTCGTCATAGGGGCCGACCCATTCGGCCGCGTCGACGGTGCCCTTCTCCAGCGCCGGGTAGATGTCGCCGCCGGCGATCTGTTGCGGCACGATGCCGAGCTTGCTGACGACCTGCCCGGCGAAGCCGCCGATGCGCATCTTGACGCCCTGGAGGTCGGCGACGGTCTTGATTTCCTTGCGGAACCAGCCGCCCATCTGGCAGTTCGTGTTGCCTGTCGGGATCGCATAGATGTTGAATTTCTTGTAGAATTCGTTCAGCAGTTCGTTGCCGCCGCCATAGTTGAACCACGCGTTCTGCTGGCGCGCATTCAGGCCGAAGGGCACCGCGGTGCCGAAGGCGAAGGTCGGATCCTTGCCGACATAGTAATAGGACGCGGTGTGGCACATCTCGACGGTGCCGTTGGTCACGGCGTCGGCCGCCTGCAGGCCCGGAACGATCTCGCCGGCCGCGAAGACCTGGATCTGGAACTTGCCGTCCGTCGCCTCGGACACCGCTTTCGCCATCACCTCGGAGCCGCCGAAGAGCGTGTCGAGCGATTTGGGGAAGGAGGAGGTCAGGCGCCACTTCACCTCCGGCGCGGATTGCGCGATCGCGGGGCTGGCGATCGCCCCCGCCGCGGCGCCGGCGCCGGCCACCTTCAGAAATTGACGACGCTTCATCGTGGTGTGTCCTCCCTCAAAGACTGGCGCGCGCCGGTTCCAGCCGCCGTCGCTTCGGCGCAGCAAAGCAGGTCTGATCGCAAGTGCAAGCGAAAAAGCATGGTATGCATGCGCTCATCGCATGGATTCGCGACAAACCGCCACCACTGCGCGCAACGCCCTGATCTGGCGGCAGGGCAGGCCATATTTTATGCGGTCGTCAGTGATGGGATGATGCGCGCCTTCCACGCCGCAACGGCGGGTAGCCCAACAAAAAAGCCCGGCTCGGGCCGGGCTTTCAGGATGACGGACGGGTTCGCCCGCGAAGGAGAGGGCCTCAGCGCGCCCGCGAGCGCACCTGGAAAACGTCGAAGGTCAGTTCGGCGACCTGCCACCAGAGATACTGGTCGGAGCGGAAGGCGGTCATGGCATCGATCGCCTTCTTGAAATCGGCGTTCTTGGCCGAGATTTCGGCATAGAGTTCGTTCGAGGCCTTGAGGCAGGCTTCCATCACGTCCTGCGGGAAGGGGCGAAGCTGCGTGCCGGCGCCGACGAGCCGCTTCAGCGCGGCCGGGTTCTGCACGTCGTACTTCGCCTGCATCTGGGTGTTGGCGTAGGTGCATGCGGCGGTCAGGGCCGCTTGATAGAGCTTGGGCAGCGAGTTCCACTTTTCCAGGTTGACGAAGGCGTGGACGCAAGGCCCGCCCTCCCAGAAGCCCGGATAGTAGTAGAACGGCGCGACCTTCGAGAAGCCGAGTTTCTCGTCGTCATAGGGGCCGACCCATTCCGCGCCGTCGATCGTGCCCTTCTCGAGCGCCGGATAGATGTCGCCGCCGGCGATCTGCTGCGGCACGAGGCCGAGCTTCTGCAGCACCTGGCCGGCGATGCCGCCGATGCGCATCTTCAGCCCCTGGATATCGGCGACCGTCTTGATCTCCTTGCGGAACCAGCCGCCCATCTGGGCGCCGGTGTTGCCGCAGGGCAGGCCGTAGATGTTGAACTTCTTGTAGAATTCGTTGAACAGGTCGTTGCCGCCGTTCTGGAACAGCCAGGCGTTCTGCTGGCGGGCGTTCAGACCGAACGGCACGGAAGACGGGATCGCGAAGGTCGGATCCTTGCCGACGTAATAGTAGGACACGGTGTGGCACATCTCGATCGTGCCGTTGGTCACCGCGTCCGCCGCCTGCAGGCCGGGCACGATCTCTCCGGCCGCGAAGATCTGGATCTGGAACTTGCCCTCGGTCAGCTCGGAGACCATCCTGGCCATGACCTCGGCGCCGCCGAAGATCGTGTCGAGCGATTTCGGAAAGCTCGACGCCAGGCGCCACTTGATCTCGGGGTTGGCCTGCGCGACCGCCGGGGCTGCGACCGTGGCTGCGGCCGCGCCGATCGCGGCGGTCTGGATGAACTGACGACGCTTCATAAGGGTTCTCTCCTTGGAATTTTCAGCAAAACGACGCACAGACGGGTTTGGTCCCGCTGGACGATGTTTCAGGACCTTGGCTGCGGATCGCAGCGATCTTCAAGGTCGGCATGCGTTGTTCTTTGGTGCAATGGCGAGCCGGAGAGGATAGTATACTTGCATGGATTTTGCGCACATCTCCCTAAACATGCGACGACCGTCAACCAGTTCTACAGGCTCGACAATTGCGCGTGGAACATGGCACGGCTGCGCGCGAGGCAGATGAAACGCTTCCTCCGCGTGGGCAACCTCCGCGTGCCGATTCCGCCAGACTGAGACGAAAGAGCGCGCCATGGACAGGGACAAGCTGGCAGAACTCCGCGCGCGCTATGCCGGCGCGAGCGGGGCCGATATCCACGATCCGCGCTTCGCCAAGGTCGCCGCCGGCCAGTTCAAGGGCGACAAGCGCAAATGGCCCTTCGCCGACGTCGCGACCTTCATCAGCGCGCCTTATCGCCCCGATGCCCTGACGCTGCCTGATCTCGGCGGCCTCGATGTCGCGATCATCGGCCTGCCGATGGATCTCGGCGTCACCAACCGCGCCGGCACGCGGCTCGGGCCGCGCGCGGTCCGCGCCGTCGAGCGCATCGGGCCGATGGACCATGTGCTGGGCACCGCGCCGTTCGGCATGCTCGAGGCCGCCGACATCGGCGACGTGCCTTTCCGCTCGCGCTATTCGCTGGAAAGCTGCCACGAGGACATCGAGGCGACGTTCAGGACCATCGTCGCGGCCGGCGTCTCGCCGCTGGCGGTCGGCGGCGATCATTCGATCACCTATCCGATCATGCGCGCGCTCGGCGAGAAGCGGCCCGTCGGCATGGTCCATATCGACGCCCATTGCGATACGTCCGGCCCCTATGAGGGCTCGAAGTTCCACCATGGCGGCCCGTTCCGTCAGGCGGTGCTCGACGGCGTGCTCGATCCGCGGCGTGTCATCCAGATCGGCATCAGGGGCGGGGCCGAATATCTCTGGGAGTTCTCCCATGAGAGCGGCATGACGGTGATCCACGCCAACGAGGTCGACGATCTCGGCCTCGACGCGGTGATCGCGAAGGCGCTCGCGGTCATCGGGGACGGCCCGACCTACGTCTCCTTCGACGTCGATTCGCTCGATCCGGCCTTCGCGCCCGGCACCGGCACGCCCGAGGTCGGCGGCCTGACGCCGCGCGAGGCGCTGGCCATCCTGCGCGGGCTCAAGGGCGCCAACATCGTCGCCGCCGATGTCGTCGAGGTCGCGCCGCAATATGACGCGACCTCCAACACCGCCCAATGCGCGGCTCAGGTGCTGTTCACGGAACTCTGCCTCATCGTCGAGGCCCGCGCGCGTGGACAAGGCCGGCCGTGACGCGGAAAGCCGTCGAGCTCGACGCCGTCGACCGCAGGATCGTCGCGATCCTGCGCGAGGAGGGGCGCATCACCAACCAGGCGCTGTCGGAGCGGGTCGGCCTCTCGGCGCGGCCCTGCCTCGAGCGCGTGCGCAAGCTCGAGGCGTCCGGCCTGATCCAGGGTTACAGCGCCCGACTCGCGCCCGAACTCGCCGGCCACGCCGTCGTCGCCTTCGCCTCGATTTCGCTGCGCGACCATTCCGTCGGCCGGCGCGAGCGGGTCGAGAAGGTGCTGAAGGCCTGTCCCGATGTCGTCGAGCTGCAGGTCGTCAGCGGCGACGCGGACTACCTCGCCCGCATTGTCGCGGGCTCGCTGGCGGATTACGAGGAGCTGACGGGAGCCTGGCTGGCGGATGCGCAGCTCGGCGTGGCGAAGATCGCGACGACGTTCGCGCTCAAGGCGTTGAAGGAATTCGGTGGGTATCCGCTCGGGGAGGGGTGAGCGGGCATAATCAGGGTCGCGTCGCCAGCCAGATCACATGTCGCTTGCCGCGGCGGTTGCGACCAGCCCGCACGACCGCCTCCTCGACGGCGAACCCCGCGCGCTTCAGCCTTTGCGTGAAACCGCGATCCGGTCCCTGCGACCAGACGGCGAGGATGCCGCCCGGCGTCAGGGCCGCGCGTGCCGTCGCCAGTCCGGCGTCGCCGTAGAGCGCGTCGTTCTCCGCCACCGTCAGCCCGTCCGGGCCGTTGTCGACATCGAGCAGGATTGCGTCGTAGCGCGACGGCGCGGCGGCGATCGGCGCGCCGACATCCGCCACCGCCAGGCTCACGCGGGCATCGTCGAGACAACCGGCGAAAAGGGCGGCCATCGGCCCGCGCGCCCAGGTCACGACCTGCGGCACGAGTTCGGCGACCTCGATCCGCGCGTCCGCGCCGAACGCCAGGAGCGCCGCCCGCAACGTAAACCCCATGCCGAGCCCGCCGATCAGGATGCGAGGGTTTGTTCGTTCGGCCAGCCGCGCGGCGGCGAGGCTGGCGAGCGCTTCCTCCGAGCCGCTCAGGCGGCTGCTCATCAACTCGTTGGCCCCGAGCATGATCGAGAACTCCGCTCCGCGGCGCTTCAGGCGCAGTTCGCCGCCGCCGGGCAAGGGCGCGCTGTCGAGGGTTTCCCAAGGAATCATGTCCGGCGCTCGTCCGCGAATGGCAGGCTGGCCTATGCGTGACGACGGCGAGGAGCAAGCCGCCCGCGCCGAATCTGTTGCCTGAACGACAGATTCGGCTGCCGTTTCGCCCCCAGGTCAGCGCATCCGGCCGTGGACGCCCGGCTATCCTCGTCGCGAGCGAGGGAGAGACGCCATGAACGCCATCGTCCGCGAAAACGAGGTCTGTGCGCGGAACTACGCGCCGCTGCCGATCATGCTGAGCCATGGCGAGGGCGTCTGGCTCACCGACATCGCCGGCGTCAGGCGGCTCGACATGATGAGCGGCTATTCCGCCGTCAGCCTCGGGCATGGCCACCCCCGCATCCTGAAGGCGCTCTCGGAACAGGCGGCGCGACTCGCCGTGACCAGCCGCGCCTTCCACACCGAGCCGCTCGGACCGTTCCTGGCGAAGCTCTGCGCGGTCTCCGGCCAGGAGATGGCGCTGCCGATGAACACCGGCGCGGAAGCCGTCGAGACCGCGATCAAGGCGGCAAGGCGCTGGGGCCATCAGGTCAAGGGCATTGCCGAGGGCAGGGCCCGTATCATCGTCGCCGACGGCAATTTCCACGGCCGCACCACGACCATCGTCGGCTTCTCCTCGGACGATAGCTATCGCGACGGCTTCGGTCCCTTCGCGCCGGGCTTCGACCGCGTCCCGTTCGGAAATGCGGATGCGGCCGCGGCGGCGATCACGCCCGACACCGCCGCGATCCTGATCGAGCCGATCCAGGGCGAGGCCGGCATCGTCCTGCCGCCGGCGGGCTATCTCACGCGCCTGCGCGAACTCTGCGACGCCCGCAACGTCCTGCTCATCCTCGACGAGGTCCAGTCGGGCCTCGGCCGCACGGGGGCCTGGTTCGCGCATCAGCACGAAGGCGTGCGTCCCGACGGGCTGATCGTCGGCAAGGCGCTCGGCGGCGGGGTCTATCCGGTCTCGGCCTTCCTGTCCTCGCGGGCGGTGATGCAGGTCTTCGGGCCGGGCTCGCATGGCTCGACTTTCGGGGGCAACGCGCTCGCCGCCGCGATCGGGCTGGAGGCGCTGACCGTGATCGAGGAGGAGGGGCTGGTCGCGCGCTCGGCCGGGCAGGGCGCCTATCTCAGGGTGCGTCTGGCGGCGATGACGCGAGGGCTTGCGCGCGATGTCCGGGGCCTCGGCCTGTGGGTCGGCGTCGAGATCGACCCGGACGTCGCTTCGGCCAGGGCGCTGGTGGCGCAGCTTGCCGATGCCGGCGTGCTGACCAAGGAAACCCATGAGACGGTCATCCGCTTCGCCCCGCCCCTGACGATCAGCCGCGCCGAACTCGACTGGGGCCTGGCCCGCTGCGGGGCGGTTTTCCGCAAGGCCGGCGCGTCGTCGGAAGCCGTCGCAGCCTGACATGACGCGGCGGCCGGTGCTGCGCGCCGTGGGCGTCGAGCGGTCAATACACTGAAAAACATCAGTAATCGGCCTTTCTCTCTTGCCGGTTCTTTGAGCGCGGCCGCTTGAAAAAGCTGCATCGCCCCACTTGCGGGCAGGGCGCATCCTCGCCCAATCTGCAAGCACAAGCCGGCAGCGGGAATTCGAAACGCCCGCCCGGTCGAACCTTGAGGGAGGCACCATGAAAGGTTTCGTTCGTTTTCTCGCCGCGGCCGCTCTGACGGTCGTCGGCGCGACCGGCGCCCTGGCCCAGGCCAAGGAGTGGAAGGAGATCCGGATCGGCACCGAGGGGGCCTATCCGCCCTTCAACAACCTCAACGCCAAGAAGGAGCTGGAAGGCTTCGAGATCGACTACGCCAACATGATCTGCGAGAAGATGAAGGTGAAATGCACCTGGGTGGTGCAGGACTGGGACGGCATCATCCCGGCGCTGCTCGCCAACAAATACGACATCATCATCGCCGGCATGAACGCGACCGACGAGCGCAAGAAGCGCGTCGATTTCACCGCGATCTACACCAAGACCCCGATCTGGGCGATCAGCGCCAAGACGACGGCCGGGCCGCTCACGCCGGCGCTGGCCAAGGGCAAGGCCGTCGGCACGCAGGGCGCGACCATCCACGCCAACTTTCTCGAGAAATACTACAAGGACGCCAATATTAGGCTCTATCCGACGCAGGAGGAGGCCAATCTCGACCTGCTCAACGGCCGCCTCGACTACATCGTCGCGGATTCGCTGGCGCTGCAGGACTTCCTCGACGGCAAGGGCAAGGACTGCTGCAAGCAGGCCGGCGAGATTCCGCGCGATCCGGCGATCCATGGACCCGGCGTCGGCGGCGCGGTGCGCAAGGGCGACGCCGAGCTGAAGGCGATGTGGGACAAGGCCATCGCCGAGTCGCTCGCCGACGGCTCTCACAAGAAGATCCAGGACAAGTGGTTCAAGATCGCCATCATGTGAGGCGACAGGATTGATCTGTCGGCCCGCCGGCGTCCGCGCCGGCGGGCTTCTTTGGATACGGCCCGCCCGGGAGCCTCATGCTCGACAAGTTCGCACTGCTCGGCTTCGGACCCGGCGGCTGGGGGCCGCTGCTGCTTCAGGGCGCCTTCGTCACCATCTCGATCGCGCTGGCGACGTTGCCGTTCGGGCTCTTGCTCGGGCTCGTCGTCGCGCTCGGCAAGCGCTCGGAAAACGCGGTCCTGCGCTGGCTCGCCACCGTCTACACCACGGTTTTCCGCGGCGTGCCCGAGTTGCTGACGCTCTACATCATCTATTTCGGCATCCAGATCCTGCTGCAGGAGCTATGGCAGACGCTCGGACTGCCCGGCGCCTTCTCGATGCCGCCCTTCGTGGCCGGCATGGTCGCGCTCGGCGTCGTGCTCTCGGCCTTTTCCAGCGAGGTCTGGGTCGGCGCGCTGAACTCGATCCAGAAGGGCCAGCGCGAGGCGGCCGCGGCGCTCGGCCTGTCCAAGGCCCAGGCCTTTCGCCTCGTCGTCTTCCCGCAACTGATCCGCGTTGCGCTGCCGGGACTGGGCAACAACTGGATGGTGCTGCTGAAGGAGACCTCGCTGGTCTCGGTCATCACCCTGCAGGACATCATGTTCATCACCACCCGGGCCAATGTCGCGACCAAGGAGCCGTTCCTGTTCTTCGGCGCGGCGATGCTGATCTATTTCGCCTTCTCGCTGGCCTCGGCCTGGGGCATCGGCAAGCTCGAGGCGCGCACCAATCGCGGCATCGCCGCATTCGGGGGCGCGACGCGATGAACTGGTGCGAGTATCCCGGCTATCTCGTCGGCAGCGAGGTCTTCCAGAACTATGGCTGCCGGATGGCCAGCGGCCTCTGGATCACCATCGAGTTGGTCGCGATCTCGTCCTCGCTCGGCTTCGTGCTCGCCGTCGGCCTCGCCATCGCGCGGCTCTACGGGCCGCGCTGGGCGCAAGTCTCGATCAACGGCTACACCACCTTCTTCCGCGGCACGCCGCTGCTCTGCCAGCTCTTCCTGGTCTATTACGGTTTCGGCCAGTTCCGCCTGTTCTGGCAGGATGTCGGGCTGTGGTGGTTCTTCCGCGAGCCGTTCTATTGCGCGGTCTTCACCTTCACCATCAACACCGCCGCCTATCAGGCCGAGATCCTGCGCGGCGCGATCCAGTCGATCCCGCGCGGGCAGTTCGAGGGCGCGCTGGCGCTCGGCCTGCACCGCTGGGCGAGCCTGCGCCACGTCATCATGCCGCAGGCGATGATCCTCGGCCTGCGCCCGCTCGGCAACGAGCTGATCGTGATGATCAAGGTCAGCGCCATCGCCTCGCTGGTGACGATCTACGACCTGATGGGCGCGACCAAGCTCGCCTTCTCGCGCTCCTTCGACCTGTCGATCTACATCTATGCCGCGCTGATCTACCTCGTGCTGGTCGAGATCATCCGGCGCGTCTGGGACAGGTTCGAGCTCAGGCTGACGCGGCATATGGCGCTGCGCTGAGGTTGGACAGCGGCCGCGCCGGGCCTAGATTAGGCTCATGACGATTTCGCCTGACGAGGCTGGCATGGACACCTCGCTCGACATCGACTCAAAGCTCGAAGCGCGCATCCGCGATTTGGCGGAACGTCAGCAGCGATCTTCAGACTCTGTCGTGACCGAAGCGATCGAGCATTATGTGACGCGCGAGGAGGCTCGCCTGAGCTTTGCTCAGGAGGCGGCGGACTCCTGGAGGCACTATCAGGAGACAGGGCTCCATATCACAGGCGATGAACTCTTCGCTTGGCTTGATACGTGGGGAACCGATGCTGAAAAAGATCCGCCAGCTTGCCATACCTAGTCGTTTCATAAGAAGCGCTTTTAGGTATTCGGCGGTGCAGACGCTTTCTCGAAAATCGAAATTCCAAAGCGGCTGACAAAGCCTCTTCTACGATCAGGCGTCAGATTTCGGCGCGCTTGCACCCAGATATCGGCCGCTTGGCACACGACGCCGAAGGCGAGCGGGAGCTAATAATCGCCTTTGGCGACTCCGGCCATATCGCTCGCTATCGATATGAGCCGCTTGACGACAAGATCGTCGTGTTGGCCTTCCGCCATCGGCGCGAAGCGGGCTATTGACGCCGTTGCCCCCACGCATTCCTCCCGTTTCGCGCAAGCCGACATCGCATCGGCGCCGCTTTGCGCCGGCGTCCCGCCGCGCTAAACCCCACCCGAAGCAGCATGGTGCCAGCGGAGCGGAACAATGACCAAGGTCGCCTTCATCGGTCTCGGCGTCATGGGCTATCCCATGGCCGGCCATCTCAAGGCCAAGGGCCACGAGGTCACGGTCTACAACCGCAATCCCGACAAGGCGGCCAAATGGGTCGCGCGGCATGCCGGCGTCTCGGCGGCGACGCCTGCCGATGCCGCGAAAGACCAGGAAATCGTCTTCTGCTGCGTCGGCAATGACGACGATCTGCGCTCGGTCACGCTCGGCGAAGGCGGGGCCTTCGCCGGGATGGCCAGGGACGCGATCTTCGTCGACCACACCACGGCCTCGGCCGGCGTCGCCCGCGAACTCGACGCGGCCGCGAAGGCAGGCGGCTTCGGCTTCGTCGACGCGCCGGTCTCGGGCGGCCAGGCCGGGGCGGAAAACGGCGTGCTCACGGTGATGTGCGGCGGCGATCCCGCCGTCTACGCCCGTGTCGAGCCGGTGATCGCGAGCTTCGCCCGCATGTGCAAGCTGATGGGCCCGGCCGGCTCCGGTCAGCTCACCAAGATGGTCAATCAGATCTGCATCGCCGGCCTCGTCCAGGGCCTGTCGGAGGGCATCCACTTCGCCAAGCGCGCCGGCCTCGATGTCGAGGCGATGCTGGAGGTGATCTCCAAGGGCGCGGCCGGTTCCTGGCAGATGGAGAACCGCGGCAAGACCATGAACGCGAACAAGTTCGATTTCGGCTTCGCCGTCGACTGGATGCGCAAGGATCTCGGCATCGTGCTGGACGAGGCCCGCCGCAACGGCGCGCAGCTTCCGGTCACCGCGCTGGTCGACCAGTTCTACGCCGAGGTCCAGAAGATGGGCGGGCGGCGCTGGGACACCTCCAGCCTGATCGCGCGCCTCGAGGATTGAGCCGCGCGGGCGAGCTACGGCCGCCGTTCGGCTGCGTCTCGCGCCGGCGCGCGCGAGACGGCGGCGAGGCCCACGGCCATCATCAGCCACATCAGCAGGACCAGAGCCTGCGGCCAGAGCGTGACCGCCCAGCTCGCGAGGATGGTCGCGAGCGCGCCCGAGCCGAGCTGGATCGCGCCCATCAGCCCGGCGGCCGAGCCGGCGAGCTCGGGCCGCGCCGAGAGCGACTCGGCCGTCGCGCCCGGAATGGTCAGCCCGTTGCCGACGGCGCTGATCGCCAGCGGCAGGAACAGCGCCAGCGGCGTCCAGTAGGGCGTCAGGGACAGCGCCATGGCGACGGTCATCGCGGTGACGGAGATGGCGAGCCCGGTGCGGACCATGCGCGCCGTGCCGAGCTTCACGGCCAGCCGCGACATGGCGAAGTTGCCGACCATGTAGCCGAAGGCGTTGAGGATGAAATAGGCGCCGTAGACGTCCGGTCCCCGGCCCATGGTCTCGACCACGATGTAGGGGGCGGCCGCGATGAAGGCGAAGAACGCGCCCGAGGTCATCGACACCGCGATCACGTTGACGACGAAGCCACGGTCGACGATCAGCGCCGGAAAGGCCCGGAATATCCCGAGGAACGAGGCGCCGACGCCGATCCGCGGCGCGGTCTCTGGCAGGCGCAGACTCGTCATCATCAGGACGACGACGCCCGCGGCCGTCATGAACCAGAAGATCATCCGCCAGCCGAACCGGGTCTCGATATGGCCGCCGAGATAAGGCGCGATCATCGGGGCGACGACCATCACCATGGTGACACTGGCGATCAGGCTCGCCGCCTCGTCGCGGTTCGCCGTGTCGCGGATGATGGCGCGCGAGAGCGCGAAGGCCGAGCCCGCGCCGGCGCCCTCCAGCAGCCGCGCCGCCAGCAGCACGCCGGTCGTCTCCGCCAGCGCCCCGAGCGCCGAGCCGGCCACGAACAGCGCGATGCCGCCATTGACGCAGGGGCGGCGCCCGAAGCGGTCGGAGAGCGGGCCGATGATCAGCTGCGTCAGCGCCACCGCCACGAGGAACAGCGTCAGCGTCAGCTGGATCGTGGCGTAGCTCGTCGAAAAATGCCGCGCCAGTGTCGGCGTCGCCGGCGCGAGCAGGTTGAGCGCGATCGGCTGCAGCGTCGAGATCGCGACGAGGATCATCAGCGTCGGCCTGGCCGGAAGCGGGCTCGCGCTCATGTCGGCGGGCCGCCCGGGAGCTTGAGGTTGGAATCGGGCCGGACCCGCTGTCGGTGCATGGTGTAGAGGCCGCTGCCGACGATCAGCGCGATGCCGGCGACGGCAAGCGCGTCCGGCGCCTCGCCCCAGACGACGTAGCCGATCAGCACGGCGAAGACGACGACGCTGTAGCGATAGCCCGAAATGACGCCGAGATCGGTGTTGCGTAAGGCGCTGACGATGAAGAAGCCGCCGGTCGAAACCAGGACCGCCGCGAGCGCCACATAGACGGTCTCGATGCGCCAGTAGGGTTGCCAGGTCTCGAACAGGCCGTAGCCGAGAGCGGCCATGCCGACGATTATGGTCGTGGTCAGCGAGATCACGGTCGAGGGCACGTCGTTGCCGATGCCGCGGGTCAGCAGGTCGCGCCAGCCGCCCAGGATGGCGCTGATCAACGCGACGATCGCGGCCGCGTTGAAGCCGTCGGCGGCCGGTCGCACGATCAGGAGCACGCCGCAGAAACCGACGCCCAGGGCAACCGTTCGCCGCCAGCCGATCCGCTCGATCCGCAACGCCACGGCGAGCGCGACGATGATCAGCGGCGAGGTCAGCACGATCGCGGTGATGTTGCCGAGCGGCAGGAGGCCCAATGCCCAGATGAAGGAGAGGGCGACCGCGCTCTCGATCAACCCGCGCAGCAGCACGGGCGGTCTGAAAGCCATCCTGAGCTTGCCGCCCTCCCTGAGCAGGAAGACCATGGCGAGCCCGGTCAGGACGGCGAAGATGGTCCGGATCGCGACCGCCTGGCCGGCCGGATAGACCTCGCGGGCGAGCTTCATCAGCGTGTCGTTGCCGACGAAGAGCGCCATCGCCGCGACCATGGCGACGATGCCGCGTCTGTTTTCGGCTGCACTGGCCAAGGCTCGAGAATCCTGTCGGCGCGGTCGCTCAGGCCGCGAAGCGGGAAAGCGAGAACGGCGCGAGGTCGAAGGCGGACCGCCCCGTCGTGGAGAGATCGGCGAGAATTTCGCCGATGGCGCTGGCGAACTTGAAGCCGTGACCGGAGTGCGAGCCTTCGAAATAGGCCAGCCGGATGATCCGCGTCATGCCGTGCGAGGAGCCCATGGCGTGGCCGAGATCGAAGCGTTCCAGCCCGAGCACCTTGAGGCCGCGCCTGGCGAGGCGCCAGCACGCGGCCGAGCCCATGGCGCCGACTCCGGCGACGATGACGTCGTAGCTTTGGCTGGACATGGGCATGGCTCTGGGACAGGCGGCGAAGCGGCGGGCGCCAGAGCCTTACAGGGCGTCCCCGCGGGGGTCCATGCCTGCAATTGTCTGGCCTGATGCGCAGCCGGCGCCGGTGACGTTTCGTTAACGCTGTTGTCCGATTGTCATAAGGTTCCACCTCTACAGGATTGGCTATGTTCCGCAGGGTTCGGCGCTGGTTCGGCAGTCGAGACCGTCAGGGCGCCGCCGATCCGACGCCCGATGGCGCGCCGCCGATTGCGCCGGCGCGGACCGATTTGGCCTCTGCCATCGTCGTGGACGATACGCTCTGCGAAGCCGTCGGCACGCTCGAGCAGGACGTGGTCGCCGCGATGCGGCGCGTCACCGGAGGGCTTGGTCGCGCCGAACAGTATTCGGCGCATTCCGAGGCGCGCTCCCGGACCATCCACGAGAGCATCGTCGATCTTCGCGCCGCGACCTTCACGGCCAATACCCATTCCTCCGCGCTGGCCACGGCCACGCAGCAGGTTTCCGATGCGGCCGAGCAGGTCGGCAGCTCGATGAGCAGCGCGCGCAACCGTCTCGACGCGGCCGCGACGCGCGCCGGCGAGGCGACCGCGATGATGGACGGGCTCGCGCTGGCGACCGTCGAAATTCGCGGCATCGTCGATTCCATCGCCGAGATCGCGCGACAGACCAACCTGCTCGCGCTCAACGCGACGATCGAGGCCGCGCGCGCGGGCGAGGCCGGGCGCGGCTTCGGCGTCGTGGCGCAGGAGGTCAAGACGCTCTCGGTCGAGGTGCGCGACGCGGTCGACCACATCCGCGGCCGCGTCGACAATCTGGCGCAGACGGCCCAGGGCTCGGCGCTGATCGTCAACGAAGCGCTGCAGATGGTTCGCGAGGTCAATCCGGTCATCGCCGCAATCGGCGGGGCTTCGCAGGAGCAGGCGGCGGCGGCCTCCGAACTGTCGCGCAGCGCCGGCGAGACCGCGCGCTTCATCGGCACCGTATTGCAGCGCGTCGACGAGATCGACCGCGTCGCGCTCTCCGCCGCCGACGAAAGCGCCAACGCCCGCAAATCCCTCTCGGACGGCGCGCGCCAGGCCGACAGCATGCTGCGGCGGTTCATCCCGACCTTGCGCCACACGGCGTTCGCGGATCGCCGCCAGCACGATCGCTTTCCGACCGAGCATCGCGCGGAATTCACCGGTTCCGGCGCCTCCGTCGCCAGCCAGACGATCGATCTCGGCCTCGGCGGAGCCTTGATCGCGAATCACGGCGCTTCGCCGCCGCCCGTGGGTGCGAGCGGCAAGATCCGGATCGGCACGCTGGAGCCGCTCGGCGCCCGCGTGGTCGCGATCAGCGACCTTGGGCTGCACATCGCCTTCGCTTCGGCCGAAGCTGCCGGCCATGACGGGCTGAAGGCGCTGCTCAGCGAGATCGAGCTGTCCTATCGGCCGTTGATCGAGCCGGCCCAGATCTTCGCGGCCCGAGTCTCCGACCTGATGCAGCAGACGCTGCGCGAGGCGCGGCTGAGCGAGGACGAGCTGTTCGACATCGACTACAGGCCGGTGCAAGGCAGCGATCCGCCGCAATACACGAATCGCGCCCTGCCGGCCCTGCTGGCGATCCTGCCGCCGCTGCTGGCCGAGATACTGGCGAGCGACAAACGCCTGGTCTTCGCGCTGCCGATCGACCGCAATGGCTACATTCCCGTGCACAACGCGGCGTTCTCGCAGCCGCAGCGGCCGGGCGACGTCGTCTGGAACGCCGTCCACAGCCGCAACCAGCGCATTTTCGACGATCGCGCCGGCATCATGGCCGGGCGTTCGCTGCGCCCCTTCCTGGTCCAGGCCTACCGGCGCGACATGGGCGGCGGCGTGACCGATCTGGTGCGCGAGGTCGATGCGCCCCTGCGCGTCAACGGTCGCCACTGGGGCGGCGTTCGCATGGCCTATGAGATGTGACGACCGACGAGCGGCGCGTCACAGCCGCTCCCAGGTGAACGGGATGTTCAGTCGCCGCAGCACGTCGCGCCACAGGGTCGATGCCTGCTCCAGCCGCTGCGCGTCATAGCCGCCCTGGACCTGATGCACGCTGAGCGCCCAGCTGGGCCCGTCCGCATCCTTCCAGACCTTGTCGACCAGCCTTCGCAACCGCTCCGGCTCGCGCGCCGCCGCGTTCGTCCCGAACACGGTGTATTGGGCCGAGTTCTGCAGCATGTCGGAGACGAGCACGAGCGCCTTGTCGCCCGCGGGCACGCGCGTCTCGCGACGCGCCATCACGTCGCCCATCGCCTCCGCGATCGGGGAGAGATTGCCCCGCGCCGGCTGGCTCAGCTGCGCCAGGGCGTCGTCGAGCGGCCGGCCGAACTTCTCGACCCAGCGGACATAGTCGCGGCGCGGATTGCCGATCAGCTCGCTTACCGTGCGGCCGGGATTGCACAAGGACAGCAGGGGCGGAAAGCCGGGCTCGAAGGCGTCGCTGAAGGCATAGATCGAGATCATCCGGTCGGCCGGCAGCTCGTCGCCCATGCGCTTGACCAGCCGCTTCAGCCGTCCGGCCTGGACCTCGCTCCACGGGTCGCTCTTGTCGACCAGCACGAGCGTATGGCCGACCGCGCCGGTCTTCGGGCAGAGCGTCTCCGCGTCGCGCGGCGGTCCGCGCAGCAGCGTCGGCGCGAGGAAGAAGCCGGCCAGCACGAGACCCGCCGCCAGCGAGCCGACGATCGCCCAGTGCTCGCCCTTCATGCCGGTGCGCCGCCGGAGCTTGACGCGGAGGGCGGCATGCCGGCCGAGAAGGCTTTCCGGGTCGCCTCGTCCCGCGCGAAGGCGTCCTCGCCGGCCTTGATCGCCGCCGCCTTGGCGCGCGCGACCTCGTCAGGCCAGTCGACGCCGCGCAGCATGGCGAGCTGGTCCTTGAGCTTGGCCTCGATCAGCGCCGGCAGATTGGAGAGCTGGCGCTCGAAATCGGCGATCGCGCCTTTCACCAGCGCGTGCTCGGGCGGCGCCGTCGCGTGGTCGAGTTCCGGCATCGACAGGCCCTGCGAGAAATAGGCCGGCGGGACGTCGCTGCGCACCTTCAGATTGGCCTCGCGATACTGCATCAGCGCCCCGTCGCGAGCGGCTCGCAGCTGCGCGAGCCGGATCTGGTCGAGATCGCGCGCCTGGTCGGCCGAGGCCTTGGTCAACTGCAGCCTGTCGATCTCGGCCTGGCATTCCGAGCGGAAACCGTCGATCTGCGTGCGGATGGTCAGCAGCTCCGGCATCAGGCTGGCGTCGAGCGCCTGCTGCTCCTGCTCGACCTCGCGCCAGCGCTGGCGCCAGCGCTTGAACGAGGCGGCGTGGCCGGGATAGCTGCCGAAAGCGCTATAGCCCTTGGTCGCGGCGATGAAGGCGACGATGACGCCGATGATCACGAGCGCGATCGACTTCAGGTCGTTGATGGCGAGCAGATTGGCCGCCATGCGCGGCGCGACCTGGACCGAGGTCGCGTCGGGATTGGCGAGCAGCAATTCGCGGTAATGCCCGACCGCGAGGTTGAACAGCAGGATCACCATGATCATCCCGACATAGGCCGGCAGCGCCCAGAACAGATGCGAGGCGCGCGCATGCTGGGTGTAGCGCGCCGGGCCCAGCCCGAGGATGAAGCCGAGCGCGATGTTGAGACCGGAGATGATCACGGCGGTGGCGGCCCCGCCGACGAGCCCGAACTCGCTCGCCTCGGCGAAGAAGGTGCCGTTGAGCAGGCTCTCGATCGCCAGCGGCACGATCAGGAACAGCAGGGTGAACTGCCATTTCTCCAGCTTCGGATCGGCGGGGCGTTGGTGGACATGGCAGAAGAAGTCGTATTCGCGCTTGGCGCGCAGGCAGTCATGGACCTTCTGCTTCAGCGCGCCGCCGCCCTTGGCTAGCAGCGCCCGCATCGTCTCGTCGACCCCGCGGATGCGCGCCTCGTAGCGCTCGGCGGTGAAGGCCTCGCGCCGGCCGATCACCTCGGCATAGAGCGCGTTCAGCCGGGCGGCGGTCTCGCGCCGGATCGACGACTGCAATTCGCCGACGCGCGCCAGCACGTCCTGCTCGGTCCGGGACGGCACGGTCGCATACGCGGCGGGCATGTTGTCGAGCGCGTCATGCGCGCCGTTCCAGCCGGCCTGCGTCGTCTCGGCGAGATGATGCGCCGAGATGCGCTGCCCGCCGGGATCGGACTCCTCCTCGTCACGCGCCATGGCGTGCGCTTTCGAGCGAGCGGCGAGCCTCGACCAGATCGACATGGAAGCTGCGGAAGCCGCGCGCCGCGGGCCGCAGATAGGTCCGCGCGAACCAGAGCGCGAGCCCGGCCAGCACGCAGGCGATCGCGGCCGCGATCAGCGGTCCGGACGGAGCCGTCGCGTCACGCTCCGACCAGAGCCGGACGCCCGCCATGGCGACCGCCAGGACGGCGGCGAGCGCCAGGACCGCACCGAAACGGGCGCGCCCGATATCGTAGCCGAGCCGCAGCACGAGGCCGATCGCGGCGAGGATCGCGCTCGCCCAGATTTCGACGAGGACGATGCCGACGAGGAGAGCGGCCGGGACCGCCAGCAGGAGATGCGGCCAGCCCCAGCCGCCGAGCCAGCCGAAGACGGCGGCCATCGAGACGGCCGCGAGATAGAGGCAGGCCAGCAGCGCAAGCCCGAGCAGGACCGCCGGCAGCGGCGCGCGCCGGCGCAGCGCGAAGGCCATGCGGAACAGGTGCCCGAAACGGCTCTCGACCACCGTTCGCCGGACGGCCAGCGAGGCGGATCGCGGGATTGCCTTGAGCCGCGCAAGCATCATCCCGACATCAGACGCAAAGGAAATGGTTCACCTGCTGGAACGTTAGTCCATCGCATCGAAGCGTCAAGTTGCGGCGGAGCTGTGGCGCGCGCATGCGGCGAGACGCTGCGCCGACATGCCTGCCCGTCCCAACAACGGACGGTCAGCCGCCGGTGACGCTCATATGGCGGCCGACGGCCGGCGTCCCGCGCCTGCGGTCGATGATGAAATCATGGCCTTTCGGCTTGCGCGCGATCGCCTCGTCCATGGCGCGGTGCAGCAGCGCGTCGTCGGCGGAAGCCCGCATCGGCGCGCGCAGATCGGCGGCGTCCTCCTGGCCCAGGCACATATAGAGCGTGCCGGTGCAGGTCAGCCGCACGCGGTTGCAGCTCTCGCAGAAATTATGCGTCATCGGCGTGATGAAGCCGACGAGCCCGCCGGTCTCCTTGACGCGGACATAGCGCGCCGGCCCGCCGGTCCGGTAGGGATCGTCCACCAGCGAGTATGTGTCCATCAGCCGCGCCCGGACGACCGAGAGCGGCAGGAACTGGTCGATCCGGCCGGGCTCGATCTCGCCGAGCGGCATCACCTCGATCAGGGTCAGGTCCATGCCGAGTCCGTGCGACCAGGTCATCAGGCTCTCGATCTCGCCCTCGTTCACGCCCTTGAGCGCGACGGCGTTGAGCTTGACCCGCAGGCCCGCCTTGCGCGCCGCCTCGATGCCGGCCAGCACCTTGCCGAGATCGCCCCAGCGCGTGATCCTGCGGAACTTGTCGGGGTCGAGCGTGTCGAGCGAGACGTTGATCCGGCGCACGCCGTAATCCGCCAGCTCCTGCGCGTAGCGCTCGAGCAGCGAGCCGTTGGTCGTCAGCGTCAGCTCCTGCAGCTGGCCCGAGGCCAGATGACGCGACAGCGAGCGAAACAGGCTCATGATGTCGCGCCGCACCAGCGGCTCGCCGCCGGTGATGCGCAGCTTGCGGGTGCCGCGCTGGATGAAGGCGGTCGAGAGCCGGTCGAGCTCCTCCAGCGTCAGCAGGTCGCGCTTGGGCAGGAAGGTCATGTCCTCCGACATGCAGTAGACGCAGCGGAAATCGCAGCGATCCGTCACCGAGATGCGCAGATAGGAGATGGCGCGGTCGAACGGATCGACGAGCGGCGCGCGCATCAGCGGATTCTGGGTCTCGATCAGCACGCCGGGCTATCCTCGGGCCGCCGCGTTGTGAGTGGCTGCGGCCGCCTTGTCCTGTATAGAGCCGCAAGACATTGGCATTGCGAGGGCGCACGTCAAGCGCGGCCAAGGTCGCAGTCATCGGGGATATCGCACGATCATGTCAGCCTGGCCGACCGAACTGCGTCTTTCCAAGGACCGTCGCACCCTCCATGTCGCCTTCGAGGACGGCGCGTCATTGGCGCTGTCGGCCGAACTCCTGCGCGTCGAAAGCCCGTCGGCCGAGGTCCAGGGTCACGGCCCGACCCAGAAGAAGACCGTGCCCGGCAAGCGCGAGGTCGAGATCCTCAAGGTCGAGCCCGTCGGCCACTACGCGGTCAAGCTGACCTTCGACGACATGCACGATACCGGCATCTACGGTTGGGACTACCTGCGCGAGCTCGGCGAGACCGGCGAGGCGAAGATGCGGGCCTATTGCGACGAGCTGGAACGTCAGGGGCTGTCGCGTGAGCGCTCCCGGCGCTGATCTGGCGTCGGGAGCGCTCACTCCACTACGCGCACCGCCCCTTTGGCCGCGCTCGTTGCCATCGCGGCATAGGCCTTCAGCGCCGTGGTGACCTTGCGTTTGCGCGGCGCGGCCGGCTTCCAGGCGTCCTTGCCCCTGGCCTCCATCGCGGCGCGGCGGCGCGCCAGCTCCTCGTCGGAGACCTGCAGCGAGATCGAGCGGTTGGGGATGTCGATCGCGATGACGTCGCCGCTTTCGACCAGCCCGATCGCGCCGCCCTCGGCCGCCTCCGGCGAGACATGGCCGATCGAGAGACCGGATGATCCGCCGGAAAAACGCCCGTCGGTGACGAGCGCGCAGGCCTTGCCCAGCCCCTTCGACTTCAGATAGCTCGTCGGGTAGAGCATTTCCTGCATGCCCGGCCCGCCGCGCGGCCCCTCATAGCGGATCAGCACGATCTCGCCGGCCTTGACCTTGCCGTTGAGGATGCCGTCGACCGCCGCGTCCTGGCTCTCGAAGATCACGGCGGGGCCGGAGAAATTCAGGATCGAGGCGTCGACGCCGGCCGTCTTCACGATGCAGCCGTCGAGCGCGATGTTGCCGTAGAGCACGGCGAGCCCGCCATCCTGCGAATGGGCATGGGCCCTGTCGCGGATCACGCCGCCCTGCCGGTCGAGGTCGAGCTCCTCGTAGCGCCGCTCCTGGCTGAACGCGACCTGCGTCGGCACGCCGCCGGGGGCGGCGCTGTAGAAGGAGCGAACGCTCTCGCTCTGGGTCTGCGCGACGTCCCAGCGCGACAGCGCCTCGGCCATGGTGGCGGAATGCACGGTCGGCAGCGAGGCGTCGATCAGCCCGGCCCGATCGAGCTCGCCCAGGATCGCCATGATGCCGCCGGCGCGGTGGACGTCCTCCATATGCACGTTGGCGACCGAGGGCGCGACCTTGCACAGCACCGGGACGCGCCGCGACAGCCGGTCGATGTCGGCCATGGTGAAGTCGCATTCGGCCTCGTGCGCGGCGGCGAGCAGATGCAGCACCGTGTTGGTCGAGCCGCCCATGGCGATGTCGAGCGTCATCGCGTTCTCGAAGGCCTTGAAGCCCGCGACGTTGCGCGGCAGCACGCTTTCGTCGTTCTGCTCGTAATGGCGGCGCGCGATGTCGACGATCAGGTGCCCGGCCTCGATGAAGAGGCGCTTGCGGTCGGCATGGGTCGCGAGCACCGAGCCGTTGCCCGGCAGGGCCAGACCCAGCGCCTCGGTCAGGCAGTTCATCGAGTTGGCGGTGAACATGCCCGAGCAGGAGCCGCAGGTCGGACAGGCCGAGCGCTCGATCGCCTCGACTTCGCTGTCGGAGTATTTGCTGTCGGCGGCGGCGACCATCGCGTCGACGAGGTCGACTTTCTTGAGCACGCCCTCGGCGATGTACTTGCCGGCCTCCATCGGGCCGCCCGAGACGAAGACCGTCGGGATGTTGAGGCGCATCGAGGCCATCAGCATGCCGGGCGTGATCTTGTCGCAGTTCGAGATGCAGACCATGGCGTCGGCGCAATGGGCGTTGACCATGTATTCGACGCTGTCGGCGATCAGCTCGCGCGAGGGCAGGCTGTAGAGCATGCCGTCATGGCCCATGGCGATGCCGTCATCGACCGCGATGGTGTTGAACTCCTTGGCGACGCCGCCGGCTTTCTCGATCTCGCGCGCGACGAGCTGGCCGAGATCCTTGAGATGGACATGGCCGGGCACGAACTGAGTGAAGGAGTTTACGACCGCGATGATCGGCTTGCCGAAATCCGAATCCTTCATCCCGGTGGCGCGCCAGAGGCCGCGCGCTCCGGCCATGTTGCGGCCGTGGGTCGTGGTGCGTGAGCGATAGGCGGGCATCGGCGTCGTCCTCGAAAAGCGGCTGGTCCGGGTTGCGATTTTGGATGGTTCTAATCGCTTGCGCTGTTCTGGCATAATCGGTTTCTCCGGTGGGGCCGATACAATGTCTGGTCGAGACCCTTCGTGCCGCGTTCCGGCGCGCTGTCCTTCGCCGCCACGGGGATGCTCGCCGGCGATTTGCCTGACGGCGGTCTTGTTCTCGACGGGCGGCGCGGCCGGTATTTCCCGCCTGACCGGACCTGCCGTCCTCGCGGCGCTCTATCTCGCTCTGGTCTGCGGCGCGCTGGTCTTCTTCCTGCGGGCCTGTGCCCTGGGCAAGACCTCGCCGACGCTCGTGGCCGTCACGATCGCGGTCAATCCGGTCACGGCGACGCTGCTCGGGCTCGCCATGCTCGGCGAGGCGGTCCAGCCGAGCCTTGTCGGCGGCCTCGTCGCGGTGCTGGCCGGCATCCTCGTCGCGTCCGAGCTGTCGCCATGGCGACGAAAGTCTTGACGGGGTCGAACGAAAAAAGGCCGGCGTTTCCGCCGGCCTCACGACGTGTCTGGGATGGATCGCTCAGCGCGCGACGACGACGCGGGTGCCGACCTTGACGCGCTCGTAGAGGTCGATGACGTCCTCGTTCAGCATGCGGATGCAGCCCGACGAGACGGCCTGGCCGATGGTCTCCGGCTCGTTCGAGCCGTGGATGCGATAGAGCGTCGAGCCGAGATACAGGGCGCGCGCGCCCATCGGGTTCTCCGGGCCGCCCGGCATGAATCGCGGCAGGTCGGGGCGGCGCTTCAGCATCTGGGCCGGAGGGGTCCAGGTCGGCCACTCGGCCTTGCGGGTGATGTTCTGCGAGCCGGCCCAATCGAAGCCTGGACGGCCGACGCCGACGCCGTAGCGTATCGCCTTGCCGTCGGGCATCACGAGATAGAGCCGGCGCTCGCTGGTGTTGATCACGATCGTGCCGGGACGGTAGGAGCCGGCATAGGCCACGGTTTCACGCGGAATCGCGGTCGCCTGCGCCTTGGCGGGATCGACCGTCGGGAACAGCGGCTGGCGGGTCAGAGGGTCGATTTCGGCCTGGGCGGGAGCAGCGAGAGCGAGCAGGCCAAGGCCGGCAAGCGTGGCCATGCGGAGAAAGCGGTTCATCAGGACCTCGGGCGGACGGCGGGGAAACGCGGATCATGAAATTGACCCGAAAAGGTCAACATCCTCTCAATTTTCTGTCAGAGTCCCGCACTCTCCGCTAGTGCGCGCTCATCACATCGGTGCGAGGCAAGGGCTTTGCAGCCTCCCGTTGCGCGTCTGCAACATGATTGCCCGAGGGTCGGCTTTTCAGCACGACGCAGGCGCCGCCACGCTCCTGGATGAGCCGGCACAGGGCCGCGTCGACGCCGGAGGAGGGCGGGTCCTGCGCTGTCGCCGGTCGCGCGGGCGCGAGCAGCGGGAAATAGAGCGCTGCCACGATAAAGACTGGCTGCCTTGTCAAGGCGGCGGCTCGTCAGCCGGTCCGCTTGGCCGCGACGGCCGTGATCTCGATCGCATGGCCGGGCGAGGCCAGCGCCGCCTGCACCGTGGCGCGGGCGGGCGCATGGCCGGGCGCGACCCAGGCGTCCCAGACCGCGTTCATCTCGGCGATCCTTGCGATGTCGGTCAGGAAGATCTGGACGCTGAGCAGACGCTCCTTGCCGCTTCCGGCCTGGGCGAGCGTGTCCTCCAGCAGGGCCAGAACCTCCTTTGTCTGCTCCGCCAGCGGCGCGCCCTGCGTCGTCTCGGCGACATGGCCGGCGAGGAAGACGATGCCGTTGAAGGCGGCGGCGTCGCACCAGCGCGCGGTGAGGCCGGTTCGTTCGATGGTCATGGTGTCAGGCTCGCTGCCGGGGAAGGGAGCCTCAGCATAACCTGTCCGCACGGCCGTCGAGAACGTCGCCTCGCAGCCGCCGGCGCGGCCGCCTCGCCTTGACGACAAAGGGCGCGCCCACTAGGACAGCGCGACCGGGCGACTAGCTCA
Organism: Allobosea sp. GW821-FHT12C12; assembly: GCF_058807355.1. Taxonomy (NCBI): domain Bacteria; kingdom Pseudomonadati; phylum Pseudomonadota; class Alphaproteobacteria; order Hyphomicrobiales; family Alloboseaceae; genus Allobosea; species Allobosea sp. GW821-FHT12C12. Next base: position 36,650 of record NZ_JBXAQP010000005.1, read on the forward strand.
GCGGTAGAGCACTCCCTTCACACGGGAGTGGTCACAGGTTCGATCCCTGTGTCGCCCACCACCTCGTTTCCCGCGAAGCGAACCGGCTCCGGTCGGCATTGGCCGATTCGGCGCCGACCGCATGGCTGCCCGTATCCGTTTGCAGGCCTTAAGCCCTTCCTCGGCCACGATGGCCTGTCCATATTGGAGGAAGCTGGGCAACGGAGGAGATCCGTCATGCATGTCAGGGAAACAACCGAACCGACCACCTTTCAGGTCGTCGCCGGCCTGCTCGCGTCGATCGCGCTGCTCGTCGGGGTGATGTCGCTCTGAGGCAAATTCAGGCCGGCAGGGCCAGCACCTCGCGCACGGCCCCTGCCAGCTCGTCGAAATGCCGGATCACGCGGTCCGGATTCAGGCTCTCGATCGAGACGTCGGTATAGCCGAACGGCACGCAGATCGAGGGAATGCCGGCGGCGCGCGCCGCATCGATGTCGGTGCGCGAATCGCCGACCATCACGGCGCGCCTCGGATCGCCGCCCGCGGCCTCGATCGTCAGGGTCAGATGGCGCGGATCGGGCTTGTGCCAGGCGAAGCTGTCGCGTCCGGCCAGCGCGGCGAAGTGGTCCGTGATGCCGAAATGGTCGAGGATCAGCCGTGTGTGCAGGATCGGCTTGTTGGTGCAGACCGCGAGCTTGAAGCCCTCGGCCTGCAAAGCCGCCATCGCCTCCAGCGCGCCGTCGTGGATGAAGCTGTGCGAGGCGACGTCCTCGGCGTAGATCAGCAGGAAATCCTCGAACAGCCGCTCCAGCGTCTCCGCATCGAGCGGTTTGCCGGAAACCCGGAAGCCGCGCTCGATCAGAGCGCGCGCGCCGGCGCCGACCAGTTCGCGCGCCCGCTCGAGGGGCAAGGCCGCAAGCTGCTCCCGTTCGAGGATGACGTTGAGCACGCGCATGATGTCGGGCGCGGTCTCGGCCAGCGTTCCGTCGAGATCGAACACGACGATAGGAGACAGGCTCATGGCGGGTTCCGGATGGGCTTGCCCGCATAAAGGCCGTCGGCTTCGGCTTGGCAAGCGCAACCGGCAAGCGGCTGGACGATCGATCGCGCATCGAACCGTCGCCGATGCGGTGATACACTGGCGTCGATTCGGCGGCGCGGCCGTCGCGGAGGGGTTGAGCGTGGTCACAAAGGGTTTCGACGGTCTCTGCCGGCTTGCCGCGATCGCAGGGCTTTGCCAGTCCTTCACGGGCGCGGCCCTGGCTGCGCCGTTCGAGTTCGCGCCTGCCCCGCAGACCGACCTCAACCGCGTCTATCGCATCGACCGGCCGACCGGAGAGGTCGGGGCCTGCCAGTTCCAGCTCAAGGATGGCGGCGTCGGCGTCACGATCTGCTTCCCGCCCGGCGAGGGGGCTGGCCCGCAGGCCCCGAGCGACTATCTGCTCGTGCCCTCCCGCCACGAGCGCGAGGGCGGTATTTTTCGCGTCAATCTCCGCACCGGCGAGATGAGCATCTGCTACGTCTTCGACGACAAGGTGGTCTGCACGCCTCAGGCGAAATAAGCGGACGCGCCCGGCGCATCGTCCTGCGCCGCCAGTCGTCGCGGCATGCCCAAAATGGCGTCGGCAAGCGCCGCGCCGGCGTGCTAGACCCCGGCGAACGATCCGCCCGGAGGCCGCCATGCCGAAGCTCACCGATCCCTCGCTGCTGAAGTCACAGTGCTATGTCGATGGCGCCTGGATCGGCGCGGGCGTCGACGCGGTCGACAATCCCGCGACCGGCGTCGTGCTGGCGAAGGTGCCGCGCTTCGGGGCAGCCGAGGCGACCGCCGCGGTCGAGGCCGCGAGCCGCGCCTTCAAGCCCTGGGCGAGGAAGACCGCCAAGGAGCGCTCCGCGATCCTGCGCGAATGGTTCGAGCTGATCATGGCGAACCAGGAGGACATCGCGCGGATCATGACGGCCGAGCAGGGCAAGCCGCTCGCCGAGGCGCGCGGCGAGGTCGCCTATGCCGCCTCCTTCGTCGAGTTCTACGCCGAGGAGGCCAAGCGCATCTATGGCGAGACGATTCCCTCGCCCTTCCCGAACTCGCGCATCATCGTCCAGAAGCAGCCGGTCGGCGTCTGCGCCGCGATCACGCCCTGGAACTTTCCGGCCGCGATGATCACGCGCAAATGCGCCCCGGGCCTCGCCGCCGGCTGCGCCTTCGTGGTCAAGCCCGCGCCGGACACGCCGCTGACCGCGCTGGCGCTGGCCGAGCTCGCTCATCGCGCCGGCTTCCCGAAGGGTGTGCTGAACATCGTAACCGGCGACGCCAAGGCGATCGGCGAGGTGATGACCGGCCATCCCGCCGTGCGCTTCGTCGGCTTCACCGGCTCGACGCCGGTCGGCAAGCTCCTGATGCAGCAGGCCGCCTCGACCGTGAAGAAGGTCGGGCTGGAGCTCGGCGGCAACGCGCCCTTCATCGTCTTCGACGACGCCGATCTCGACAAGGCGGTCGAGGGCGCGATCATCGCCAAGTACCGCAACATGGGCCAGACCTGCGTCTGCACCAACCGCCTCTTCGTGCAGGACGGAATCCACGACGATTTCGTCCGGAAATTCGCCGGCGAGGTCGCGAGGATGAAGGTCGGCGACGGCGTCGAGGTCGGCGTGGTGCAGGGCCCGCTGATCAACGAGCGGGCGGTCGAGAAGGTCGAGCGCCACGTCGCGGACGCCGTCGCCAACGGGGCGAAGGTCGTGGTCGGCGGCCGGCGTCACGCGCTCGGCCGCACCTTCTACGAGCCGACCGTGATCTCCGGCGTGACGACGAAGATGCTGGTGACCCGCGAGGAGACGTTCGGGCCGATCGCCCCGGTCTACCGCTTCACCACCGAGGACGAGGTCGTGGCGATGGCCAACGACACGCCCTTCGGCCTGGCGAGCTATTTCTACACGAAGGATCTCGGCCGCGCCTTCCGCGTCGCCGAGGAGCTGGAATACGGCATGGTCGGGATCAACTCCGCCATCCTCGGCACCGAGGTCGCGCCCTTCGGCGGCGTCAAGGAATCCGGCCTCGGCCGCGAGGGCTCGCTCCACGGCATGGATGAGTTCGTCGAGATCAAATACATGCTCGTCGGGGGGCTGGGAGCGTGAGCCAAACCGTTTCCAGGCAGGACGATCTGAAGAAGCTCGCCGCGGCCCGCGCCCTCGAGCTGGTCGGGCCCGGCATGCGGCTCGGCCTCGGCACCGGCTCGACGGCGAAGCATTTCGTCGATCTGCTCGGCGCGCGCGTCGCCGCGGGCTTCGATATCGTCTGCGTCGCGACCTCCGAGGCGACGCAGGCCCAGGGTCTCGCGCTCGGCATCCCGATGTCGACGCTGGACGAGACGCCCGAGCTCGACCTGACGGTCGACGGCGCCGACGAGGTCGATCCCGAACTCCGGCTGATCAAGGGCAATGGCGCGGCCCATCTGCGCGAGAAGATCGTCGCCTGCGCCTCGAAACGCATGATCGTCATCGCCGACGACACCAAGCTCGTCGCGCAGCTCGGCCGCTTCCCGCTGCCGGTCGAGGTGCTCCCGTTCGGGCTGGAGGCGACGCGCCGGGCCATGACGAGGGCGATCGAATCCGCCGGCGAGAGCGGCGAGCTTGTGCTGCGGCGGCGTCCGGATGGCGGCGCGGTGGTGACCGACAACGGCAATCACATCCTCGACGCGCATCTGCGGAAGATCGCCGCGCCTGAGGCCCTCGCCACCGCGCTGAACGCCGTGCCCGGCATGGTCGAGCACGGCCTGTTCCTCGGCATCGCGACGGGCGCGATCCTGGCCGGAAAGGACGGCCTGCGGCTGCTCGGCGCAATCGAATGATTCCCTCGCGCGAAAATCCGCGCTATGGGGCGTGACGACGCGGCCCTCCCGCCGCCCCACGCATGAAGGTTGCCATGGCCAAGTTCCGTCATCGTCTCGTCGCCGCGGCGCTCGCATTCGCATGTGCCGCCGGGATGCCCGTCTTCGCGCAGGCGCCCGCCGCCGTCGCGCCGCCGCTCTCCGCGTCCCATGTCCAGGCGGCGCGCGACGTGCTCGAACTGACCGGCATCACCCAGACTTTCGAGCAGATCTTCACCGAGTTCCGCGACAACACCCGCCAGCTCGTCACCTCGACCCGTCCCGAGATGGCGAAGGACATGGATGAGGTCGTGAACTCGCTGAAGCCCGAGGTCGACAAGCGCCGAGAGGACATCACGCTCGCAGCCACCGAGGTCTTCGCCAAGCGTTTCACGGAAGCCGATCTCAAGGAGATCGCGGTCTTCTTCCGCTCGCCGGTCGGGCAGCGCTATCAGTCGCTGCGCAACACGGCGCTCGAGGAGGTCTTCAAGCTGCTCACGCCCTGGAGCCTGCAGACCAGCAACATGCTGTTCGACCGCTTCGCGCAGGAAATGCGCAAGCGCGGCCATCAGCTCTGACGAGTTGGCGACCGGCCTCGAGGGTCAGTTCACCGGGCCGCGCCCGCCGACCGCGTCCATCGTCGGGTCGCTCGGCCTGGCCCCGCTCGCCCGGTTGACCGTCACAGTGACGATCAAGAGCAGGACGCCGCCGCCGATCAGCGCCCCGGCGATGTTGTGCTGGACCGCGTCGCGGCCGGTCCACGGACCGGCGAAGAAGACGCGGGACAGCGCGCCGACGATCGGCAGGATGGTCGGCGTGCGGAAATGGTCGTGCCCGACCTTGTCATTGCGCAGCACAAGCACGGCGATATTGACCAGCGTGAAGACGCAGAGCAGCAGCAGCGCCGTCGTGCCGCCCAGCGCCGGAACCTCGCCGACGAAGGTGATGAGGGCGAAGGCCAGCAACGTGGTGAAGCCGATCGCGATATAGGGCGTGCGCCGCGTCGCATGGACCCTGCCGAGCATGGACGGCAGCACATGCTCGCGACTCGTCCCGTGACCGGCCGGCTCGCCATCGGCATGTTGATCAGCGCCCATGCGGCGACGGCGAAACGTCCCGATGGAGGGGCGCCGCCACTGCTAGATATCGGCGAACATCTCCAGCAGATTGCCGTCCGGATCGCGAAAGAACAGGGTGCGGTGTCCAAAAGGCTGATCGGTCGGCGGCGACACCAGTGCGATGCCCTTGCGCGTCAACTCGTCCGCGCATTGATCGACCTGCTGCGCGGTGACCTTGAAGGCGAGCTGAAGCGATGCGCTACCGCTCGGTACTGGCGCATCCGTGGCCGTTCGCCTCGGCCGGGCCAGCGTCAGCGTGTTGCCGCCGACCTGATACTCGATCCAGTCGCCCGAAAGCTCACGGTGCGGCTGGAAGCAGAGGACGTCTTCGTAGAAGCGCCGCATCGCCTCCATGTCGCGCACGAAGATGACCGTGTAGTCGATCGCCCGGATAGCCGTGAAAGCCGAACCGGCCTTTGGGTCTCGCTCGCTCACGTCTCGCCCGTCGCTGGCCAGCAGGCTGCCGCGCTCAGTCCTCCGCCGCCTTGAACTGGCTGAGCTTGCTCATCACGAAGGGTGCGACCAGCGCGATGAAGGAAAGGCCGAGCAGGGTGGCCGAGCCCGGATTCTCCAGCAGGATCATCGGGTCGCCTTGGCTGATCTGCAGCGCGCGCCTCAGCTGCGCCTCCGCCATCGGCCCGAGGATCAGCCCGACCACCATCGGCGCGACCGGATAGTCGTAGCGCCGCATCAGATAGCCGAGATAGCCGAACAGGAAGAGCATGCCGAGTTCGACCGGCGAGGGATTGACCGCGAGCGTGCCCATGGTGGCGAAGACGAGGATGCCGGCATAGAGCCAGGGCTGCGGGATCGCCAGCAACCTGACCCAGAGGCCGATCAGCGGCAGGTTGAGGATCACCAGCATGAGGTTGGCGATGAACAGCGACGCGATCAGGCCCCAGACCAGATCGGGCTTCTCGGCGAAGAGCAGCGGGCCGGGGTTGAGCCCGTATTGCTGGAAGCCCGCCAGCATGATCGCGGCCGTGGCCGAGGTCGGCAGTCCCAGCGTCAGCAGTGGCACCAGCACGCCTGCCGCGGAAGCATTATTGGCGGCTTCCGGCCCGGCGACGCCCTCGATCGCGCCCTTGCCGAATTCGCCGGGATATTTGCAGAGCCGCTTCTCGGTCGAATAGCTCAGGAAGGTCGGCACTTCGGCGCCGCCGGCCGGCAGCGCCCCGATCGGGAAGCCGAAGGCGGTGCCGCGCAGCCAGGGCGCCCAGGAGCGCTTCCAGTCCTGCTTGCTCATCCACAGCGAACCCTTGATCGGCACGATCTCCTCGGGCTCCCGGAAGCGCTTGGACGCGACGAACAGCGCCTCGCCGACCGCGAACAGCCCGACCGCAAGGGTCGTCACCTCGATGCCGTTGAGCAATTCCGGCACGCCGAAGGTCAGCCGCGCCTGCCCGGTCAGCTTGTCGATGCCGATCAGTCCGAGCGAGATGCCGATGAACAGGCTGGTCAGGCCGCGCAGCGGCGAATCGCCGAAGGTCGCGGAGACCGTGACGAAAGCCAGGATCATCAGGGAGAAATAGTCCCACGGTCCGAACTTGACCGCGATGTCGACCAGCCAGGGTGCGAGAAAGGCAAGCCCGATCGTCGCCAGAAGGCCGGCGACGAAGGAGCCGATCGCGGCCGTCGCCAGCGCCGGCCCGCCGCGCCCGGCCTTGGCCATCTTCGAGCCTTCGAGCGCGGTCGCGAGCGAGGCGCTTTCGCCCGGCGCGTTGAGCAGGATCGCGGTGGTCGAGCCGCCGTACATGCCGCCGTAATAGATGCCGGCGAACATGATCAGGGAGCCGCCGGGGTCGAGCTTGAAGGTGACCGGCAGCAGGAGCGCCACCGTCAGCGCCGGGCCGATGCCGGGCAGGACGCCGACGGCGGTGCCGAGGAAGACGCCGATCAGGGCGAAAAGCAGCTTCGACGGTTCGAGCGCGACCGAGAAGCCGTTCATCAGGGCGACAAGCGTGTCCATCGTCTTGGCGGCCTTTACAGGAACAGGCGTTCGAGCGGGCCCGACGGCAATATCAGCGTCAGGAGCTTGGAGAACATCAGGAAGATGGCGAGGCCGAGCGCGAGCCCGATGCCGATGTCGACCGGCATCGCCTCGCGGCCGAATCCGCGCGCCGTGCAGGCGAAGAGGATCGCGGTGGCTGCGATGAAGCCGCCCCCGAAAGCGATGCAGGCGACGAGACCGGCGAGTCCGCCGACGATCCAGAGGATGGCGCGGGTATCGGCTGACTCCGGTTTCGGGATGCCGTCGCGGAACGCCACGACGAGATGGGCGAGCCCCAGCAGCACGAGCCCGAAGCAGACGACATAGGGCATCGCCGTGGGCCCGAGCCCGTAATTGGAGACGATGGTCTGTTTCGAGGCGTCACGGGCGATGATGGCCGCCAGGCCAAGCAGAAGCGCCGCTACGGCGAGCGCCGGCCTGTCGACCCTGCGCGCGATGGTTTCGTTGGCCATGCTGATGCCTGTCCTGTCCCGGCCAGCTCTCGTCTGGCCAATTCCGTCACCGCGGCGTTGCGCAAAGGATCGAAGGGAACGGTCGCCCGGCCCCTTCGATCCTTCCGCGCCAGCCTATTTCACGAGACCGACGTCCTTCATCACCTTGGTGACGCGCGCCTCCTCCGCCTTGAGGAAGGTTTCGAATTCGGCGCTGGCGAGATATGCGTCGTCCCAGCCGCGCGCCTTCAGAACCTCGGCCCATTCCTTCGACTTCACCATCTTGTCGACGGCGTCGCCGAGCGTCTTGCGCTGTTCGGCGGAAAGACCGGGAGGGGCGACGACCGAGCGCCAGTTCAGCAGTTCGAGATCGACGCCCTGCTCCTTGAAGGTCGGCGCGTCGGCGGCATTGTCGAGGCGCTTCGACGAGGAGATGCCGATCACGCGCAGCTTCCCGGCCTTGATCTGGCCCTCGAACTCGCCATAGCCGGAGATGCCGACCGTGACGCGCCCGCCGAGCATGGCGGCCAGCGCCTCGCCGCCGCCGGAGAAGGCGATGTAGTTGACCTTGCTGGTGTCGCCGCCGACCGCGCTGGTGATCAGCGCGGCCAGGATGTGGTCGGCGCCGCCGGCCGAGCCGCCGGCCCAGGTCACCTTGCCCGGATCGGCCTTGATCCGGTCGGCCAGATCCTTGGCGTTCTTGATCGGCGATTCGGGCGGCACGACGACGACCAGGGACTCGGCCGTCAGACGTGCGATCGGAGTCGTCTGTGTCAGGTTGACCGGCGACTTGTTGAGCAGGATGGCCCCGACCATGACGAAGCCGTTGACCATCAGCTGGCTGCCGTCGCCCTTGCCGCTGTTGATCAGCTGGGCGAGGCCGATCGTGCCGCCGGCGCCCGGCACATTGGCGACCTGCACGCTCCTGGCGATGCCCGACGCCGTCAGCGCCTGCTGCATCGAGCGAGCCGTGCCGTCCCAGCCGCCGCCGGGCGCGGCCGGAGCCATGATCTTCAGCTCGAGCTGGGCGAAAGCCGCCGTCGTCAGGCTGGCCAGCGCGACCGCCGTCATGGCGGTGCGCTTCAGAATGGATGTCAGCATGTCAGTCCTCCCATCGCGGATTCTCCGCTCGTTCGTGCCGGCAGTGGCGCTATGACGCGGCCCCAGTCAATTGCTCGCGATTGCATAATCCCAAGTCAAGGTCTTTCGCGGGGCGCGCATGTCCTGGAACGATGCGCGGAAGGTCGGTCCGCGCTCCCGTCGCGCGGCTTTTGCTTTGCCGCTGGGGCGCGGATCGCGTAAGCGCTCCGCCATGAACCTCTCGCCGGCAACGCTCGATCCCTCGCACGACACGCAGGCCGACGCTCCCCGCGAGCGCCGCATCCGCGCGCTCGAAACGATCGGAGCCGGGTTGCTGGTGGCGCTGCCTTTGGCGATGTGGCTCGCAAACCGATCCGCGCCGCTGCTGTTCGGCCTCGCCGCATCGGCTTTCCTGGCGGCGCTCTGGCAGCGCGGCGGGCTTCCCGGGTTGCTCGAGCGCCTGCGCCGCGCGCTGCTGAGCCCGATCGGGCTGGCGCTCGTCGCCTTCCTGCTCTGGTCGCTGATCTCGCTCGGCTGGAGCCATCGCCCCATGCAGGGCCTGCCGATGTGGGGCGAGCTCGTCCTGCCGCTGATCTGCGGCCTGGTCATCGCCGCCAGCGGCGGATTGCGGCCCGATCGCAGGCTGGCGCGCGCGCTCGCGATCGCGATCATCCTGGCCTCCGTTCTGATCATGATCGAGCTCGCGAGCGGGTTGTCTCAGCGCGCCCAGCTCGGCATCGGCCGCCCCTACGGCTTCATCTTCAACCGGCCGGTGCTCACCTGCGTCGTGCTGCTGACCGCGGCCCTGCCGCCGCTGCTGCATGGCGGCGGCGCGCGGCGCGCGGACCTTGCCCTCGCCGTCGGTCTGGCGACGACGGTCGGCGTGCTGACCATCGTCGCCGACAGCGGCGCGGCCGTGCTCGGCTTCGGCATCCTGCTGCTGGTCTGGAGCCTGGCGCTGCTTGCGCCAAGGCTGACGCTGGCCGCCGTTGCGCTCGGCTTCGTCGCGACGATGGCGCTCGCGCCCGTCCTTGGCTTGCTCGCCAATGCTGCGCTGCCGGCGGCTTTGCACAAGACATTGGCCCGGTCGCATACCAGCGAACGCGTCACGATCTGGCTGAGCTTCGGCGAGGCGATCCGCGCACGCCCGCTGCTCGGTTCGGGCTTCGGCGCATCGGCCGCGCTCGACAGCCACCCCGTCGCCGCCAGCGTCGCGCCCGAGCGTCGCGAGATGCTCGCCGTCGGCCATCCTCACAGCGCGCCGATGCAGGTCTGGGTGGAAACCGGGATCGTCGGCGCGGCGCTTCTCGCCTTCGCCGGACTTGGGCTGCTGGCGAGGTTGCGAAAGCTGCCTGCGCGCGAGCTTGCGCCTCGTCTGGCGCTGTTTGCGATGGCGTTCGGCGTAGCCTCGGTGGCGCATGGCGCCTGGCAGGGCTGGTGGATCGCGGCGCTGGCCGCAGGCGCGGCCTGGCTCTGGACAGGGCTCGGCCGGGACCATCAAGCGAACAGAGGCCCGTGATGAGCGAATTCGACGTTGATCTCTTCGTCATCGGCGCGGGTTCCGGCGGAACCCGCGCCGCCCGCGTCTCGGCCGGGCATGGCGCGCGCGTCATGATCGCGGAGCAGGACCGCATCGGCGGCACCTGCGTCATCCGCGGCTGCGTGCCCAAGAAGCTCTTCGTCTATGCCAGCCGTTTCGCCGAGGATTTCGAGGACGCCGCCGGCTTCGGCTGGAGCGTGCGGAAGCCGACATTCGACTGGCCGACCCTGCGCGACGCCGTCGCGAACGAAGTGACGCGGTTGTCGGGCCTCTACCGCAAGGGGCTGGAAGGCGCCGGCGTCGCGATCCGCGAGGAGCGTGCCGTGGTCGAGGGACCGCATGAGGTGCGCCTGCGGAAGAGCGGCGAACTGGTCCGCGCCAGGCATATTCTCGTCGCGACCGGCGGCTGGCCGGGCTTCGATCCGCCGATTCCCGGCGGCGAACTCGCCATCTCCTCCAACGAGGTCTTCCATCTGCCGAGCCTGCCGCCGCGCGTGCTGGTCGTCGGCGGCGGCTACATCGCGCTCGAATTCGCCAGCGTCTTCGCGCGGCTCGGCGTCGCGGTGACGCTGCTGCATCGCGGAGACAACGTCCTGCGCGGCTTCGACGAGGACATCCGGACGCGCCTGCGCGACGCGCTCGGCCATGCCGGCATCGCGCTCAGGCTCGGCTGCACCGTCGACCGCGTCGAGGATCTTGGCGGCGGCGTGAAGCGCGCCCATTGCGCCTCGGGCGCGCCGATCGATGCGGAGGCGATTCTTGTCGCGACCGGGCGGCGGCCGCATACGGCAGGCCTCGGGCTGGAGGCGGCAGGCGTCGAGCTTGGCCCCATCGGTCAGGTCATCGTGGACAGGAGATCGGCCTCCGGCGTGCCGTCGATCCACGCCGTCGGCGACGTCACCAACCGGGTCAACCTGACGCCGGTCGCGATCCGGGAAGGTCACGCCTTCGCGGATTCGACCTTCGGCGGCAAGCCTTGGCATGTGGACCACGGGTTGATCGCCTCGGCCGTCTTCACCACGCCGGAAGTCGGCACGGTCGGCCTCGGCGAGCAGCAGGCGCTGGCGGCGGGCCACCGGCTGCGCATCTTCGAATCGGGCTTCCGCCCGATGAAGGCGACGATCTCGGGCCGCCAGGAACGCATCTACATGAAGCTCGTGGTCGATGCGGAGACGGACAAGGTGCTCGGCGTCCACATCCTCGGCCACGACGCCGGCGAGATCATCCAGGCGGTTGCGATCGCCGTGACCATGGGTGCGACCAAGGCCGATTTCGACCGCACCATCGCGCTGCATCCGAGCGCGGCGGAGGAATTGGTGACGATGCGGACGGCGAGGGCAGGTTAACGCTCAGGGCGAGACGACGACGCCGAGCCCTCTGGCTGCCGTGGCGAGCGCCTTGTCCCGCGTCGCGAGGCCGGCCCCCTTGCGCAGGGCCAGTTCGAGATAGGCGGCGTCATAAGTCGTCAGCGAATGGCTTCGCGCCAGCGCCGTGATATCACGCCAGGCGCGACCAGCCGTCTCGGGGTCCGTGGCGATCGGCAGTTCGCCAAGGAGCGTCAGCCTGATGGCGACATCCGAAGGTGTGAGCCGGCCCTTGCGCCCTGCCTGAAGCAGGATGTTGCCGATCTCAAGCTGGAACAGGCCCGGTACGACGGCGCTATCGCTCCGAACCGTCTCGGCGATCGCGTCGGTTTCCGGAGAGGCCTCGTCCTCGAAGCACCAGGCCAGCGCGATCGACGCGTCGATCACCAGCATCAGCGCCGGCCTTCATCGCGCAGTGCCTGCCATGACAGACCGCCGAGCGTCACGCCCTTGCGCAACTGCTTCAGGCGTTCGAACGCGTCTCCGCTGCGGCTGCCATTGAGATCGGCGGCCCCGATCAGGCGCGCCAGCGGCCGGCCATGCTTGGTGATGACCACCTCCTCGCCGGCGGCGACGCGTTCCAGCAGCGCGGACAGATGGGTCTTGGCCTCGAAGGCGCCAACGGAGATCATGGCATTCTTTCAACCAGAACTTCAGACTGGTTGAAAAAATAGGACTGATTGCGGATATCCGCAAGTCCGCTGACTTCCGCCGGGCAGCGCTTATGGAACGATGCAGTCCGCTTCTGGAAGGCGACCGCCGTCATCCGCGTTCCCTGTCTCGCATGATTCAAAATCGCAGCGCTCCGAGGCGGCGCTGGAACAACTTGAATCGGGATCGCATAGGCTTGAATCGCAATCTTCGCGGCCGGCGACATCGCGTTGGGCCGATTCAGATTTTCTGGAACGCTCGGGATTGCGATCGCACGCACCTATCCGCGCCTCGTCGCGGGCCCGTCGCGACAGTGGCCAGCCTGCCGTCTTGGGTGTATAGGCCCGCTTTCGCGCCGACACGAGGTTAACGAGCGCGCGATCGTCGAAGCAGGAGCAGACCCATGTCCGAGCGGTGGACGCCAGACAGCTGGAGGGCCAGACCCGTCCAGCAGATTCCGGACTATCCGGACCAGGCAGCCTTGAAGGCGGTCGAGCAGCAGCTCGCCGGCTTTCCGCCGCTCGTTTTTGCAGGCGAGGCGCGAAAGCTCAAACGGGCGTTGAGCAAGGTCGCCGCCGGCGAGGCCTTCCTGTTGCAGGGGGGCGATTGCGCCGAGAGCTTTGCCGAGCATTCGGCCGACAACATCCGCGATTTCTTCCGGCTCTTCCTGCAGATGGCGGTGGTGCTGACCTTCGCCGGCGGCTCGCCGGTGGTGAAGGTCGGTCGCATCGCCGGCCAGTTCGCCAAGCCGCGCTCGGCTCCCAACGAAACCATCGGCGGCGTCGAGCTGCCGAGCTACAAGGGCGACATCGTCAACGACATCGCTTTCACCGAAGAGGCGCGCATTCCCGATCCGCGACGTCAGCTCGAGGCCTATCGCCAGTCGGCCGCGACGCTGAACCTTATCCGCGCCTTCGCGACCGGCGGCTACGCCAATCTCGACCACGTCCACGGCTGGATGCTGGGCTTCGTCAAGGACTCGCCGCAGTCGCATCGCTATACCGAGGTGGCCGGGCGCATCACCGAGGCGCTCGACTTCATGCGCGCCATCGGCATCGATCCCGAGACGCATCCCGAGATGCGGATGACGGATTTCTACACCAGCCACGAGGCGCTGCTGCTCGGCTACGAGCAGGCGATGACACGCACGGATTCGACCACGGGCGAGTGGTACGACACCTCCGGCCACATGGTCTGGATCGGCGACCGGACGCGCCAGTTCGACCATGCCCATGTCGAGTTCTTCCGCGGCATCAGGAATCCGATCGGCCTGAAATGCGGGCCTTCGACCACGGTCGATGGCCTGATGAAGCTGATCGATGTGCTCGATCCGCAGAACCAGCCGGGCCGGCTCACGCTGATCGGCCGCTTCGGCGCCGACAAGGTGTTCGACAACCTGCCCGCTCTGGTGCGGGCCACCAAGCGCGAAGGCCGCAACGTCGTCTGGTCCTGCGATCCGATGCACGGCAACACGGTCAAGGCCGGCAACTACAAGACGAGGCCCTTCGACCTGATCCTGACCGAGGTGAAGAACTTCTTCGCCGTGCATCAGGCCGAGGGGACGCATGCCGGCGGCCTGCATCTGGAGATGACCGGCAAGAACGTCACCGAATGCACCGGCGGCGCGCGCGGCATGACCGACGCCGATCTGAACGACCGCTACCACACGGTCTGCGATCCGCGCCTCAACGCCGAGCAGGCGCTCGAGCTCGCCTTCCTCGTCGCCGAACTGGTCAAGCGCGAGCGGGCCGGGCGAGCAAGGCCGGCGGTCGAGGCGGCGGAATGAGCCTTGGCCGAATGGCCGGCGGCTGATCGAAGCAGGAGGGCGCGGCGTGAGACGCGCCCTCTTTTTGGCGGGCCCGTCTCGATCAGAACTTCAGCGCGGCGCCGACGCGGGCGGTGTTCACGCCGACCGTGAGGCCCTCGACGTCGTTGAAGCGCGTGTAGAGGTATTCGGCGCGCAGGATGATGTTGTCGGCGAGGGCCGCCTCGACGCCGCCGCCGACGACGCCGCCATAGCCCCAGACGTCCCTCTTCGGCCCGCCCAGGACACGCGGGAAGCCGAGGTAGCTGCCGAGGCGGACGCCGGCATCGTTGGTCGGGCCCCAATCGGCGTTGACCCCGACATTGGTGTCGAAGCGGCCCACGGCCGCGCCGATCGTGAAATAGGGCATGATCTTGCCGAAGGCGTAGCCGAAGCGGGCGCGCAGGCTGAACATGTCGTTCAGCTTGCCGTCCTGCCGCGTTGCGACGGTGATGTATTCGTTGCCGAAGCGGCGTGCCTGAAACGTGGAAGCGCCCGCGCCCTGGCCGACGCGGCCGTAGTCGCCTTCCAGGCCCAGCACGGCGTCGCCGAAGGCGAAGTTATAGCCCGTATAGACGCCGAAGCTCGTGCCGCTGTCGCGGCGAGGCTGTGTGGCCACGAGATCGGCCGGGTTGAACGCCCCGGAGATGGTCGTGCCGCGATAGGCCATGCGGACGAGGTCGTCCACGCCCTTGTCCGTCTCGAAGCGGCTCTGGCTCTGCGCGGCGAAACCGCCGGCATAGAAGCCGGTCCAGCTGAAGCGCTCGCTGAAATAGTCCGAAGGAGGCGGCGGCGCGTCCTCGATCTGCGAGCCGCGCAGGACGGGATAATCGGCCGCCAGAACCTGCGATGCGGCGCTGAGGCTGCAGGCGAGCAGGGCGGCTGCGGCGATGGACGGGTTACGCATCTTCGCTTCTCCGGGCGACGGCCGGCGCAGCTTCGAGCGCGGCCTGCCCTGATTCATGCGCGATTAACCCTAACGGTCGGTTAAGCCTTCAGGATGCCCGACAGCGGATGATCGGCGGCCCTGGCCGGCTCCCGATTGCCGCCCTTCGGCAAACCCGTCATAAGCCCAGCCCATGACAACGCCGCTCGTCCGCTCCGCCCCGTCGCCGACGGGGCATCTCCATATCGGCAATGCCCGCTCGGCGCTGTTCAACTGGCTCTTCGCCCGCAAGCATGGCGGCCGGTTCCTGCTGCGCTTCGACGATACCGATCTGAGCCGTTCGACGCCGGAATTCGCCGCCGCGATCACGGAAGACCTCGCCTGGCTCGGGATCGCACCCGATGCGATTATCAGCCAGTCCCGGCGGCTCGCCCTCTACGATGCGGCGGCCGACCGGCTGCGTGCGATGGGCCGGCTCTATCCCTGCTACGAGACCGCCGACGAGCTCGACCGCCGCCGCAAGCGCCAGCTCGCGCGCGGCCTGCCGCCGGTCTACGACCGCGCCGCGCTGGGCCTGACCGACGACGATCGGGCGAAACTGGAGGCCGAGGGCCGCAGGCCGCATTGGCGCTTCAAGCTCGAAGCGCGCGTGGTCGCCTGGACCGATCTCGTGCGCGGCGAGGCCCATGTCGATTGCGCCTCGCTCTCCGACCAGGTGCTGATCCGCGAGGACGGCAGCTATCTCTATCATCTGCCCTCGGTGGTGGACGATGCCGAGACCGGCATCACGCATATCATCCGCGGCGAGGATCACGTCACCAACACGGCGGTTCATATCCAGATCTTCGAGGCGCTGGGCGCAAAGCCGCCGATCTTCGCCCACCACAATCTGCTGACCACGGTCGGCGGCGAAGGCCTCTCCAAGCGGCTCGGCCATCTCTCCTTGCGGGGTCTGCGCGAGGCCGGCGTCGAGGCCCTGGCCGTCGCGGCGCTGGCGACGCTGACCGGCTCGTCGGATGCCGTGCGGCCGGTCGCGAGCCTCGACGAACTGGCGGAGCTGGTCGATCTCGCCCATGTCTCGCGCGCGCCGGCGAAGTTCGACGAGCACGAGCTCGAGACGCTGAGCGCGCGGACGCTGCATCAGCTCCCGCTGAGGGCCGTCGCCGAGCGGCTGGCCGCGTTCGATGTGCCGGCGACCGAGCCGTTCTGGCTGGCGGTGCGCGGCAATCTCGCCAGGCTCGACGAGGCCAGAATCTGGTGGCGGGTGGTCGAGGGGCCGATCGGGCCGATCGTCGGCGACGCCGGTCTCGCCGAGACGGCTGCCGCATTGCTGCCCCCCGAGCCGTTCGACGCCACGACCTGGAAGAGCTGGGCCGGCGCGGTCGCCGCGTCGACGGGGCTCAAGGGCAGGGCGCTCTTCATGCCGCTGCGACAGGCCTTGACCGGGCTCGACCATGGGCCGGAGCTGGCGGCGCTGCTGCCGCTGATCGGCCGCGAGAAGGCGCTCAAGCGCCTGGCCGGCGAGGCGGCCTAAGGCCCCGTCGCCGAGGGGCCGAGATTGGGCGCAAGGTTGGGCGCCACGATCCGGACCATGCGTTTCTCGCCGGTGACGCTCTGGCTCTCGCGCTTCAGGCCGTCCCCCTTCTCGATCACCTTCTCGCCGACTGACTTCGGTCCGACGCCGGCCGATTCGGTGCCCGCCGTCGGCGAGTTCTCGGACGGCATCGGCGTCTCGTCGGCGGCGGCCGGCGCGGCCGTCGGCTGGACGGTCGGCGCAGGCTGCGTGCCGCGCTTGCGCGGGTCGGGCCGCTCGGTCTGGCGTTCGGCCTTGGGCCGCGACAGCTCGGCGGCGCGCTGCTCGGTGACGATGACGTCGCCCTTGCGCTTGTCGAGCAGGTATTCCGCTTCCTTCAGCGCCTGCGACCAGGTCTGGCCCTGGGCCTTGCAGGTGCAGGTGGAATCGAAGCTGCGCTGGTATTTGCCGGCGTTCGGCAGCGACGTGTAGGGCTGGCCGGTGCTACGCGAGACGGCGTTCTGGATGTCGCCGCCACTGGTCATGCCGAAGGCGGAGGCCTCCGCGCCCGGGCAGAGCGCCTGGCACATCTCGTCGCCGCCTTCGCGTCCCCCCGGATTGTTGGCGAGCGGGAAGAAGTAGCCGTCGCAGCCGCGAACGCAGACGGTGTAGGGCCCGCCGGCGCGCGGCTTCTCCGGTTCCACGGGCTGCTCGGGATCGAGCTCCGGGAAAGTCGAATCGAGCTGACCGCGCCGCGGCTCCAGTCCGAAGATGGTCTCGAAGAAGCCGCGCTGCTGCGGCTGGGCGCGGCAGTTGTTCTCGATCGCCGCCATCAGCTGCGACCGGCGCCGCGGATCGCCGCCGCCCTGCGCCTGACGCTGGAGCGCGCCGTATTGCGCCTGCAACTGGCCGATCTGCGCGCGCAGGCCGGCGCATTGCGGGGGCGGTTGCTCGCCGAAGAACAGGAAGCCGCCGCGGTCGCAGCCCATGGCGCGATACTGGCCGCTCGCCTGGGACAACTGGCCGCCGACGCGGCGAGCCGCATCCGTCGCTCGCGGATCGCCGCCTTGTCCCTGCAGGCTCGCGAGTTCGGAACGCCACGCATTGCAGGCCGGCGACTGCGCCAGCGCCGCGCCGGCCATGGAAGAGAAAGCCACCAGGATTGCGGCGACACGTCTTGAGAAGGCTGACTTCATCGCCGTTGCGGCCATATCACCCGAGTTTGGATTGGCCCGCGGGCCGTCGATACTGCCGGCACCACAGCCCAAGAACGCGACGGAACTATGGACGGCCACAGGCAAGGCCATGGCTGGAGGCCATGATGCCTCTTCAGGCCGCTCCGAAATGGCAGATTCGACGCCGTGCGGCAATTGTTGTCGGATTCGTGATCGCAGGCGCGCAGTGGTGCGGGGCTCGCCTTCTCGCTAGAACGGCAAGGCTGCCGGCACTCGCGCCGGACGCTCCTCCTGCGCGATGACCCGATGTCTGTCCAGACCCCGTTCCAGCCTCTCGAAGACGCATTCATCCCGGAGCTGCCGAATTACTATCGCGGCAAGGTCCGCGAGAACTACGACCTGCCCGATGGCCGCCGCGTCCTGATCTCGACCGACCGGCTCAGCGCCTTCGACCGCGCCATCGCGGCGATCCCGCTGAAAGGGCAGGTGCTGACGCAGAGCGCCCGCTACTGGTTCGAGGCGACCGCCGACATCTGCCCCAACCATGTGCTCGAATATTCCGATCCCAACGTCGTCGTCGGCAAGAGGCTCGATATCCTTCCCGTCGAGATCATCGTGCGCGGCTATCTCGCCGGCACGACCGGCACCTCGATCCTGACGCTCTACAAGCAGGGCGCGCGAGAGATGTACGGGATGTGCTTTCCCGACGGGTTGCGCGACAACGAGGCGCTGCCAGAAGCCGTGATCACGCCGACGAGCAAGGCCTTCGACGGCGGCCATGACGAGCCGCTGTCCGCCGCGCAGATCGTCGCGACGGGGCTGCTGACGCAGGCGCAATGGGACGAGGTTTCGAGCCATGCTCTGGCGCTGTTCGGGCGTGGGCAGGCGATGGCCGCGGCGCGCGGGCTGATCCTCGCCGACACGAAATACGAGTTCGGCACGGACGGGGAGGGCCGCATCCTGCTGGCCGACGAAATCCATACCCCCGATTCCAGCCGCTACTGGTTCGCGGAGAGCTATCCCGAGCGTTTCGCCAAGCGCGAGAAGCCTGAATCCTTCGACAAGGATTTCGTGCGCAACTGGGTCGTCGCCCGCTGCGACCCCTACACGCAAGAGCTGCCGCCGATCCCGCCGGAGCTGATCGCGCAGACCTCGCAGGTCTATGTCCGCGCCTATGAGACGATCACCGGCCGGGCATTCGAGGCTCCGCCCGCCGGAGAGCCGCCGCTGGAGCGGATCAGGCGCAACCTGGCGCGGTATTTCTGAATAGTCTCGCCGTTCACTGGAACCTTTCACATTCGCGCCGTCGTCCAGGGGCGACGGCGTTGGGTAATGGGAGGCTCTCTACGGACGCGATCGACCATCACGCCTCCTCCTCGCGATAGCCGCCCGCCAGATGCCGGCCGCGTTCGGTCAGCGTCGCCAGCACGCGCTCGAACACCTTGAGTTCGTCCGCCGCGATGCCTTCGGTCCAGCGCGCCTGGAAGGCCAGCGCCAGCGGCACGATCCGCGCGTAGATGCGCAGCCCCGCCGGCGTCAGCGCGATGAAGGCCTCGCGCCGGTCCTGCCGGTTCTCGGCGCGCGAGACCAGCCCGCGCGATTCGAGATCGCGCACCGCTCGCGAAACCTTCGTCTTGTGCATCTGAGCCAGTTCGCCGATGTCGCGCGAGGTCAGCTTGCCGAACTCGCCGAGCTGCGCGACGACCCGCCATTGCGGGATGTCGATGCCGAAATCCGCCCCATAGATCCGCCCCAGCGCCCGGCTCGCGAAGAAGCCGACCACGTTCAGCCGGTAGGGCAGGAACTGCTCGAGATGCAGCGCGGGTTCGGGCGCCTTCATTGACATTGGTTTCATTTGCAACTAATTCGGGTCGGTCAGCGAACCGGGTTCGGGCGATCAATCCATAAACGTCGCGCTTGTCAAAGCCGGGTTGGAACGCAGGAGGTCAGGCGCATGAACATCCAGGCCAAAGTCGAGCCCGCCAATGCCAGGACGACCGGCGGAACGCTCGGCTACATGTCGGGCTTCGGCAACTCCTTCGAGACCGAGAGCCTGCCCGGCGCGCTGCCGGTCGGCCGCAACTCGCCGCAGAAGCCGGCCTACGGGCTTTATGCCGAGCAGCTCTCGGGCTCGCCCTTCACCGCGCCGCGTTCTTCCAACGAGCGCTCCTGGCTCTATCGCATCCGCCCGAGCGTCAAGCATGGCGGGCGCTGGGCCAGGGTCGACAAGGGCCTGATGCGGACCGCGCCCTGCCGCGACGAGGCCGATCTTCCGATCGGCCAGATGCGCTGGAGCCCGATCCCGCCGCCGACCGCGCCGACGACCTTCGTCACCGGCCTCGCCACGCTGACCACCGCCGGCGACGCCGATACGCAGAGCGGCATGGCCGCCCATATGCTCTTCGTCACCAAATCGATGGAGCGCGAATACCTCTTCAACGCCGACGGCGAATATCTCGTCGTCGCGCAGGAGGGGCGGCTTCGCTTCTTCACCGAGTTCGGCGTCATCGAGATCGAGCCCGGCGAGATCGCGATCATCCCGCGCGGAGTCGTCTTCCGCTGCGAACTGATCGACGGGCCGGCGCGGGCCTATCTCTGCGAGAACTATGGCGGCGCCTTCACGCTGCCCGATCGCGGGCCGATCGGCGCCAACTGCCTGGCCAATCCGCGCGATTTCCTGACGCCCGTCGCGGCCTATGAGGACATCGAGGAGGCGTCCACGCTCTACGCCAAATGGGGTGGGGAGCTTCATGCGACGCCGATCGGCCAGTCGCCGCTCGACGTCGTCGCCTGGCACGGCAACTACGCGCCCTACAAATACGACCTGCGGACCTATTCGCCGGTCGGGGCGATTTCGTTCGACCATCCGGATCCGTCGATCTTCACGGTGCTGACCGCGCCCTCCGAGACGCCCGGCGCCGCGAACATCGACTTCGTCATCTTCCCCGAGCGCTGGATGGTGGCGGAGAACACCTTTCGCCCGCCCTGGTACCACCGCAACATCATGTCGGAGTTCATGGGCCTGATCTACGGCGTCTACGACGCCAAGCCCGAGGGCTTCACGCCCGGCGGCTTCTCGCTCCACAACATGATGCTGCCGCACGGTCCCGACGCCCAGGCCTACGAGCACGCCTCGACCGTCGAGCTGAGGCCGGTGAAGCTCACCGGCACCATGGCCTTCATGTTCGAGACGCGCTTTCCCCAGCGCGTCACCGGCTATGCGGCGCGCCTGCCGCAGCTCCAGCCCGACTATGCCGCCTGCTGGGACGGGCTGAGGAAACGCTTCGACCCGGCGAAGAAAGAGGCGTGGTGACCGCGTTCGTCATTCCGGGGCTCGCGCAGCGAGAACCCGGAACCCACGACCGGGCGCGACCTTCCGGCAACGCTTCCAGGGCGGAGCCCCGTCGTGGGTTCCGGGTTCAGGCCGATGGCCTGCCCCGGAATGACAAGGCAGATTCACCGCGACCTGAGCCGGTTCATGAACGTGTCGTAGGACAGTTCCGCCACCTGCCACCAGAGCAGGTTCTCGCCGCGGAAGGCGACCATCGATTCGTAGCCCTTCTTGAAGAGCTCGCTCTTGGCCGAGGTCTCGGCGTAGTACTCCTCGGCCGCCTTGAGCGAGGCCTCCATGATCGGCAGCGGAAAGGCCTTGAGCTGCGCGCCCTGTTGCACCAGCCGGCGCAGGCCGCCCGGGTTCACGGCGTCGTATTTGGCCAGCATCCAGTTGTTTGCCGCCTCGCAGGCGTGCTGGACGATGGCCTGGTAGTGCTTGGGCAGCTTGTTCCAGGCCGCCTGGCCGATGACGAGATGCAGCATCGCGCCGCCCTCCCACCAGCCGGGATAGTAGTAGTATTTCGCGACGCGCACGAAGCCGAGCTTCTCGTCGTCATAGGGTCCGACGAATTCGGCGGCGTCGATGGCGCCGCGCTCCAGCGCCGGATAGACGTCGCCGGCCGCGATCTGCGTCGGCACCACGCCGAGCTTGGACAGCACCGCCCCGCCCATGCCGCCGATGCGGAACTTCAGGCCCTTGAGGTCCTCGAGGCTGGTCAGTTCCTTGCGGAAGAAGCCGCCCATCTGGCAGCCGGAATTGCCGCAGGGGATCGAATAGGCGCCGAACCTGGCGAGAGCCTCGTTGACGATCGGCTCGCCGCCGCCGAAATACCACCAGCTATGCTGCTGGCGGGCGTTCAGGCCGAAGGGAATGCCGGTGCCCAGCCCCAGCGCCGGCTCCTTGCCGGTGTAGAAATAGGTCGGCGTGTGCGCGCATTCGACCGTGCCCGAGGTCACCGCGTCGAGCGCCTGCAGGCCGGGCACGATCTCGCCGGCCGAGAACGCCTGGACCTGGAACTTGCCGTCCGTGGCGTCCGCCATGAACTTCGCGAACTGCTGGGCGGTGCCGTAGATCGTGTCGAGCGACTTCGGAAAGCTCGATGTCAGCCGCCAGCGCACCTCCGGCATCGCCTGCGCGATCGCGGGCATGGCGACGGGGGCGGCGACGGCTGCGAGAGCGCCTGTTTTCAAAAAGTCGCGGCGTTTCATATGGTCACCTCCCCAAAAGACTCTTGCGCCATTTCTGGCGCGTCCGGGAAGGAATGAAAAGACATGAAGCTCGCGTCGCTCGCACATGGCCGGGACGGCCGGCTCGTCGTGGTCTCCAGGGACCTGACGCGCGCCACCGACGCCTTCCCGGTCGTGGCGACCCTGCAGGCCGCGCTCGACGACTGGGAGCGTCATGCGCCGCGCCTTTCCGACCTCGCCGAGGGACTGGAGCACGGCTCGGTGCCGTCCTTCCGTTTCCACGAGCATGATTGCGCCGCGCCCCTGCCGCGCGCCTATCAGTGGCTCGACGGCTCGGCCTATGTGAACCATGTCGATCTGGTGCGGAAAGCGCGGGGCGCGACCATGCCCGAGAGCTTCTGGACCGATCCGCTGATGTATCAGGGCGGCTCCGACGCGAGCCTCGGCCCGCGCGCTCCCGTCCATGCCGGCGGCGAGGAGCACGGCATCGATTTCGAGGCCGAGATCGCGGTCGTCACCGGCGATGTGCCGATGGGCGTGAGCGCGGCCGAAGCGCTGGCCTATGTCCGCCTCGTCATGCTCGCAAACGACGTAAGCCTGCGGAATCTGATCGCGAGCGAACTGGCCAAAGGCTTTGGATTCGTTCAGTCGAAGCCGCCGACCGCCTTCTCGCCGGTCGCCGTGACGCCTGACGAACTCGGGTCCGCCTGGCAGGGCGGCAGGCTCGGCCTGCCGCTGCTGACGCAGGTCAACGGCAAGCCCTTCGGCAAGCCCGACGCCGGAGCCGACATGACCTTCGACTTCGGCGCGCTGATCGCGCATGCCGCGAAGACCCGCCCGCTCGGGGCCGGCACCATCATCGGCTCGGGCACGGTCTCCAATCGCGACAAGGCCGGCGGGCCGGGACTGCCGGTGGCCAAGGGCGGGCTCGGCTACGCCTGCATCGCCGAGCAGCGCATGGTCGAGACGATTCTCGACGGCGCGGCCGCGACGCCCTTCCTGCATTTCGGCGACAGCGTCCGCATCGAGATGAAGGACGCCGCCGGCCATTCCATCTTCGGCGCGATCGAACAGGACATCCTGCCTCATGCAAAATGACGCCGTCCAAACAGGAAAACCCGCCTTCGCCTCCAGTGCCGATCTCGGCGAGAAGACGATCTCGTTCGAGGAGATCGGCAAGGGCGTCTACGCCTACACCGCCGAGGGCGACCCCAATACCGGCGTCGTGATCGGCGACGACAGCGTGCTCGTCTTCGACGCGCAGGCGACGCCGAAGATGGCGCAGACCGTGATCGACCGGGTCCGGGCCGTCACCGACAAGCCGATCCGCCATGTCGTGCTGTCGCATTACCACGCCGTGCGCGTGCTCGGCGCGCCGGCCTATGGCGCGAGCGAGATCATCTGCTCGGATGCGGCGCGCACCATGATCGTCGAGCGCGGCGAGGAGGACAAGGCGAGCGAGATCGGCCGCTTTCCGCGACTGTTCCAGGGCGCCGAGTCGATCCGGCCGGGCCTGACCTGGCCGACCACGACCTTCTCGGAGGATTGCTCGCTCTGGCTCGGCCAGCGCGAGGTCAGGCTGATGTCGCTCGGCCGGGGCCACACAGCCGGCGACATCGTCGCCTGGATTCCCGATGCCGACGTGTCCTTCGCCGGCGACTTGGTCGAATACGGCGCGACGCCGTATTGCGGCGACGCGCATTTCACCGACTGGCCCGATACGCTCGACAATCTCGCCGGTTTAGGCTCGGTCGCGATGGTGCCGGGACGTGGGGCGGCGCTGGTGGGCGAAACGATGGTGGCGGACGGCATAGGCGGCACGCGCGCCTTTCTGAGCGACCTGTTCGAGGCGGTGATGCGGAACGCCGCGGCCGGCCGCTCGCTGCGCGAGACCTTCGAGCGCGTCCATGCGACGCTGAAGCCGTCCTATGGCGACTGGGTCATCTTCGAGCACTGCCTGCCCTTCAACGTCAGCCGCGCCTATGACGAGGCGAACGGGCTGGACCATCCGCGAATCTGGACCGACGAGCGGGATCGCCAGATGTGGGCGGAACTGCGGGGTTAGGAGGCAGCATTGAAGATCGTCACGGCTCACGAATTGGATCATATCTATTTGTGGGTTTTCTTCGCGACTTTTCTCTTGGTCTTGATCTTGGTCGCTATAGTGCATCCGCTGCGGAGAAAATGGCTGATCGAAACTCGGCAATGGTCGACAGATCGGGAGTTTCGCTATTTTAATCTCGACGAGTCAAGTCACAATAAGACAGGTGAGAGCTTTAACCGTTGGCTGATTCGAAATAGACATTATCGAACGCGGATTCTTTTCAAAGTGATGTGGGTACTGATGCTGTTCATTTTGATCTGGCCACTCATTTCAAAGGATTTTTGTTCGATCAACAAGTGCAGGGGCCGCCCTGCACCGACAGGGGTCTCCTCGCAATGACGCAGTGGCTCGCGATCGCGCCTCTGTCACGCCGCTCGCGGCCGGATCGCAGAGTAATCCCCGCCGGCCTCCGCCTTCGACAGATCATGCGCCAGTTGCAGGTTCAGCCAGAAGCGTGGGTCGGTGTCGAAATAGCGGCCAAGACGGATCGCCGTGTCGGCCGTCACGTCGCGTCGTTCCCGCGCGAGATCGCTGATACGGTTGCTGGGAACGCCGAGGGCGCTGGCCAGACGGCGTGCGCTGAGGCCGAGCGGTTCGAGATATTCCTCGCGCAGCACCTCTCCGGGGTGCGTTCTGATCCTAGACATCAAGCAATCTCCTGTCAGTGGTAATCGACGATGACGACCTCTTCAGGCCAGTCTCCATCCCAGCGGAAACAGATGCGCCATTGGTCGTTGACGCGAATGCTCCATTGTCCCTTACGGTCGCCCTTCAGGCTTTCGAGACGATTGCCTGGCGGTGAACGCAGATCGCGTAACCCTGTCGCGGCATCGAGAACGTCCAGCTTGCGCTTGACAATCCTTTCGATGCTCCGCCAAGCGGCCTTGGTCGCCCGCCCCCGGAAAACGTCTTCGGTCGCCCGATCGGCAAAGCTCGCGATCATCTCGCCAATATGTGATGCGTATCGCATATCAGTCAAGCGCGAGGCCTGTTGATGCAGCCACAAGCCCAGCGCCAATTCGCCTATCGCCGCTCACCCGATCAGGACGCAGCCGCCCCCACGCATCACCCGGTCGTCATCGTCGGCGCCGGCCCGGTCGGACTGACGCTGGCGCTCGATCTGGCGCGCCGCGCCGTGCCCGTGGTGCTGCTCGACGACAGCGATCGCATCGGCGAGGGCTCGCGCGCGATCTGCTTTTCCAAGCGCACGCTCGAGATCTTCGACCGGCTGGGCCTGGCCGAGGCGATGGTCGAGAAGGGCGTGACCTGGCAGCGCGGCAAGGTCTTTCGCGGCGAGCGTGAACTCTACGCCTTCGATCTGCTGCCCGAGGACCGGCACAAGCAGCCGGCCTTCATCAACCTCCAGCAATATTACGTCGAGGCGGCGCTGGCTGAGGCGGTTCTGGCAGAGCCGCTGGTCGACCTGCGCTGGAGCAACCGTCTGACGGCGCTCGATCCGCGCAATGACGGCGCGCTGCTGACCATTGCGACGCCCGACGGCGACTACCGGATCGAGGCCGAGTGGGTCGTCGCCTGCGACGGGGCGCGCTCGCCGACGCGGGCGATGCTGGGGCTGGAGTTCCGGGGCGAGGCCTTCGAGGACAAGTTCCTGATCGCCGACGTGAAGATGCAGGCCGCGTTCCCGACCGAGCGCTGGTTCTGGTTCGCGCCGCCGTTCCATTCCGGCCAGTCGGCGCTGCTGCACAAGCAGCCCGACGACATCTGGCGCATCGACCTGCAACTTGGCCCGGACGCCGACGCCGAGGCCGAAAAGCGGCCCGAGCGCGTGCGCCCGCGCATCGCGCAGATGCTCGGCCATGACGATTTTTCGCTCGAATGGGTCTCGATCTACCGCTTCCAGTGCCGCAGGCTCGACGGCTTCCTGCATGGCCGCGTGATCTTCGCCGGCGACGCCGCCCATCAGGTCTCGCCCTTCGGCGCGCGCGGCGCGAATTCCGGCATCCAGGACGCCGACAATCTCGGCTGGAAACTGGCCCTCGTGGTGCAGGGCAAGAGTCCGCTTTCGCTGATCGACAGCTACGATTCCGAGCGCGTCGAGGCCGCCGACGAGAACATCCTGCACTCGACGCGCGCCGCCGAGTTCATCGCGCCGCGCTCGCCGGGCGAACGCATCCTGCGCGATGCGGCCCTGTCGCTGGCATCCGCCTCCGCGCTGGGACGGCCCTTCGTGAACTCGGGCCGGCTCTCCCGGCCCACCAGCTATGCGGCCTCGCCGCTCTCGACGCCCGATCGCGGCTGGCAGGGGGGCCTCGCGCCCGGAGCGCCGTTCAAGGACGCGCCGCTGCCTGCGGTCGACGGCGGCCGAGCCTGGCTGAGCGAGGCGCTGCGGCCGGGCCGGCCCCTCGTCATCGCGCCGGGCGGGGATGGCGGGCAACTGGCGCCGCCCGATGTCGGCTACGTCGCCGCACCCTGCGCCCAGACGGCCGGAGACAATTCCGATGCCGCCGGCCTGCTCGTCCAACGCTATGCGCTGAGCGCCGGCGACGCGGTCGTGCTCCGGCCGGACGGTCATGTCGCCGCCCGCTTCCATCGGGCGACGCGGGTCGACATCGCGGGCGCGGTCGAGAGGCTCGAGGGTCGCATGTCATGACGGAGCCGGACCCTGTCGCTCCCGCGAAAGCGCGCCTGGAGCAGCGCCTTGCCGACCCGGACGCAGCCTACCGCCTGATCGCGCTCGGCCACCGCGGCCTCGACGAGGCCGGAAGCGCTTCCCTCAACGCGCGGCTCGTCCTGATCCTCGCCACCCAGGCCGGCGATCTCGAGGTGCTGCGCGAAGCGTTGGCGCTCGCCCGCGAGGCAGGCTAAGCGTTAGGGCAGGATGCCGAACGAGCCGAGCGAGCCATGATCGAACCGCTGACCTTCTACCCGACCGCGATCCCGCTCGCCTTCTTCATCTGGGGGCCGGTGCTGGTCGTCGTGCTGTTCTGGCTGGTCGGCGTCTGGGCCGGGCGGCAGGGCGTGGCCCGCTTCCTGGAGAACGACTGGAACGGCTTCACGGTCGAGGATGTCGACAAGCTGTTCGCGGCCTACGGGCCGGAGCGGCGTGCGAGATACCGGACCCGCGTGCTCCCGGCCGATGTCGCCTGCGCCGCGACCTATGCGATCGTCGGCGCGACGCTGATCGCCGGGCTTTACATGCGGGGCCAGCCCTGGTGGGTGGCGGCGCTATGCGGCGGCGGCTGGCTGCTCGGCGGTCTCGCCGACATCGCCGAGAACCTGTCGATCGCCCGGCTGCTCGACAGCTATCCCAGGCTCGAGGCCGGCAACGTCGCCTTCGCCAGCCGGATCACGCAGGTCAAGCTGGTGCTGTTCCCGGCCGGGCTGGTCGGCGCGCTGGTCGCGGCCTGGCTCGTGTTCAGGCCGCTGGCGGCTTAGTCCGACGCTCTGGCGAAACCGCGCGCTTGCAGCCATATCGGGCGCGCCGCGTCATGCCGCGCCGCCGAGGAGATCGCCATGGGCTTCCGTTTCGTTCCGCTCGCCACGCTGATGGCTTTCGCCTGTGCCGCCATGTCGCTGCCTGCTTCCGCGCAGGAGGACCTGATCTTCCGGAAGTCGACCGTGTGGAAGATGCTGACGCCCGACGACAAGCTCGCCGTCTACGGCGTCGACGATCCCGCGGTCGAGGGCGTCGCCTGTCATTACACCGTGCCGGAGAAGGGCGGCGTCTCGGGCATGTTCGGCCTGGCCGAGGAACTCTCCGACATCTCGCTCGCCTGCCGCCAGATCGGCCCGATCCGCTTCAAGGAAAAGGCCCAGCAGGGCGATGTCGTCTTCCGCGAGCGCCGTTCGCTGATCTGGAAGAAGATGCAGATCGTGCGCGGCTGCGACGCCAAGCGCAACGTGCTGATCTACATGGTCTACACCGACAAGCTGATCGACGGCTCGCCGAAGAACTCGACCTCCAGCGTTCCGATCATGCCCTGGGGCGGCACGGGCGAGGCGGCCAAGTGTGGCGAGTGGGTGAGGTGAGGGAGCCTCAGCCGCTGCAGGTGATGACGAGCGGTTGCTCCGGCGGCGTGCTTGCGTCGCTCTTCGTCGCCGAGCCGGTGAAGTCCTCGCGCGCCGCGATGCCGAAAGCGCTCGCCTGCCTGTAGCCTTGCGCCTCGCACCAGGCGTTGGCGACGATCCTGCCGCATTCCGACTTGCTCGAGATGCAGTCGGCGACGCCGTAGCCGTCGCTCGCCGGGATCAGGAAGGTGCGCGGGTCGCTGGAGGCGGCGACCGTGCGCGAGGTCGGCAGCACCGAAAGCGACAGGCCGGCTCCGAGAATGCCGAAAAGGCCGAGAAGGGCGACGGCGCGGCGCATTGTCAGAATTTCCTCATGAGGGGTTCGGCTCACAACCTTCGAATCGGAAGGATGGTTCCGGCCGGTTAAGTTTGAATGAATTCGCTCGCGCTCCATGCCGCGGCGCGGCGGGGCGCCCTCTTGACGCAAAGCCCGCGCACAGGCAAGCAGAACGTCATGACGCGAGCCGCCACCCTGATTTGTCGGATTTGCCGCTAGCTTTCGCTGGCCGGCTGCTCACGTCCTCGTCCGAACAGACCTGACAACAGCGCCCCGGCCAGCGGCCGTGATATGCCTATTGCTGTTCTTCGCAGGACGTTACGATGTCGCCGACCCTCAGGCTCCACAATACGCTGACGCGGACGAAGGAGGTCTTTGCTCCGATCGATCTGCGCAACGTCCGCATCTATGTCTGCGGCCCGACGGTCTACGACTACGCCCATATCGGCAATGCCCGCCCGGTCATCGTCTTCGACGTGCTCTACCGGCTGCTGCGCCATCTCTACGGCGCCGAGCACGTCGCCTATGCCCGAAACCTCACCGACGTCGACGACAAGATAAACGCCCGCGCCGCCCGCGATTTTCCGGGGCTGCCGCTGAACGAGGCGATCGGCAGGGTGACCGAGAGCACGACGGCGCGGTTCCATCGGGATATCGCCGCGCTCGGCTGCTTGCCGCCGACGACCGAACCGCGCGCGACGGATCATATCGGGCAGATGAAGGCGATCATCGAGCGCCTGATCGCGCGCGGCGTCGCCTATGTCGCCGAGGAGCACGTGCTGTTCCATGTGCCGGCGGTCGCGCATCTGAAGAACGCGCCGAAATACGGCTCGCTGGCGCGCCGCCCGCTCGACGAGATGATCGCGGGAGCACGAGTGGATGTCGCTCCCTATAAACGCGATGCGATGGATTTCGTGCTCTGGAAGCCGAGCCGCGACGGCGTCGATCCCGGTTGGCCCTCGCCCGCCGGCATCGCGACGCCCGGCCGCCCCGGCTGGCACATCGAGTGCTCGGCCATGTCGATGGCGACGCTGCTCGCCCCGTTCGGCGGCGGCCTCGCCTGCGACGATCCCGGGAAGAACCTCTTCGACATCCATGGCGGCGGCATCGACCTCGTCTTCCCGCACCACGAGAACGAGATCGCCCAGAGCTGCTGCGCCTTCGGCGGCGCGGCGGGCGCTCCGCGCATGGCGAACTACTGGATGCACAACGGCTTCCTGCAGGTCGAGGGCGAGAAGATGTCGAAATCGCTCGGCAACTTCGTCACGATCAACGAACTGCTGGAGACGGAGACGTTCGGGGGGCGGAAATGGCCCGGCGAAGTGCTGCGGCTCGCGATGCTGAAGACGCATTATCGGCAGCCGGTCGACTGGACGGTGAAGGCGCTGGAGGAAGCGCAAGCCACGATCTGGAGTTGGGAGCCGCTAGTTCGATACATCTCAAACCATCCCGCTGAAGCACCAAAACGCATCAGTGTTGATGTTGTGGAGGCTCTTCTTGACGACCTGAACACAGCAAAGGCGATGGCGGCTCTTCATGCGCTTGCACGCGCTGCAAGGAGCGGCGACGGCGATGCGGCGTCAACGCTCGCTGGCACAGCCGACTTTCTGGGCCTTCGACGCCACGCGTGGGACGCTGACGATCAGGCATTGACGTTCAAAATCGCTTCCGACGAAACCTTTGACATCAAGGTTGAAGCTCTCATCGCCGCCCGGCTCGACGCCCGCCTCGCCAAAAACTTCGCCGAATCAGACCGCATCCGCGACGAACTTGCCGCTATGGGCATCGCTCTCAAGGACGGCAAGAACGCCGACGGGCAGCCGACCACGACCTGGGAGGTGAAGCGATGATGTCGCTCGCCTCCCGCGAACCCATCATCGTCGCCGACGCCGGCCCGATCCTGCGCCTGGCGGCCGCCGGACTCCTGCCGATGCTCGCCCGGCTCAACCGGCGCATCGTGCTGGTGGATCGCGTCGAGGACGAGCTCGTCGGCGACGAGACCAGGCCCTATGCGGCCGATATCCGGCAGTGGATTGAGGATGAGGGCGACGCGCTGCTGCGCGTCTCGACGATCATCGGGGAGGGCATCGCCTCGCTCAAATCCCGCTCCCGGACGCCTGACGAAGACGCCCGCCTCAAATCCGGGCTGCGTAACTCGGGCGAATTGGCGCTGCGCGAATTCGTCGATCAGTGGCGGCCTGACGCCGTCTCCTCGGCCGTCGTGCTCTACGAAGACCGCAAGGTGCCCAACCTCTTTCTGGAGGTCGATTATCCCGTAACTCTGATGACGACACGCGCCTTCGTGCGGATGGTCGCCTCCTGGGGCGTCAACCTCGATGCGCCTGCCGCGCTGGAGGCGGTCGCTGCCATCTACGATCTCAAGCCGGCCATGATCGGCGAGATCGATCCCGAAACGCCCGTCGATCTCCGGCGGCTCCCGACTGCGCTGGACGACGACCGATGACCCCAGAAATCCGCCCCGCCGGCACGCTCTCCGTCGCCGTCAAGCTCGTCATGCTGGCGATGGTGGTGCCGCGCCTGCTGCGCTTCAAGCTGAGGCGCGAACCGTGACGCCTGCCCGCATCCATCTCTTCGACACGACGTTGCGCGACGGCGCGCAGACCACCGGCGTCGATTTCTCGCTCGACGACAAGCGCGCCGTGGCCGGCATGCTCGACAGGCTCGGCATCGATTATGTCGAGGGCGGCTATCCCGGCGCCAACCCGCTCGACACGGCCTTCTTCGCGCGCAAGCCGACGAAGCAGGCCAGGTTCGCCGCTTTCGGCATGACCAGGCGGGCAGGGCGCTCGGCCGCCAACGATCCGGGGCTCAGGGGCCTGCTCGACGCCGATGCGGACGCGATCGTCTTCGTCGCCAAGAGCTGGGACTATCATGTCCATGTCGCGCTCGAGATCTCGCTCGACGACAACCTCGCCGGCATCGTTGAGAGCGTCGAGGCGGCGAAGGCGGCCGGCCGCGAGGTCATGCTCGATTGCGAGCATTTCTTCGACGGATACAAGGCCAATCCGGATTATGCGCTGGCCTGCGCGAGGGCGGCCTACGAGGCGGGCGCGCGCTGGGTCGTGCTCTGCGACACCAATGGCGGCGCCTTGCCCGACGAGGTCTCGGCCATCGTCGCCGAGGTCGCGAAATCGATCCCCGGCGACCATCTCGGCATCCACGCCCATGACGATTGCGGCTGCGCCGTCGCCAATTCGCTGGCCGCGATCGAGGCCGGGGCGCGCCAGATCCAGGGCACGCTGAACGGCCTCGGCGAGCGCTGCGGCAACGCCAATCTCGTCACGCTGATCGGCGCGCTGAGGCTGAAGGAGCGCTACAGCAACCGTTTCGCCATCGGCGTGGACGACAGGCGGCTCGCCGAGCTGACCCATGTCTCGCGCGCGCTCGACGAGATGCTGAACCGCGCGCCCAATCGACACGCGCCCTTCGTCGGCGCCTCCGCCTTCGCGACGAAGGCCGGCATCCATGCCTCGGCCGTGCTGAAGGATCCGCGCACCTACGAGCACGTCCCCCCCGAGGCGACGGGCAATGTCCGCAAGGTGCTGGTCTCCGACCAGGGCGGCAAGTCCAACCTCGTCGCGGAGCTCGAGCGCATCGGCGTCACGCTCGGCCGCGACGATCCGCGCCTCGGACGCGTGCTGGAGGAGGTCAAGGACAAGGAGGCGCAGGGCTACGCCTTCGAGGGCGCCGACGCGTCCTTCTTCCTGCTGGTCAAGCGCATCCTCGGCGAGGTGCCGGGCTATTTCGCCGTCGAGCGCTTCAAGGTGAATGTCGAGCGCCGCTACAACGCCATCGGCGAACTCGTCACCTTCTCGGAGGCGATCGTGAAGGTGAAGGTCGGCGAGGAGGTGCTGATCTCGGCGGCCGAGGGCGCGGCCGGTCCTGTCAACGCGCTCGACGTGGCGCTGCGCAAGGATCTCGGCAAATACCAGTCGCTGATCGGCGGCCTGCGGCTGGTCGACTACAAGGTCCGCATCTTCCAGGGCGGCACCGATGCCGTGACCCGCGTGCTGATCGAATCCGCCGACGAGACGGGCGAGCGCTGGACCACGGTCGGCGTCAGCGCCAACATCATCGACGCCTCGTTCCAGGCGCTGACCGACTCGATCATCTACAAGCTGATGCGCGAGGGCGCGACGGCGTGACGCCGCGCCCTCGCGATCATGGAGCGCCTCACTCGGTCAGGCGGATGACCTTGTCGCGGCACAGGTCCATGCCCTCGTTGTCGCTCTCGACCTCGTCGCCGAACTTGGCGAGCACGTAATAGCTGCAGCCGGCCGGCTTGTTCAGCTTCAGGGTCGCGCTCTTGCCGGGCGCCAAGGGCTTGGCGAGCTTGGCGACGAGGCGCGGCTGCTCGCCGGTGGTGGCGATCTCGAAGCCGGTCAGGGGCACGGTCCTCGCATTGGTCACGGTGATCTGCGCCGGCGGCTTCTCGGCGCGCTGGGCGAGTGCCGGGCAGGCGGCAAACGTGATGGCTGCCGATGCCGCGACGAGGGCGGCGGTCGTAACGCGTTGAACTCGCATCGTCGTCTCTTCCCCAAAATGCGGACCTTCCCCGGCCCTCGCCCCATCTGACACCGGGCTTGGGACGAGAACAAGGCGATTCACGGATGCGCCGGTTCGCCCGCCCGGCCATGCGAGGTTGCATGCATTCGCGCGCGAAAGCGCCTATACCCGCCTTCGAACTGGAATCGTTTCAAGATGCCCCCGCCTGCCGCGCCGCCTCCGTCGCCGATCTTCGCCCGCTCCGCCGTGCTCCAGCCGGGCTCCGGGTTCGTCGCCACCTTCCGCGCGCTCTGGCCCTATCTCTGGCCGGCGGACCGCGCCGATCTGCGCCGGCGCGTCGTGCTCGCCTTCGCGCTGCTGGTCGCCGGCCGCGTCGTCCTGATGGGGGTGCCCTTCACCTTCAAGTGGGCGACGGACGCGCTCGCCAACACGCCCTCCACCTTGCAGAACTGGCTGCCCTGGCTCGTCGGCGCGCCGCTGGCGCTGACGGTGATCTACGGCCTGGCGCGCGTTGGTTCATCGGCCTTCATCCAGCTTCGCGACGCGCTGTTCGCGCCGGTCTTCATGCATGCGGTGCGCACGCTCGCGCTGCAGACCTTCGGCCATCTCCACCATCTCTCGCTGCGCTTCCATCTCGAGCGCAAGACCGGCGGGATGACCCGCGTGCTCGAGCGCGGCCGGAACGGCATCGAGGAGATGGTCCGGCTCGGCCTCAACCAGCTCGTCCCGGTCGTGGTCGAGCTCGTGCTGATCATCGCCGTGCTGCTGACCTTGTTCGACTGGCTCTACGTCGTCGTGCTCGCCCTGATGGTGACGGCCTACATGGCCTACACCATCAGGGCGACCGAGTGGCGAATCGCCATCCGCACCCGGATGAACGAGAGCGACACAGACGCCAATTCCAAGGCGATCGACTCGCTGCTGAACTACGAGACGGTGAAGTATTTCGGCGCCGAAGCCCGCGAGACCGCCCGCTACGACGTCTCGATGGCGCGCTACGAGCGCAATTCGGTCAAGGCCTACACCTCGCTCGCCTGGCTCAATTTCGGCCAGGCCGCGATCTTCGCCCTCGGGCTGACGATCTCGATGGTGATGGCGGTGCAGGGCTTTCGCGCCGGCACCCACACCGTCGGCGACTTCGTGCTGATCAACGCCATGCTGATCCAGCTCTACCAGCCGCTGAACTTCATGGGCACCGTCTATCGCGAGATCAAGCAGGCGACGCTCGATATCGAGCAGATGTTCTCGCTGATCGGCAAGGATCCGGAGATCCGGGACAAGCCGGGCGCGCCGCCCTTGCGGGTCGACGCCGGCGAGGTCGTCTTCGAGGACGTGCATTTCGCCTACGTCCCCGAGCGGCCGATCCTGAAGGGCATCTCCTTCACCGTGCCGCCGGGCCGCACCATCGCCATCGTCGGGCCGTCGGGCGCGGGCAAGTCGACCATCTCTCGGCTGCTGTTCCGCTTCTACGAACCTCAGGCGGGCCGCATCCTGATCGACGGCCAGCCCATCGCCGACGTCCAGCAGGCGAGCTTGCGCGCCGCCATCGGCATGGTTCCGCAGGACACGGTGCTGTTCAACGACACGATCCGGTACAACATCGAGTATGGCCGGCCCGAGGCGAGCGAGGCCGAGGTCGAGGAGGCGGCGCGCCTCGCCCAGATCGACCGCTTCGTCAGATCGCTGCCCGAGGGTTACGCCACCTCGGTCGGCGAGCGCGGGCTGAAGCTGTCGGGCGGCGAGAAGCAGCGCGTCGCCATCGCCCGCACAATTCTGAAGGGCCCGCCGGTGCTGGTGCTGGACGAGGCGACCTCGGCGCTGGATTCCTTCACCGAGAAGGAAATCCAGGATGCGCTCGACCGGATCAGCGAAGGCCGCACCACGCTGGTCATCGCCCACAGGCTCTCGACCGTGATCAACGCCGACGAGATCATCGTGCTCGACAAGGGCCTGATCGCCGAGCGCGGCAGCCATCCGCGGCTGCTTGCCGCCGACGGCGTCTACGCCGCGCTCTGGAACCGCCAGCGCCAGGTCGACGAGGCCAAGGCGACGCTGAAGCAGGCGGCCGAGGAAGAGGGCGAGAGCGTGCGGATCAGCCTGACGCCATGAACACGCGAAGCGCTCGCGTGGGTTCCGGGCTGCGACAAAAAAAGGGCGGCCTTCCGGCCGCCCTCGGTTTGGAATGCGCTCTCGTCAGTCGCGGCGCACGTCCAGAACCTCTCCGCTGGTGCTGACCCTGACCACGATGTCGTCGCCGCGCCGGTCGGAACCGTCGATGACGTAGGCGCCGCGCGTCAGACGGACGCGGTCGACATCCTCGACGCCCTGACGCTGGGCGATCCTGACCGCCTCGCGCTGGCTGATTCGCGCGTCGCCGCGCAACTCGCCGCGCACGCCGTCGCGAACGCTATCGCGCCAATCGCGCTTTTCCTGCATGCTCTCCTGGGTCCGGAACGGTTCGTTGTTCTCGGGCCTCGGATCGACACCCTGCGCGCCGGCCGCGCCGGCCATGCCCAGCGCAAGCAAGCCGGACAAAACGAGAGGCTTGTAGGACAGCATGATGAGTCTCCTCTTCCTAATGTCGCTACATGAACAACGCGGCGCCTTCAGAGCCGTTCCGGCATGGAAAAAGGTATCTTCGTGACGATATTCCGCGTTTCATCACGGTGGCGGCACGAGTGAGACCATGTCTTGACGGCGTTATGATCGCCTACCCGCCGCTATAGCCTCCGATGATCGGCAGGATCTCGCCGGTGATGTAGCTGGAGCAGTGGGACGAGGCGAGGAAGACATAGGCCGGCGCGATCTCCTCCGGTTGGGCCGGCCGTTTCATCGGCGTGCGCGCGCCGAATTGCGCGACATCCTCCGCCGTCTTGTCGGACGGATTCAGCGGGCTCCAGACCGGGCCGGGCGCGACCGCGTTGACGCGGATGCCGCGCGGCACGAGATGCGTGGCGAGCGAGCGCGTGAAGGCGTGGATGCCGCCCTTGGTGGTCGAATAGTCGATCAGATCCTTGTTGCCCATCAGGCCGGTCACCGAGCCCGAATTCACGATCGCGCCGCCCGGCTCCATATGCTGCAGCGCCGCCTGAGCCATGTGGAAATAGCCGTAGAGATTGGTCTTCAGCGTCGTGTCGAAATGCTCTTCGGTCAGGTCCTCGAAACTGGACGCATGGACCTGGAAGGCGGCGTTGTTGACCAGCACGTCGAGACCTCCGAAAGCCTTGACCACCTGCGCCACGGCCTTGCGGCAGAACTTCGCATCGCGGACATCGCCGGAGATCGACAGGCCGCGTCGTCCTTCGGCCTCGATGGCGGCCAGCGTCTGCGTGGCGTCCCCGCCTTCTCCGAGATGCAGGATCGCGACATCGGCGCCTTCGCGCGCGAACAGCACCGCGACAGCCCGGCCGATGCCGGAATCGCCGCCGGTCACGAGCGCGACCTTGGCTTCGAGCTTGCCGGAACCGCGATAGTAGGGCGCGTCGTAGAGCGGGGCCGGATCGAGCGCCGCTTCCGAGCCGGGTTTGGACTGATGCTGCCTTTTGAACGGCGGCTCCGGATAGAGCCGGGCGCCGGCCTGCATCGCGCCCGAACTCTTCGCGGCAGACCGCGCCTCGCCCCGCGCGACCTGCTTCTGGATGCGCCGCTGCTGCTTGGCGGCGGCCTTGACAGCCTTGCCGGCGTTTTCCTTGTCGCGTGCCTTCCCGCGCCGCTTCGTCTCCGATGTCTTGGCCTTCGCGGATGATTTCGCCATGGCTTGCCTCCTGCCGGTCGTATGACTGTCTGACCGGCAACCGGGCAGGCGCGCCAGGGTTCCAGGATCGCCGGCCGATCGTCCGCGTCGGCGGTGTGACCCCTTTCCCATGCGCGCCGAAACCCCTAAAGCACCCGCGATGGCTGCGCCTCACTCGCGCCGCAGAGACCCGTCACATCCGCGCAAAGGCCGGCTCCGGCACGATCGTCCGCGCCGGCCAAGACCAACAGGAATCTCCATGTCGCTCGTCGATTCCGTCCGCAAGGTGATCGTGCCCATCCACAGGGAGGGCTACGTCTTCATCGCCATCGCGCTGGTGGCGACGCTGGTGCTCGGCCATCTCTGGACGCCGTTCGGCTGGATCGGCGCGATCATCACGCTCTGGGTCTGCTATTTCTTCCGCGATCCGATCCGCGTCACGCCTGTGCGCGAGGGGCTGGTGATCTCGCCGGCCGATGGCCGCGTCAGCCAGGTCGCCTCGGCGCTGCCGCCGCCGGAACTCAATCTGCCGGCCGAGCCGATGACGCGCATCTCGATCTTCATGAACGTCTTCGATTGCCATGTGAACCGCGCGCCCGTGTCCGGGCGCATCGTCAGGATGGCCTATACGCCAGGCCTCTTCCTCAATGCAGAACTGGACAAGGCGAGCGACGACAACGAGCGCAACGCGCTGGCGATCGAGACGCCGGGCGGCGCCGTCGGCGTCGTCCAGATCGCGGGGCTGATCGCGCGGCGCATCGTCCCCTTCGTCAAGGAAGGCGACATGATCGCGACCGGCGAGCGTTTCGGCCTGATCCGCTTCGGCTCGCGCGTCGACGTCTACCTGCCGACCCATGTGATCCCGCTGGTCGGCGAGGGCCAGACCGCGATCGCCGGCGAGACCGTGCTGGCGGATTTTGCTGGCAGCGAGCCGGCCGCGCGGTTGTTCAAGGGCATTTGAGCTTTCCCGCTCTTCCCGAGCCGGCGGGCCGTCCGGATGGCTGCATGGCGCGGAGACAGTCGGGCGGATGCCGTGTTGACTTGCGACCGCGGCGACCCGCTAATCGGCGTGGGTGTCCGGGTGAACGGAAAGGCCATGCCGTGAAGCATGTCTGGCTAGGCGCTCTCATTCTCGGCGCGATCGTCGTCGGCACGCCGGCTCATGCGCAGAATTCGCCGCCCGCGGAAGTCAAGAAGGACTATGAGCTTTTTATCGCCAGGTTTCGCGGCGCCCTCAAGGCGAACGACGCGGCGGCAGTCACCGCGATGACCAAATTTCCGTTCTACTGGGGTGAAATGCGCGACGCTGCCTATTTTCAGAAAAACCTGTACAGCAAGATCTTCACGCCGAGGGTCCGCGGCTGTCTTGCCCGCGGCAAGGGCGCCTACGCCCGCAATCCGCTGGGCGAGGACAGTTACACCCTCTTCTGTGGAGAGGCGTTGTTCCTTTTCACCAGAACATCCGACGGGTTCCGTTTTGCCGAGGAGGGCGTGAACGACTAGCCGGCGCTTCCGGGCAAAGAGCGGACGCCGCTTCCGGAAGGGAACCGAGGCAGGGCGCAGGGCGATCTAGCCTCACCAGTCAAAACCGCGTATCCCCGCTGCCATGAGCGATCTGTTTCCCCCCTTCGAGCCCGAGCGCATCGAATCGAGGCGCGCCCGCTTCAAGCCGATCCCGTTCCGGCTGCTCGCCCCCAATGTCGTGACGCTGCTGGCCTTGTGCCTCGGCCTCACCGCCATGCGCCTCGTCGTCGAGGGCAAGCTCGAGACCGCCACGATCTGCATCCTGATCGCGGCCGCGCTCGACGGCGTCGACGGGCGGCTGGCGCGGCTGCTGAAGGGCACCTCTCGCTTCGGCGCGGAGCTCGATTCGCTCTCCGATTTCGTCAATTTCGGCGTGGCGACTGGCTATGTGCTGTGGATCTTCGTCCTGAACGACCTGAAATCCTTCGGCTGGATCATCGTGCTGACGCTGGCCTGCGCCATGGCGCTGCGGCTCGCGCGCTTCAACGTGATGATCGACGATCCGAACCGGCCGGACTGGCAGAAGAACTTCTTTGTCGGCATGCCCGCGCCCGCCGGCGCCATCACCGCGATGCTGCCGCTCTACCTGCAGTTCATCGGCGTGCCGGTGGCCCAATACGGCGCGCTGCCGGTCGGCCTCTACATCCTGTTCATCGCCTTCCTGACGATCTCGCGCATCCCCTGCTACGCCGGCAAGACGCTGGGAACGCGCGTGCCGCGAGACAAGGTGCTCCTGATCTTCGTCGCCGTCGTCGTGGTGGCGGGGCTGCTCTTCGCCTACCCGTTCGAGGTGCTGGCGTTCGTCGTCGTCGCCTATCTCGCGCTGATCCCGCTCAGCGTCGCGCGCTATCGCAGGCTGGAGCGCGAACATGACACAGCCCCGGTCGTCGTGGCGGAGAAGCCTGCCGAGAGCCTCTGAGCGAGACGCCCGTTCAGCGCTTCCTGCCACGCCCGGTCAGGCGCGCGGCATTGGCGCTGGTGCGCTTCGAGAACGGCTCCAGCGTGCTGCTGGCGACCTTGGCGGCGGCCTCGGCATAGTCGACATGGGCGAGCGGGTTCAGCGCCATGCCCCACCAGAACATCGCGGCCGCCTGGCCGGCGGCGAAACCGCTCTCCATCACCGCCGACATCTTCTCGCTGACCGCTTTGGCGGCCTCGCGCTGGCTCCGGCTGTCGCCCCGCATCAGGATCGGCATGCGCATGGCGATCGTCAGGCCTGCATCGGCCTGCATCGTCAGCATCTTCGTCGTGAGCGCCTGCGCCTCGACCCCCGCGCCGGTGATGGAACGCGACTGCTTGCGCGAGATCGGCATGGCCTGTGACTCCGGTGCATCGCTCACGGACGAGCGGAAGGCCGCCGTCGCCCCGCAATGTGGCGGGGCCCGTTTCATTGTGCAATGCAATATGACGCATGGCTGCGAACAATTTTATGCGCTTGGTGAATGGCACGAAGAAAAATAATCCAAGCGCCTGCGCTGGACGCATTGCGGTCGGTGCGGATTTCTCCCTGCCGCAAAATGCGTTAGAGCCAGTGGGAAGCGCGCGGGCTCGCCGCGCCGACCGAGTCCGACAGGCCGTCCTTGAGCATCTTCTCCACCCCCAAACCGCCGGGCTGGCGGCCCATGCTGGTGCTGGCCTCGGCCTCGCCGCGTCGTCTCGCGCTCCTGGAGCAGGCCGGCCTCAAGCCGGACGCGATGCTTCCGTCCGATCTCGACGAGACGCCGCTCAAGGGCGAACGCCCGCGCGACCTCTCGCGCCGGCTCGCCCGCGAGAAGGCGGAAGCGGCGCGCGAGGGCGCGAAATCACGTTCCGATCTCGAAGGCTGCTACATCGTCGCCGCCGACACGGTCGTCGCGGTCGGCCGGCGCATCCTGCCCAAGGCCGAGATCGTCGACGAGGCCGCCGCCTGCCTGCGGCTGCTGTCGGGCCGTTCGCACCGGGTCTACACCTCCGTCGCCGTCGTTACGCCCGCGGGCGCGATCCGCGACCGCATCGTCGAGACGCGGCTGCGCTTCAAGCGGCTCTCGGGCGACGATCTGGAGATGTATCTCGCCTCGGGCGAATGGCGCGGCAAGGCCGGCGGCTACGCCGTCCAGGGCATCGCCGGCTCCTTCGTCGTCAAGCTCGCCGGCTCCTATACGGCGATCGTCGGCCTGCCGCTCTACGAGACGGTCAACCTCCTCGGCGGCGAAGGCTTTCCGATCCGGTTCGGCTGGATGAACTCCGCCTGAGCATGGCCGGCCGCCATGGGGTTGCTCCGGCCGGCGCAAAGCCCGATCCTGCCATCAACGAGCGCCCGACTTTGAAAAACGGGAAAACGGGGGCGCAGGAGGGCCACGCATGTCGGCACGTCTCAGGGGCAAGGTCGCGATCGTCGCGGGCGCCGGCTCGGTCGGGCCCGGCTGGGGCAACGGCAAGGCGACCGCCGTGGTCTTCGCGCGTGAGGGCGCGAAGGTGATCTGCGCCGATATCGACCTCGCCGCCGCCGAGGAGACCGCCGCGATCATCCAGAACGAGGGCGGGCAGGCCTTCGCGGTCGAGACCGACGTCACCCGCGGCGAGGCGGTGGCCGATCTCGTCGGCCGCACGCTCGGGCGTTATGGCCGCATCGACATCCTCAACAACAATGTCGGCCTGGCCGAGATCGGCAGCGTGCTCGATCTCGACGAGGCCGCCTGGGAGCGCGCCTTCCGGCTCAACCTCACCGGCGCGGTGCTGGCGATGAAGCACGTCATCCCGGTGATGCAGCGCCAGTTCAGCGAGGCCGGGCAGGGCGGCTCGATCGTCAACATCTCCTCGACCGCCTCGATGCGCCATACCGGCGTGCCCTATGCCAGCCTCGCGGCCACGAAGGCCGCGCTGAACCAGCTCACCCGCAACACCGCGGTCGAGTTCGCCGGCCAGAACATCCGCGTCAACGCCGTGCTGCCGGGCCTGATCAAGACGCCGCGCGTCGCCCTCTCCAGCGGCCTCGCCCGGATCTATGGCGACGGCGATGTCGAGGCGATGTGGACGGCTCGCGACGCGCAGGTGCCGATGGGCCATATGGGCGAGGCCTGGGACGTCGCCTATGCCGCGCTGTTTCTCGCCAGCGACGAAGCGCGCTATGTCACAGGCCTCGAACTCGTCGTCGACGGAGGCATCACGCTGAAATATGGCTGAAGACACCGATCCCGCGCCGATCCTCCGGCAACGCCCCTGCGCGGTGTGCGGCAAGCTCGCTTTGCCGAAATACCGGCCGTTCTGCTCGTCCCGCTGCGCCGATATCGACCTCGGCCGCTGGCTCAAGGGCAGCTATGTCATCCCGGGTGCGCCGCTCGACGAGGCCGGCAAGCCGGGAAGCCGGCAGGACGAGGACGGCTGAGCCGGCCCGAGTTCCGCGCGCCGTCGTCTCGGCGAGCCGACCCTGGGCTTATCGTGCAAAGCCGGCTCAACCGACTGGACAGCCCCCGCCGCACCGATTATACCGCGCCCACCAACAGGAACGCGGGCCAAGCGCCAGCGCGCCCGGCGCCCAGATAGCTCAGTTGGTAGAGCATGCGACTGAAAATCGCAGTGTCGCTGGTTCGATTCCAGCTCTGGGCACCATCCTCTCCTTCATCTTGCCGATATGCAGCGTTTTCAGCTTGGGGCGTTCGGGCGTTTCCGGATCGCTCCGGTCGAGACGTGTCGATATGACTTTCGACGATCCGGAGCGCTTGGCGGATCTCTCGTCCGGACGCCGGAACCGTCCGCCTCGGTCGGCGTTTCGACAGGCGACCATTCCGCTTTCGGATTCCGCCGATGCTCCACGTTCCGCCCGCTCCGGCCACAGGCCTGGGCTTCGTTCCCCATGTCATCGCCATCCGGCGCGACGAGCAGGGTTTCGGCATTCGCTTCGGCCTGACCGAGGCCGAGGACGCCTTGCTGAAAGGTCCGGTCTTCGAGACGTTGCCTGAGGCGCTGGCCTGGATCGACGAGATCGACCGGCTGCGCGCGCGCCGCGTCTGAAGCCTCCGGCCACTCAGGAGGAGCGCGATCGAGCGATGCCCGCCTCTCCGCCGAAATTCGCGCAAATGTCCTGGCCGGCGCTTGTCAAATCGACAGGCGATCGGGCATAGAGCTTGCAACGGAGACGTGGCCGAGAGGCTGAAGGCACTCGTTTGCTAAATGAGCATACCCCACAAGGGTATCGAGGGTTCGAATCCCTCCGTCTCCGCCACTCACTTGATCCCACGAGAGTTCGTTCGCGCGCCGCTTCAGCCGGGCCGGTCGATCGGCCGTCGTCGCAATTCAGTCGGTGAACACCACCGTCTTCTTGCCGTTGAGCACGACGCGGTCCTCCAGATGATGCAGCACGGCGCGCGCCAGCACGCGGCGCTCGATGTCGCGACCTTTGCGGACGAGGGCGTCCGGCGTGTCGCGATGCGAGATGCGCTCGACGTCCTGCTCGATGATCGGACCCTCGTCGAGATCGGGCGTCACGTAATGCGCCGTCGCGCCGATCAGCTTGACCCCGCGCTCATGCGCCTGGTGGTAGGGTTTCGCGCCCTTGAAACCGGGCAGGAAGGAGTGGTGGATGTTGATGCAGCGCCCGGAGAGCTTGGCCGAGAGCCCGTCCGACAGGATCTGCATGTAGCGCGCCAGCACGACGAGATCGGCCTTCGTCTCCTGCGCCAGCCGCCAGATCTCGGCCTCCTGCTCCATCTTGGTCTGGCGCGTCACCGGCAGGTGGTGGAAGGGCAGGCCGTCGAGATCGATCGAGTTCAGATGCTCGCGGCCATGATTGGAAACGATGCCGACGATCTCCATCGGCAGTTCGCCGATGCGCCAGCGATAGATCAGGTCGGCCAGGCAATGATCGAATTTCGAGACCAGCAGCATGACGCGTTTTTTCGCCGTGACCTCGCGCAGGGTGAAACTCATCGCGAAGCGCCTGGCGAGCTCGCCGACCGAGGCCGCGATCGCCTCCTTCGTCTCACTCTGTTCGAGCCGGTTGAAGACGACGCGCATGAAGAAGCGGCCGGTTTCGGTGTCGTCGAACTGCTGGGCGTCGAGGATGTTGCAGCCGGCCTCGAACAGAAGCGTCGAGACGGCGGCGACGATGCCGGGGCGGTTGGGGCAGGAGAGGGTGAGGATCGCGGTCTGATCGAGCATGGCCGATGCCGCCTGTGAGGGCGGCCCTTCACAATGAATGGGATCGAAAGCAGCGAGGCAGGCGGCGCGCGACGCGCTGCGCTCAACCTCGGCCGGTCGTCTGGACCCGGCAGCCGAACTCCGCCGCCGAGGCGGAGAGCCAGGACCAGAAGCTGCCGGCCATGCTGCGCGGGACCATGATCTCGAACACCGATCCATCGGGGCCATCCTCGGCCCGCCAGAGCTGCACGCCGATATGGGCGATGCTGGTCAGCGCCGTCATCCCGACCGGGAAAGCCGCCGGGTGCAGGTCGACCATGCAGCCCTTGGCCAGCGCGCGGCGGATCATCGGTCCTGTCAGGCGCAGGACCGCGCGGCCGTCGCTCTGCTCGGCCACCGCGGCGAGCGGGGCGAGCGCCGCGAGGTCGTCGGCAAGGTCCGCGCGGGAGGCCGCGACCAGCAGCCACTGGCCCGGGCCGGACCAGACGAGGCTGCGCGTCTCCGAGATCGCGGCGAGCGGCGTCGCCGGCAGGTCGAGGCCGAGCCGGGCTTTGATGGCCTCGGACAGCGCGCTCGTATCGTCGTCGCCGGCGAGGATGCTGGCGATGCCGAGGCCTTCGCGCGGGGTCACGCTCACGCCGGCTCCGGCCGCGCCCTGATGGCCGGCCGCGAGGATGCCGCTCCAGGCGCTGGCCGGGCGCCAGTTCTTGGCCGCAGGTCCAGTCGTCGCAAGCTCAGCCATGGAGGCGCGTCCCTTCCGGATCGA
This sequence comes from Allobosea sp. GW821-FHT12C12, assembly GCF_058807355.1. NCBI lineage: Bacteria > Pseudomonadati > Pseudomonadota > Alphaproteobacteria > Hyphomicrobiales > Alloboseaceae > Allobosea > Allobosea sp. GW821-FHT12C12. The sequence continues at coordinate 80,661 of NZ_JBXAQP010000005.1, forward strand.
CGAAGCAGGCCGGGCGGATCTCGACCTCGATGTCGCCGTCGCGCACCGGATCGACCGCACGGACGCGTTCGCCGATGCGCTGCGGGCCATTCTTCAGCAGGCCGAGCCCGATCCAGTGTCCGAGCACCGGCGAATAGGCGACCGAGGTCATGTAGCCCTCGTCGTTCTGCATCGCCGCCGCCTTGCCGACAGAGATGAAATGCGCGCCGGCGCGCAGGCGTTGGCTCGGATCGACCGGCCTGAAGCCGATGAAGCCCGGACGTTCCGGCTCGACCAGCGCGGCGCGCCCGGCCATCAGGCGGCCGAGATAGTCCTTCTTCGAGGACATCATCTTGCCGAGGCCGAGATCGCGGGCGGTGGTCTGGCCGCTCAGCTCGTTGCCGGCGACGTGGCCCTTCTCGATCCGCATGACGCCGAGCGCCTCGGTCCCGTAGGGGGTTATGCCGTGAGAAGCGCCAGCCGCCATCAGCGCCTCCATCATGGCGCCGCCGAAATCGGCCGGGACGGCGAGTTCGTAGGCGAGCTCGCCCGAAAACGAGATGCGGAACAGCCGCGCCGGAATGCCGCCGCCGACCGTGACCGCGCGCGCCGCCAGATAGGGGAAGGCCTCGTTCGAGATGTCGTGCCTGGCATCGACGACGCCGCGCAGCACATCTCGCGCCCTCGGCCCGGCGATCGCGGCCTGCGCCCACTGCTCCGAGACCGAGACCATCCGCACGTCGAGGTCGGGCCACAGCACCTGATGGCAGAATTCCAGATGCTGCATCACCTTGCCGGCGTTGGCCGTGGTGGTCGTCATCAGGAAATGCGTCTCGGCGAGACGCGAGGTCGTGCCGTCGTCCATGACGAAGCCGTCCTCGCGCAGCATCAGCCCGTAGCGCGCCTTGCCGACGGGCAGCGCCTTCCAGCCATTGATGTAGACGCGCTCGAGGAATTCGGCCGCATCCGCGCCCTGGATGTCGATCTTGCCGAGCGTCGAGACGTCGCAGAGCCCGACGCCGTTGCGCACGGCCAGCACCTCGCGGTTGACGGTGGTCAGCCAGTCGGCCTCGCCGGGCCTGGGATAATACTGCGCCCGCATCCACGCGCCGGATTCGATGAAGACCGCGCCCTGTCCTTGCGACCAGGCATGGGTCGGCGCGAGGCGGGTCGGCCGGAAGTCGCGGCCGCGATGATGTCCGGCGAGCGCGCCGATCGCGACCGGCGTATAGGGCGGCCGGAAGATCGTGGTGCCGGTCTCCGGAATCGTCTTGCCGGTCTGCCCGGCCATGATGGCGAGCCCGGCGATGTTGGAGGTCTTGCCCTGGTCGGTCGCCATTCCCAGCGTGGTGTAGCGCTTGAGATGCTCGACGGGCTTGAAGCCCTCGCGCGCGGCGAGCTCGATATCGGCGTCGGTGACGTCGTTCTGGAAATCGACGAAGGCCTTGCCTTTCCCACCCTGGACCTGCCAGACGGCCGAGAGCCCGAGCCTTTCCGGATCGGTCTTCGGAGGCTGCGTGTCGGGCTTTGTCGCGAAGCCGCAATCGGCGGCGGCCTCGGCGCCCAGCCGCGCCCCGTCCGCCAGCGCATCCCCGAGCGAGAACCGCCCCGCCGCGCTGCCGGCGACGCTGAGGCCTGCCGGCATGACGCCCGGTACGAAGGCCTGGATGGCGTCGTCCCAGACCGGCCGCGTGTTCTGGTGCGAGGTCAGGTGCAGGGTCGGGTTCCAGCCGTTCGAGACCGCGAGCAGGTCGCAGGCGAGCCGCTCCTCGCGGCCGGAAGCGTCGCGGATCGTGACGGATGAGAGCGCCCGGCCGCCCGAGGCCGCGCCGACGACCCCGCCGGCGAAGACGCGCGCGCCGATCTTCGCGGCCAGCGCCGTCAGGCCGGCGTCGAGGTCGGTCCGCGGATCGGCGATCGCCGCCACCTTCGCGCCGGCCGCGGCGAGATCGCGCGCCGTCGCCCAGCCGTCGTCGCCGGCGGTGAACACCACGGCCTCGCGGCCCGGCAGAACGCCATGGCGGTTGATGTAGCTTCTGACCGCGCCGGCCAGCATGACGCCGGGCCTGTCGTTGCCGGCGAACACGATCGGCCGCTCGATCGCGCCTGCCGCCAGCACGGCGCGCTTGGCGGTGATGCGCCAGCCGCGCTGCCGGGGCTGATGGGGCAGGGGGACCGGCAGGTGGTCCGACACGCGCTCGACGACGCCGTAGACGCCATGATCATAGACGCCATAGACCGTGCTGCGCGGCATGATCGTGACGTCCGGCAGGCTCGCGAGTTCGGCCAGCGCATCGGCGATCCATTCGGTGGACGCGCGCGCATCGATCTCGCGCTTCTCGCTGAGCAGCCTGCCGCCGAGCCGGAAATCCTCGTCGCAGAGGATGACGCGCGCCCCGCCGCGGCCGGCCGCCAGCGCCGCCGCGAGCCCGGCCGGCCCGCCGCCGATGACGAGCACGTCGCAGAAGGCGAAGGCTTTCTCGTAATGGTCGGGATCCTCCTGTCCGGCGGCGCGGCCGAGGCCCGCGGCGCGGCGGATCAGCGGCTCGTAGAGCTTCTCCCAGAAGGAAGCCGGCCACATGAAGGTCTTGTAGTAGAAGCCGGCCTGCAGCGCCGGCCCGAGCAGCGAATTGACCGAGAGCAGGTCGAAGGCGAGCGAGGGCCAGCGGTTCTGGCTTTGCGCCTCGAGCCCGTCGAAGAGCTCGGCGACGGTGGCGCGGGTGTTGGGCTCGCGCCGGGCGCCGGAGCGCAGTTCGACCAGCGCGTTGGGCTCCTCCGGACCGGCCGAGAGGATGCCGCGCGGCCGGTGATACTTGAACGAGCGACCGACCAGCCTGACGCCGTTGGCGAGCAGGGCGGAGGCGAGCGTATCGCCGGGAAAGCCCTGATGGCGCTTGCCGTCGAAGCTGAAATCGAGCGGCCGGCCGCGGTCGATCAGGCCGCCATCGCCGAGGCGGAAGGGCTGCGACAGCGCGCTCATGCCGGATCTCCGGCTTTCGCCTGCGCCATGGTCGCGACGGCGGCGATCGCGTGGGTCCGCGTGTCGCGCGTCACCGCGAGCCAGGCATGGCAGCCGGCGCCGTGATACCAGAGCTCGCGATGCGGCCCGGCCGAATTGTCGCGCTGATAGACGTAAGTCGCCATGGCGGCCTCGGTCGCGTCCATGCCGTCGGGGCGCCTGGGGTTGGCGTCGCCGAGATAGGAGAATTCCTGGGCGTCGCGGGGTCCGCAATGGGGGCAGGGGATGCGCATGGTCAGGCTCGAATGGGTTGCGACGGCGCAGGGTAAGCTCTTCCCTTCCCACCAGGGGGAGGGGGACGGCGGGCGTCGCGCTCGATGAAAACGATGCCGGTCATGACGCCCGCCTCAATGCAGGTTCGGCTGGGCGCCGACGCCCTTTTCGTCGATCACGCGTCCTGTCGCGAAGCGGTCGAGCCGGTAGGCCGCCGCGACCTCGTGGGGAGCGTCGCGGGCGATCAGATGGGCGAAGCAGAAGCCCGAGGCCGGCGTCGCCTTGAAGCCGCCATAGCACCAGCCGGCATTGAGATAGAGTCCCTCGACCGGGGTGTGGTCGATGATCGGCGAGCCGTCCATCGACATGTCCATGATGCCGCCCCAGTGCCGCAGCATCCGCACGCGGCCAAGCCCGGGCCACAGCGCCATGGCCGATTCCATCACATCCTCGATCACCGGCAGGTTGCCGCGCTGGGCGTAGGAGTTGTAGCCGTCGACATCGCCGCCGAAGACGAGCCCGCCCTTGTCGGACTGGCTGATGTAGAAATGGCCGGCGCCATAGGTGACGACCGTGTCGATCAGCGGCTTCAGGCCCTCCGAGACGAAGGCCTGCAGCACATGGCTTTCGATCGGCAGGCGCATCCCGGCCATGGCGGCGACACGCGACGAGTTTCCGGCGACGGCGAGCGCGACCTTCTTCGCCTTGATAGCCCCGCGCGTCGTCTCGACGCCGGTGATGCGTCCGTTCGCGATCGACAGTCCCGTGACCTCGCAGTTCTGGACAATGTCGACGCCGCGCGTGTCGGCGGCGCGCGCATAGCCCCAGGCGACCGCGTCGTGGCGCACCGAGCCGCCGCGCTTCTGCAGCAGCCCGCCCTGGATCGGAAAGCGGCCGTCGACATAGTTCAGGAACGGGGCCATCGCCCTGACCTGCTCGCGGTCGAGCAGTTCGGCATCCACGCCGGCGAGCCGCATCGCGTTGCCGCGTCGGGCAAAAGCGTCGCGCTGCGCGTCGGAATGGAACAGGTTCAGCACGCCGCGCTGGCTGACCATGGCGTTGTAGTTGATCTCCTGCTCCAGCCCCTCCCACAGCTTCAGGGAGAGCTCATAGAAGGGAGTATTGCCGGGCAGCAGGTAGTTCGAACGGATGATCGTGGTGTTGCGGCCGACATTGCCGGAGCCGATCCAGCCCTTCTCGATCACCGCGACATCGGTGATGCCGTGCCGGCTCGCCAGGTAGTAGGCGGTGGCCAGCCCATGTCCGCCGCCGCCGATCACCAGCACGTCGTATTCGGGTTTTGGCGCGGCGTCGCGCCAGGCCGGCGTCCAGCCGCGATGGCCCTTCAGCGTCTGCGCGGCGAGCGAGAAGATGGAATAGCGCATCGGCGCTCCGGTTTCGGTCAAGGCGAAGGAAGGGCCTTGTCTTCGCGAGATTGCCGGACATAGGCTCGCCGACATGACTGCCAGCGACGCCGGATTGACCATGAGCGACAGTCCCACCCATGTCGGCTTTCTTCTCGTGCCGGATTTCTCACTGCTCGCCTATGCATCGGCGATCGAGCCGTTGCGCGCCGCCAACCGGCTTTCGGGCCGCGGCCTCTATCGCTGGAGCCATGTCTCGATCGACGGGTCGCCGGCGCAGGCCTCGAACGGCGTCGGCATCAGGGCCGATTGCGGCGTCGGGGACGCGACGCGCTTCGACTATCTCTTCGTCTGCGCCGGCGGCAATCCGGCGGCATTCCAGCACGCGCCGACCTTCGCCTGGTTGCGGCAGCTGGCGCGGCGCGGCGTAAAACTCGGCGGCGTCTCCGGCGGCCCCTATGTGCTGGCGCGCGCCAACGTGCTCGGCGGCTATCGCTTCACCCTCCATTGGGAGCACGCCCCGGCCTTCCTGGAGGAATATCCCGGTCTCGACCTGCGCCGCTCGCTCTACGAGATCGATCGCGACCGCCTGACCTGCAGCGGCGGGACCGCCCCGCTCGACATGATGCACGCCGTCATCGCCCGCGAGCACGGCAGCGAGCTGGCGCTGGCGGTCAGCGAATGGTTCCTGCAGACCCATGTCCGCGAGGGCGCGGGCCCGCAGCGCATGCCGCTGCGCGAGCGGCTCGGCATCAGCCATGCGCCGCTCCTGCGCGTCGTCGGCCGCATGGAGCAGAGCCTGGAGAATCCCCTCCCGCGCGAGGAGCTGGCGCGTACGGCGAACGTCTCGCTGCGCCAGCTCGAACGGCTGTTCCGCCTCCATCTCGGGCGCTCGCTCGGCGAACACTATCTGGGGTTGCGGCTCGACCGCGCCCGCGACCTGCTGCGCCAGACGACGCTTTCGGTGCTGGAGATCGCGCTCGCCTGCGGCTTCGCCAGCGCGAGCCACTTCTCGCGGGCCTATCGCAGCCGCTTCGGCCACGCCCCGCGCGCCGAACGGACGCCGTCAGCGAGCCCGTTTTGGCGCTGAGCGTCAAGAAACCGTCGCTGGGCGACAATTCGTGTTTCGCCTGCGCGCGAACTCTAGAGGATCGACAATAACGGGGAACCACCGTCATGAAACGCCTGCTCGCTTTCGCGCTCGCCTGCGCCGCCGGCCTCGCCGCGCTCCCCGCCGCCGCCCAGGACACGATCGCCAAGATCAAGGAAAAAGGCGTCATCACCGTCGGCGTCAAGAACGACTACAAGCCCTGGGGCTTCCTGGAGCCGTCGGGCAAGATCGTCGGGCTGGAGATCGACCTGGCGCAGGCCGTCGCCGACAAGCTCGGCGTCAAGCTGGAGATGGTGCCGGTCATCGCCGCCAACCGGATGGAGTTTCTCCGGCAGGGCCGCATCGACATGGTCGTGGCGACGATGGGCGACACGGCCGAGCGTCGCAAGATCGTCGGCATGGTCGAGCCGAACTACTATGCCGGCGCCACCAACGTCATGGCGCCCAAGAGCGCCGGCCTGAAGACATGGGCCGACCTCAAGGGCCGAAAAGTCTGCGCCGTGCAGGGCGCCTACTACAACCGCCGCGTCACGCAGATGTATGCGCCCGAACTCGTCGTGTTCCCGTCGGTGCCGGACGCGCTCAACGCGCTCGCCGGCAGCAACTGCGTCGCCTTCCTGTTCGACGACACGCTGATCGTCTCGACGCTCTCGGGCGGCGATCCGAAATGGGCGAATTACGAGATGCCCCTGGTCTCGGAAGACCCGCAGCTCTGGGCGATCGGCATCCGGCTCGAGGACATGGACGCGCCCTTCGGCAAACTGGTCAAGGAGATGTCGATCGACTGGCACAAGAGCGGCAAGCTGCTCGAGCTCGAGACCAAATGGGGCATCAAGCAGAGCCCCTATCTGATCGAGACGAACAAGAAGCTGAAGGCGGGGTCGTAAGCCGATCAGCCGCGACCGATGCAGCACCCTCCACGTCATCCCGGGCTTGACCCGGGCTCCATCATCGAGCGCCTCCGTGCGCTGGGATGGATCCCGGACCTCCGCTTCGCCGCGTCCGGGATGACGGCGCGAGGGATCGAGCCGGCGAGGCTTGCGCCATGATCGCTGCCTTCTTCGAGCGCCTGAACGACACCCGTGGGCTGAACTTCTCGGTCTTCTACGACGCCTTCGACCGGGCCCGCTTCCTGACCGGGCTCTGGACCACGAGCTATATCTGCGTCATCGCCATCGTGGCGTCGCTGGCGCTCGGCCTCCTCGGCGTCTGGATGGCCGGCAGCAACTCGCGCCTCGCGCGGCTCGTCGTGCGGGCCTATGTCCAGTTCTTCCGCAACACCCCGCCGCTGGTGCAGCTCTCGTTCTTCTATTTCGCCGTGGCGAGTCTGCTGCCCACGGTCCCGGACGGCTTCGGCGGGCGCTCGCCGCTGGTCTCCGGCGCCGGCTGGGCGATCATCGCCTTCTCGCTCTTCGCCGGCGCCTTCAACGTCGAGATCTTCCGCGCCGGCATCGAGGCGGTGCCCTCGACCACGGTCGAGGCGGCGGAATCGCTCGGCTACACCCGCCTCCAGCTCTACATCCATGTCGTGCTGCCGCTGGCCTTCCGCATCTGCCTGCCGGCGTTGAACAACAACCTGATCAACCTCGTGAAGACGACGACGCTGGCCTACGCCATCGGCGTGCCCGAACTGCTCTATGCCGCCTCGCAGATCTGGTCGGAGAGCTTCAACGTCCGCGAGATGATGAACGTGCTGCTGGTCACCTATGTCCTGCTGGTCGCGATCCTCGTCTTCGTGATGGGGCGCTGGGAGAAGGCGATGCGCATTCCCGGCTATTCGACATGAGAGCCTCGTCCACCGACTTCGCCGTCCTGCTGCCGTTCCGCGCGCCGGCGCCGATCGGCCCGACGGGGCTCGCCGCGCCGGCCCTCCTCGGCGGCGCGACGCTGGCCTGTTTCGCCGTCCTGTTCGGCGCCTCGCTCGCCATCGCGCAGATGACGGCGCTGCCCGCGGGCGAGAGCGCCGTGACCGTATTGCTGCGCTGGGCGCCGCTGATCTTTCAGGGCTTCCTGTTCAACATCCTGATCAGCTTCCTCGCCATGGCGCTGGGAACGCTCGTCGGCGTGCTGGTCGGCATCGCCCAGGTCTCGCTCGTCGCGCCCGTTCGCAAGTTAGCCTGGGGCCTGACGCAGTTCTTCCGCAACGCGCCCTGGCTGGTGCTGCTGTTCTACGCGATGTTTCTCCTGCCCTTCGAGTTCAGGATCTTCGGCTTGACCATCGCCTTCCCGGCCTGGGTCAAGGCGATCATCGGGCTGGCGCTGCCGGTCGCGGCCAATGTCTCCGAGATCGTCCGCGGCGGCATCCGCTCGATTCCCTCGGGTCAGTGGGAATCGGCCGAATCGCTCGCCTTCACGCGAAGGCAGACGATGTGGATGATCATCCTGCCGCAGGCCTTCAAGCGGATGATCCCGCCCTGGATGAACCTCTATGCGATCCTGACCATGGCGACGACGCTGATCTCGGTCGTCGGCATCCAGGACGGGCTGACCATCACCCGCGCCGCGCTCGTCGCCGAAAGCCGGCCCGAGCTGATGATCCCGATGTATCTCATGCTGCTGCTGCTGTTCTTCGCCTATTGCTATCCGATCGCGCGCGCCACGCTGGCGCTCGAACGCCGCTTCACCATGAAGGCCTGACGGGATGGCGAGCCGGCATCAACTGGGCGAGCCCGTCGTCGTGGTCGAGGGCGTCGAGAAGTCCTTCGGCGCGCTGACCGTGCTGAAGGATGTGACGCTGACCGTGCGGCGCGGCGAGACCGTCTGCATCATCGGCCCGTCCGGCTCCGGCAAATCGACGCTGCTGCGCTGCATCAACGCGCTGGCGCCGATCAGCCGGGGCTCGATCAAGGTCGCAGGCCGGCAGGTCAACGACCCGGGCCTCGACAAGCTGGCGCTGCGACGCGACGTCGGCATCGTCTTCCAGCAATACAATCTGTTCCCGCACAAGACCGCGCTGCAGAACGTCATGATGGCGCCGCTGCATGTGCTCAGGCAGGACAGGGCCGAGGTCGAGGCGCGGGCTCGAAAGCTGCTCGCCAAGGTCGGGCTGTCCGACAAGATCGCGACCTATCCGGGCGAACTCTCCGGCGGCCAGCAGCAGCGCGTCGCCATCGCCCGCTCGCTGGCGATGAACCCCAAGGTCATGCTGTTCGACGAGGTCACCGCCGCGCTCGACCCGGAGACCAAGAAGGAGGTGCTGGTCACGATCCAGGATCTCGCTGCCGAGGGCATGACCTGCATCCTCGTGACGCACGAGATGGGCTTCGCCCGCGAGGTCGCCGACCATGTCTACTTCACCGATGGCGGGCTGATCGTCGAGCACGGGCCGCCCGAGCAATTGTTCGGCGCGGCCCGCGAGGAACGGACGAGGGCGTTTCTCGACAAGGTTCTCTGACGCACAGGTGTCGTATTCCGGCAAGCGCCCGTCGCAAACCGGCAGCCGGCGCGGACTTCGGCACGAAACATTGTTGTCCGTCCCGTCGGAGCCGAAGCACGCCATGGCCTCCTATCCCCCGCATGATCCGAAATCCGTCGCCGGCAAGGGCCTGCCTGTCGCGGAGCGCACGCAGCTTCTGGTGATCGGCGCAGGCCCTGCCGGGCTCGCTGCCGCGATCGATGCGGCCGGGCGTGGGCTCTCCGTCGTGCTGATCGACGAGAACCCGGTCTCGTTCAGGACGATGGGCGACGAGGTCCCGTTGCATTTCGGGCAGGCCATGTCCGGGCAGGCGCGCAACCGCAACGCCATGATGGAAGCCTTCATCGCCTCCGAGCCCCTCATCGAGACCGCCTTCGAGGCTGGCGTCGACGTCCGGCTCGGCACGGCCTGCTGGGGCCTCTATGCCAACGGCCCGAGCCTGAGCTGGCTTCCGGGCATCGTCGCGGGACTGAACGACGACGAGCGCTCCTGGATGCTTGGAGCCGAGAATGTGATCGTCGCGGCCGGCCGTCGCGACATGGGCCTCGGTTTCCCCGGCTGGGAGAAGCCCGGCGTGCTCGGCGCGACGGCGGCGCTCGCGCTGGCGCAGCGCTATGGCGCGCTGGAACCGCGCAAGGTCGTCATGCTCGGCTCTTCGACCGAGGCGCTGGCCGCCGCGCTCGCGCTGCGCGAGACCGGGGTCACGATCGCGGTCATCGTCGAGCAGGCCGATTCGGTGCTCGGTGCGCCCGATCTGCTCGCGGACTTGCGTGCCGGCGGCGCCGAAATCCTGACCGGCCATGTCGTTCGCGAGGCCGCCGGGCGCGACCATGTCGAGGCGGCGCTGGTCAGCGAGATCGACGCTGCCGGCAGGGCCGTCGGAACGGAACGCGTCATCGCCTGCGACGGCATCGTGCTCGCCGTCGGCGCGACGCCGGTGGTCGACCTGCTCGATGCGCTCGGCTGCAGGATCGCCTTCCAGACCGCGCGCGGCGGCTACGCGCCCGTTATCGACGCGGACCAGCGCACCGGCCGGCCGGGCATCTTCGTCGTCGGCGACGCCGCCGGCATCTGGCCGGCCAAGACTTTGGATCGCGGCATCGCCGAGGGCGAAGCGCGTCGCGCCGTCGCGGCGATCGCGCGTGACCTCGCGATCGACGACGGCCGGCCTGTCCCGGGGGTCTCGCTGCCTCCCGCTCCGACCCACGACGTCTCCGCCTACCGACTCGCCTGGGTGCGGGCCAGCGTGATCGAGGCGCGCGCCGAGTTCCATGTCTGCCAGTGCGAGGAGGTCACGGCCCGCGAGATCCTCGAAGTCCGCCCGCCGCGCTATCTCGACTGGCGGAACGAGCGCCGCAACGATCGCTCGCTCTCGGCGCTGCTCGGCGAGGAGCCGCCCAATCCCGATCAGGTCAAGCGTCTGACGCGGGCCGGCATGGGTCCCTGCCAGGGCCGTCGCTGCCGCGAGCAGGTCGCGGCCCTGCTGGCGCTGGGCGCGGCGGTGCCGCTCGCCTCGATCCCGCTCGCTGGCTACCGCGCCCCAGTCCGGCCGCTGCCGCTTTCGGTCGCGGGCCAGATCCCTGAGACGCCCGAGCAGGCTGAGCACTGGGACACCTGGTTCGGCATGCATGCGCAATGGCGCCCGTTCTGGGACGTGCCGACGCTCTACACGGTGGCTGGCAACGACGCGACCGGCCCCGTCGCGAGCGAGTGAGAAGAGGCCATGGGACAGCCAAAGGGAGCCTCGGTCGTCATCGTCGGCGGTGGCGTCACCGGCCTCAGCGCCGGCTGGTGGCTGGCGCGCGAGGGCGTCGACGTGCTCGTCATCGAGAAGGGCATGATCGGCTGGGAGGCGTCGGGCCGCAATGGCGGCGGCTGCTCGCATCACCATTCGCCGCTCTTCCTGGAGGAGCAGCGGCTCTGGCCGCAGATGGACGAACTTCTCGGCTATCCGACCGAGTTCAGCGGCAGCCGCATCAGGCTCGCCGCGAGCGAGCAGCAGATGGCGCTCTACGGCCGGGCGCTGCGCAACGCCGCGCGCCAGGGCTTCGCATCCGAGATCCTCGACGTGAAGCAGATCAAGGAGCTGGTGCCGCTCGCCGGAGACACCATGGTCGGCGGCTATTTCTACAAGTTCGGCGGCCACGCCAATCCGCACCGCACCTTGCAGGCCTATGCCTGGGCGATGCAGGACCATGGCGGCCGGGTGCTGCAGCATTGCAACGTGACCGGCTTCCAGACGGAAGGCGGCCGCGTCGCCGGGGTGGAGACGGATCGCGGGCTCGTCGCCTGCGACCATCTCGTCATCGCCGCCGGCCCGCAGACCGGCATCCTGTCGGGCCTGCTCGGACAGGAAGTGCCGGTGGCGTCCGCCCGTTGCGAGATGATCGTCACCGAGCCCTTGCCGCTGATGCCCTATGGCGGCGTCGACGGGAACGGCCTCTACGGGCGCCAGACCCTGCGCGGCAACCTCGCCTATGGCGGCGGGCCGCATGAATGGCTGGAAATCGACGGCAATGCCGCGCCCGCCAAGCCGACGACGCCGCTGATGGGGCATATGGGCCGCAGGCTCGCCGAGCTTCTGCCCGGGGCGTCGCATGCCCGCATCATCCGCTCCTGGGCCGGCGTGATCGAGAACACGCCCGACGGCCGGCCTGTCATCGACCGGCTCGACAGCCACGACAACGCGGTCGTGGCGACGCTCTCCAGCGTGGGCTTCGGCCTCTCGCCGGCGAGCGGCCGCGCCATCCGCGACCTCGTCGTCGATGGCGCCTGCTCCTTCGCCGATATCTCCTCCTTCAGGCTGGCGCGCTTCGCCGAGCTGGAGCCGGACTGGCGCAGATTGCAGGGCTGGCAGGCGGCGGTCGCGCAGGAAGCTCTGGGACACTGAGCGCAGCCGCGCGCCGCGGAGCGAGGCCGGCAATCGACGTCAAACCGTAGCCTATTGGCGAAAAACGGAAAATGCCGCTAGCCTACCCGAATCAGGAGAGGATTCGGGATGCGAATAACCGCGCTACCGATCAGATGGCACATCGCCATCTTCGGCCTACTGATAGTTCTGCCGCTCTTGGCCGTGCAAGCTTTCTTTCTGTATCAATACGCACAGAGAGAGAAGGACTGGCTCGCCGACAGCACCATGGCAGTCGCCGCCGATCTGTCCTCGAGGATAGATCAGGTCCTGCGCGGCGGCGAGCTCGCTCTGCTTGCGCTGAGCACATCGCCACATCTTGCCAATCTCGACATTGCCGCCTTTCACCAGCAGGCTGTCCGTGTTTCCAAGGATGTGCCCGGTTCGATCATCGGTCTGCGCGATCAGGACAAAATTCTCATGGCGACGTCCCGGCCGCCCGACTTCGCCTTTGGAACGATCGATCCGCGGCTCAGGCAGGCCGACGAGCGAGCCTGCGCCACCCGCAAGACCATCGTCGCCGATCTCTATCTCGGCTCGACCACGGGCGAGCGCTACGTGAACGTGCAGACGCCGGTCATGGTCGGGGACAGATGCCTTGTCCTGAGTCTTGCGCTGAGTTCGGACCGCGTCGCGGCGATCATGACGCAGGCCTCGCTCGGGCCGAGCTGGGTCGCCGCCGTGACCGATCGCAACCGCTATGTCATCGCCAGGACGCGGGAGAACGACGTCTATGCCGGCAAGCGCGCATCGGACGCCTTCGCCGATAAGGCGAAAGACGATTCAGGCCGCTTCGTCGGCAGGACGCTCGACGGCGTCCCGGTCATGAACGCCTATGTCAGATCGCCCTATAGCGGCTGGATCGTCGCGGCCGCCGTGCCGATGGCGACGCTGGAACTGCCTTTGTCGCGGACCCTGTGGCAACTCGGCGGGACATCGCTTTTCGCATGGGCGCTCGCGACGATGCTGGCGCTGTTCTACGGACGGCGCTTCACCGAGCCGCTGGCGAAACTGAAGCGGATGGCGGCGGCCGGCGCGGCCCGGCAGGACACGAAGGGCATCGAGACCTCGGTCAGCGAATTCAACGTCCTTTCGGACGCCTTCGTCGCGGCCTTCGGCCAGATCAGGCAGCACGCAGGCGAACAGGACCTGCTGTTGCGCGAATTCAGCCACCGGCTGAAGAACAGCCTGATGACCGTGCAGTCGATCGCGTCCCTGAGCGGCAAGAATGCCGTTTCTATCGCGGCGTTCCAGGAATCCTTTTCCGAACGGATCGCCGCGCTCGGCCGTTCGCATGACCTGCTGTTGCAGCGGGACGGCAGCGCGGCGCCGTTCGGCAAGCTGATCGAGGTCGTGGCGGAGCCGTTCCGCCGTGAGGGCAGGGTGCATGTGACGGGCGACGACCCTGTCTTCAACGAGAACGACAGCATCGCCCTGGGGCTGATCCTGCACGAACTCTTCACGAACGCCGTCAAGCATGGCGCCCTGTCGCACGAGCGCGGCCGCATCGATATCGTCATGACCGGCTCGGAAGGCGGCTACATGGTCCACTGGCATGAGCATAGCGGCGCTCCGGTCAGCGTCTTCGCCGGCAAAGGGTTCGGAAATACGCTGATCGGCGCGATGGCGAGACAACTGCGCGGCTCGGTCGTCCGAACGCCGACGGATGACGGCTTCATGCTTGAGCTCCGGATCGGGCGTCCGGCCGCGGCGCGCCCGGCCGCGGCGGCCGCGGGGTCTGGCGCGCAGGAGGCGGTCCGGCGGCATGACGCGAACGAGGCCTTCGCCGTGGAGATGGCGTTTCCGCGCAGGAGGTACGGCTGAACGCGAGCGCTTGCCAGCCGGCCTCAGAGCGCGATCGTCACGTCGCTGCGCGGGCGCGAGGAGCAGGCCAGGATATAGCCCTGCGCCTCTTCCTCGGCCGAGATTCCGCCCTCGTGACGCATCGCGACCTCGCCCGAGACGAGGCTGACGCGGCAGGTGCCGCACATGCCGGACGCGCAGCCGCAGGGGATGACGATGGTCTGGCGGGTCGCGGCCTCGAGCAGGGTCTCGTCGGCGCGCGCGCTGAAGCGCTTGTCGCCGAGCCGGATGGCAAAACCAGTTTCAGGCGCATCCGCTGGGACGGAAGGCGGCGTTGCCGGTGCGACCGCGCCGAAGTGCTCGATGTGGAAATGCGCCCGCTCGCCGCCCTCGGCCGCATGGATCAGGCGCGCCTCGTCCATGAAGCCGGCCGGGCCGCAGCAGAACACCTCGCGCCGGCCGAGATCGGGTAGGGCGACGGAGGCGATGCGCCGGGTCAGGCGGCCGGTGAAGCCGAACCAGCCCGGGGCCGGCCGGCTGACCAGCATGGCGACCGCGAGGCGGGGCATTTGGGCTTGCAGAGCCGAGAGTTCACGGGCGAAGAGGATGTCGGCCGGCGTCCGCGCCGCGTGCAGCCAGGCGATATCGGTCTCGGGCGCGGTCGCCGCCAGATGCCGCAGCATCGCCATCAGCGGACTCGCGCCCGAGCCGGCCGAGACGAGCGCGATCCTGTCCGTCGTGCGGTCATCAAGGGTGAAGCGCCCGCGCGGAGCGCGCGCCTCGATCGCATCGCCGACCGCCAGCCTCTCATGCAGCCAGCGCGTGGCGCGGCCCTGCGCATGCGCCTTGATCGTCATGGCGAGCGTGTCGCCGCCGGGGGCCGACGCCAGCGAGAAGGTCCGGTGCAGGATTTCGCCCTCGATGGGCAGGCGAAGCGTCATCGACTGGCCGGCCCGGTAGGCCGGCACGCCGCCCTCCGGCCGAAGGACGAAGGTCTTCACATCGGCGGTCTCCGGCTCGATGGCGACCACGGTCAGTCTGAGGAGGTCGCTCGCCGGCGCGGTGCGCGGGGCTTCCAGCGTCGCGGAGAGGCTCATTCGGCGGCGATCCGCAGCGGCGTCGGCGCGCCGACGAAGTCTTCCATCCTGCCGGCATACCAGTTGGTGAACTGCGTCAGCATGAACTCGGACGGCGCATAGGGTCCCGGCCGATAGGCCATCGAGCGGATGCCGACATGGTTCACCGCCGCGAGCTCGGCATCCTGCGCGTCGGTCGCGGTCCAGACCTCGGTCAGGCGCTTGACGTCGTAGTCGACGCCTTCGACCGCGTCCTCATGCACCAGCCAGGTGGTGCGCAGCGCGGTGCGCCCGGCCGATAGCGGCAGCACGCGGAAATGGATGATGTGGTCGGCGAGGAAGTGGTTCCAGTTGTTGGGCGCGCGGAACATCCTGACCGAGCCGAGATCGGGATCGGTGAAATCGCCCAACAGCTTGTTGCAGGCCGAGCCGCCATCCATGGTGAAGGACAGCGCGCCCTCGTGGAAGGGCAGGCGGATGCAGCGGAACTCGTCGCCGCCATCGGCCGGCTGGTGCGGCAGGCCGAGCGCATCCCATTTCGCGGTCTTGCGCGCGATCAGCTCCTGGAACTGCGCCGGCCCGCGCGGATCGTCCGGCAGCGCGAACTCGACCAGCGAGACCAGAAGCTCCGGGTGGTTCGCGGCGCAGTGATAGCACTCGCGGTTGTTCTCGATGACGAGCTTCCAGTTCGCCTCCTCGATGATGGTCTTCTCATAGGCGACCTTGGTGCAATCGGGCCTATGCGGCGCGATATAGGGCGTCACCGCCGCCTTGAAGCGCGCGAAATCCGGGGGGTTCTCGCCGAGGCAGATATAGACCATGCCGCACATGACCTCGACATGGACCGGGTGCAGCCCATAGCCGCCGCGGTCGAAATCGGCCGGCATCTGGCGGGCGTTCATCAGCGAGCCGTCGAGCTCGTAGACCCATTGGTGATAGGGACAGACCAGGCGCGTGGCGCGGCCCTTCTCCTTGGCGCAGATGCGCGAGCCGCGATGCCGGCAGGAGTTGTGGAAGGCGCGGATCTGGCCGTCGCGGTCGCGCAGGATCACGACCGGGTTGTCGCCGACGCTGAGCGTCAGGTAGTCGCCGGGGTTCCTGATCTCGCAGGTGCTGCAGGCGAAGAGCCATTGCGTCTCGAACACGGCCTTGAGGTCCGCCTCGTGCAACGCTTCGTCGATATAGAAGGCCTGCGGCAGGCTGAAGCCCTCGCGGCGTTCGGCGAGCAGGCGGCTGATGCGCTCGCGGTCGATCATGGGCGGACCTCGATCCCGTGGAGCCGGCATCATCCGCCGGATCGCGGCGCAAGGGCGAAAGTTCTGCGACACCGGGCACGAGCTTTGCGACGGCTTGCGTCGTTTTTATTGTAACAATGTCGGAAAGGCGCTTTTCTGCGATCGGCGTTCGCGATGATGCTGTCTGAACCGCCACGCTGTCGTCCCGGACAAGCCGCGGGGCGACGGTCGGAAGCCTACACTGAGCGGAGACAGCGATGAGGGATCAGGCGGCCGGCACGCGCATCGTCACGCTGCTTCTCGTCGAGGGCTTCTCGATGATGAGCGTCGCCTCGGCGATCGAGCCGCTGCGCTCGCTCAACCGGCTGATCGACCGCGAGGCCTGGCGCTGGCGGCTGGCGAGCCTCGACGGCGCGGTGCTGGCGGCGTCGAACGGCATCCCGCTGCCGACCGAGACGGCCGAGAGCGCGCTCGCCGGCGCCGACTACCTCTTCGTCTGCGGCGGGTTGCGCATCCAGTCGGTCGACGAGCGGCGCTATCTCGCGGTCCTGCGCAGGGCCTCGCGCGGCGGCGTCGCGGTCGGCTCGCTCTCGACCGGCACCTGGCTGCTGGCGCGCGCCGGGCTGCTCGACGGCTATCGCTCGACGATCCATTGGGAGAACCGCCCGGCCTTCCAGGAGGAGTTTCCCGAACTCGTCTGCACCGACAAGATCTACGAGATCGACCGCGACCGCCTGACCTGCTCGGGCGGCACGGCGGCTATGGACCTGATGCTGCACCTGATCATCGAGCGCCACGGCGCGGACCTCGCCCGCCGCGTCGCCAACCAGTTCCATCACGACCGCATCCGCGACGAGCGCGACAACCAGTCGGGCGGCCGACAGGAGCGCCTCGCCAACCTGCCGCCCCCGGTGCGCGCCGCGATCCGCCTGATGCAGCGCCATGTCGAGGACACGATCCCGATCGCCGAGATCGCGCGCCGCACCCAGATGAGCGCGCGCCAGATCGAGCGGCTCTTCCTGCGCTATGTCGAGATGTCGCCGGCGCGCTATTATCTCTCGCTGCGCATCGATCGCGCCCGCGAGCTGCTGCTGTATTCCGACCGCCCGATCCTCGAGGTCGCGGTCGCGACGGGCTTCACCTCGACCTCGCATTTTGCGCACTGGTTCAAGCGCCTGCAGGGAGTGAGGCCGAGCCAGTTGCGGGGCAGGGGCGGGCCGGAAGCGATGCCGGCGGCCCCGGCCGGAATCTGAACCGCGACGTCGCAAGCGCGACATTCCATGTCGTATCCCCGTCCCGATCCTGGAACGGTTCTGATCGACACTTTCCCTCGACAAGACGGATAACCGTCGCCAGGGGATGAGCGTGGAGACGATCGCCTTCATCATGGCGAATCTGTCGGTGATCGGGCAGCGCATGCTCGAGCACGTCTCCCTCGTCGGCGTCTCGGTCGGCGTCGCGATCCTGACCGGCGTGCCGATCGGCATCGCGATCACCCAGAGCAAGGCGGCCGCCGATCGCGTGCTCTACGTCGCCTCGGTCATCATCACGATCCCCTCGATCGCGCTTTTCGGCATGCTGATCCCGGTGCTGTCGCTGATCGGGCAGGGCATCGGCTATCTGCCGGCGGTGATCGCGCTGATCCTCTACGCCCAGTTGCCGATCATCCGGAACACCTACACCGCGATCATGAACGTCGATCCGGCGCTGCGCGAGGCGGCGCGCGGCATGGGCATGACGACGCTGGAGCGGCTGCGCCGGGTCGAGCTGCCGCTCGCCCTGCCCGTCATCATCAACGGGGTGCGCAGCGCCGTCGTCCTCAACATCGCGATCGGCGCCATCGCGACCTATATCGGCGCCGGCGGACTCGGCGCCTTCATCTCGCGCGGAATCTCGCAGACCGACATCCGCCAGTTGCTGACCGGCGCGCTCTTCGTCAGCCTGCTCGCGATCGTCGCCGACTACGCGCTGCTCTTCGCCCAGCGCCTGATGACGTCGCCGGGATTGAGGCTGCGATGATCCGTCTCGACCAGGTCTCGAAGCATTTCGGCACGATGGTCGCCGTCGACCGCGTCGACATGGAGGTGCCGGCCGGCGCGGTCTGCGTGCTGCTCGGGCCGTCCGGCTGCGGCAAGACCACGACGATGAAGATGATCAACCGGCTGATCCCGCCGACATCCGGCAAGATCTTCGTCGACGGCAAGGATACGACCGGCGTCGACGAGGTCACGCTCAGGCGCTCGATCGGCTACGTCATCCAGCAGATCGGCCTGTTCCCGAACATGACGGTCGAGGACAACATCTGCGTGGTGCCGGACCTGCTCGGCTGGCCGGCGACGAAATCGCGCAAGCGCGCCGCCGAGTTGCTCGACATGGTCAATCTCGACCCTTCGGTCTTCCTCAAGCGCTATCCCAAGCAGCTCTCGGGCGGCCAGCAGCAGCGCGTCGGCGTGGTGCGGGCGCTCGCGGCCGATCCGCCGGTGCTGCTGATGGACGAGCCTTTCGGCGCGATCGACCCGATCAACCGCGAGGTCATCCAGGACGAGTTCATGAAGCTCCAGGCGGAGCTGAGGAAAACCATCGTCTTCGTTAGTCACGATATCGACGAGGCGGTGAAGATGGCGACGCGGATCGCGATCTTCCGCGACGGCAAGCTGATCCAGTACGACACGCCCGACAACATCCTCGCCCATCCGGTCGACGCCTTCGTCCAGGAGTTCGTCGGTTCCGACCGGACGCTGAAGCGCCTGCGCCTGATCAGGGTGGCTGACGCGATGATGGCCGAACCGCCGCGGGTCCGCGCCGAGGATACGCTGGATACGGCCGCGAAGCTGATGGAGGAGCACGGCCATGTCTCGATCGTCATGGTCGGCCCGCGCGGCCGGGCGCGGGGCGTCGTGCGCGTCGAGATCGCGCGCGAGTTGAAGGGCGCCGTCGGCGAGCACCAGGAGCCGCTGCCGGGCGTCGTCAACGTCAAGGACGATCTCCGCTCGGCCGTCTCGCAGATGTTCACCCATGGCGTGACCTGGCTCGCCTGCGTCGACGACGACGGCTTCTACAAGGGCTACATCACCCAGAAGAGCATCACCCAGGTGCTCGGCGCGACCTACAGGGATCGCTGAGATGGCCGCGGCCGCGACGGGCAGATCCGTGGCGACGGGCCTCCAGACCGCCTGGCGCCTGCTCTTGATCGCGGGCGTGTTCGCCTGCGGAGCCTGGCTGCAGTCGACCGGACTGCTGCCCTCGATCCTGAAGCATCGCGGCGACGTGCTCTATCTCATGCGCCAGCATCTCGCGCTCGTCGCCATGTCTGGCGCGATCGCGATCGCGGTCGGCATTCCGCTCGGCGTGCTGCTGACGCGGCCGCGCTTCGAGATGTTCGCCGACGCGGTCACGCAGGTCGTCAATCTCGGCACCACGATCCCGACGCTGGCGCTGCTGGCGCTGTCGATGTCGATCCTGGGCATCGGCGCGCCGCCCGTCATCTTCGCGCTGTTCGTGCTGACGCTGCTGCCGATCGTGCTCAACACCATCGCCGGCCTGCGCTCGGTGCCGCAGCCGCTGATCGAGGCCGCGCGCGGGATGGGCATGACGCCCGGCCAGATCCTGCGCCGGGTCGAACTGCCCAACGCCGTCTTCGTCATCCTCGCCGGCATCCGCACCGCGCTCGCGATCAATATCGGCACGGTGCCGCTCGCCTTTCTGATCGGCGGCGGCGGGCTTGGCGAGCTGATCTTCACCGGCATCGACCTGATGGAGCCGAGCATGCTGCTCGCGGGCGCGATCCCGACCGCGCTGCTCGCCGTCCTCGTCGATTTCCTGATCGGCCAGATCCAGTTCTGGCTGGTCCCGAAAGGCGTCAACCCGCTGCGCTGAACAGCGGTCCATCAACCAGGCAAAAGGGGACTATCCATGCTGAAACGCACTTTTCTCGGACTGGCCGGAGCCGCCTTCGCGCTCTCGCTGACGCCGCTCGCCGCGCAGGCCCAGACCATCGTCGTCGGCGGCAAGAACTTCACCGAGCAGCAGATCATGTCGGAGATGACGACGCAACTGCTCAAGGCCAAGGGCTTCACCGTCGACAAGCGCGCCGGCCTCGGCACCGCGCCGCTGCGCCAGGCGCAGGAGGCCGGACAGATCGACCTCTATTGGGAATACACCGGCACCTCGCTGATCACCTTCAACAAGGTCACCGAGAAGATGGATTCGGCCGCGACCTACGCCAAGGTCAAGGAACTCGACGCCGCCAAGGGCCTCGTCTGGCTCAACCCGTCAAAGGCCAACAACACCTATGCGCTCGCCATGCGCAAGAAGGACGCCGACGCAAAGGGCATCAAGTCGCTCTCGGACCTCGCCGGCAAGGTCAAGGGCGGGCAGGCGGTCAAGTTCGGATGCAACGCCGAGTTCTATGCGAGGCCGGACGGACTGGGGCCGCTGCAGACGACCTATGGCTTCGAGTTCGGTCGCGAGGCCACGGTGCGCATGGACACGGGCCTCGTCTATCAGGCGCTGCGCGACGGCCAGGTCGATGTCGGCCTCGTCTTCGCGACGGACGGGCGCGTGCCGGCCTTCGACTTCGTCATCCTGACCGACGACAAGGGCTATTTCCCGACCTATGCGATGACGCCGGTCGTCCGCAAGGAGACGCTCGACAAGAACCCGAAGCTCGCCGAGCTGCTGAACGGGCTCTCCGCCAAGCTCGACGATGCGACGATGGCCAGGCTCAACGCCTCGGTCGACGTCGACAAG
The DNA here is from genome assembly GCF_058807355.1 of Allobosea sp. GW821-FHT12C12. Classification (NCBI taxonomy): domain Bacteria; kingdom Pseudomonadati; phylum Pseudomonadota; class Alphaproteobacteria; order Hyphomicrobiales; family Alloboseaceae; genus Allobosea; species Allobosea sp. GW821-FHT12C12. The sequence goes on from NZ_JBXAQP010000005.1 coordinate 101,533, forward strand.
AAGAGCGTCGAGGAGGTCGCCGCCGGCTTCCTCAAGGCGCAGGCGCTGGTCTGACCGGATCGCGGCGGAGGCCTCGCGCCTCCGCCGCATGTCTCTCGCCATGACGATGCTGACCGTGGCCGCGGGCCAGATCGCCTGCCGGCCGGGCGACCTGCAGGCCAATCTGGCGAGCCATCTCGCCATGATCGAACAGGCGCGACTGCGCGGCGTCGATCTTCTCGTCTTTCCCGAGCTGTCGCTGACCGACTATCTCGCCGCGCCCGATTGCGCGGCGCTGGCGATGGCGCGCGACGAGGCCACGCTGACGCTGATCGCAAGGATGGCCGGCGCGATGGCGGTCTCCGTCGGCTTCATTGAGCGCGGCGAGGATGGGCGCTTTTTCAACGCCCAGGCCCTGCTGGCCGGAGGCGAGATCGCGGGGGTGCATCGCAAGCTCAACCTGCCGAGCTATGGGAATCTACGCGAGACCGAGGTCTATGAGGCTGGCGACACGCTCGAAATGGTCCCGCTCGCGGGCGGCTGGCAGGTCGCGACGCTGATCTGCGCCGATAGCTGGAACCCGGCCTTGCCCTGGCTCGCGGCGCTCTCGGGCGCGAACCTGCTGCTCCAGCCGACCGCGTCCGCGCGCGACGCGGTCGGCGGCGGCTTCGACAATCCGCGCGGCTGGGAGATCAATCTCACCCATACCGCGCTGAGCTACGGCCTGCCGGTCGTCTTCGCCAACCACTGCGGCCGGCGCGGCCAGGTCGATTTCTGGGGCGGCTCGCGCATCCTCGACGCCAAGGGCTGCGAGCTGGCGCAAGCAGGGGCGCAGCCCGAGCTTGTCGTCGCCGAGATCGATCTCAACGACGGCGTCGCGGCGCGCGCGACGCTGCCGACCATCCGCGACAGCGCGCCGGAGCTGATCCGGCGCCTGCTCGTCGGGCATCTTTCGCGCGCTCCGGACCCGGACCCATGACGCCGCTCGCCTTCATCCATGCCCTGCGCTTCGCCGACCTGCCGCAGGATGTCGTCGCCCCGGCGCGGCGCTGCCTGCTCGATCTCGTCGGCGTCGCGGCGAGCGGCCGGACGACGGAGCTGTCGCGCATCGTCCATGGCTTCGCCGTCCGGCAGATGGGCGCGAGCGAAGGCGGCGCGCGGCTCCTGTTCGACGGCCGCCGGGCGAGTGCGTCAGGGGCTGCCTTCGCCGGCGCCTCGACGATCGACGCCTTCGACGCCCATGACGGCCACGCCCTGACCAAGGGCCATGCCGGCGTCGCGATCCTGCCGGCGCTGCTGGCGGTCGTCGATGCCGAGGGGCTGCGGCTCGCTGGCGGCGAACTGCTCACCGCGCTCGTGATCGGCTACGAGATCGCGACCCGGGCCGGCATCGCGCTTCATGCCAGCGTCAGCGACTATCACACCTCCGGGGCCTGGAACGCGCTCGGCTGCGCCGCCGTCACGGCACGGCTGCTCGGTCTCGACGAGGAGAAGACGCGCCATGCGCTCGGCATCGCCGAGTATCATGGCCCGCGCAGCCAGATGATGCGCTGCATCGACCATCCCACCATGCTGAAGGACGGTTCGGGCTGGGGGGCCTTCACCGGCGTCTCCGCCGCCTATCTGGCGCAGGACGGCTTTACCGGCGCGCCCGCGATCACGATGCAGGCTGAAGACCAGGCCGGGCTCTGGTCCGACCTCGGCGCGCGCTGGCGCATCCTGGAGCAGTACGTCAAGCCGTGGCCGGTTTGCCGCTGGGCCCAGCCGGCGGTCGAGGCGGCCGCGCACCTGCTGGCGACCCACGCGATCGCGCCAGAAGACATCGCAAGCGTCGCAGTCGAGACCTTCCATCAGGCCGTCAGGCTCGGGACGGCGATGCCGGCATCGACCGAGGCGGCGCAATACGCGCTCGGCTTCCCGCTCGCGGCGTTTCTGCTGCGCGGCAGGCTTGGCGCCGATGAGATCGGGCCGGACGGGCTCGGCGATCCCGCCATCGCCGCGATGCTGGGCCGGATCGTCCTGCGGGAGCGCGAGGCGTTCTCGCGCCTGTTTCCTGCCTCCCGGCAGGCCTCGGTGCGAATCGTCATGCAGTCGGGCGAGGCGTTCGAGGCGAGCGTCACGGGCGTAACCGGCGATCCGGATCGCCCGCTCGGCGATGCTGAGTTGCGCGACAAGTTCATGGCGCTGACGGAACGGCTGGGCGCGGAGCGGTCGCGGCGGCTCTTCGAGGCCTGCACGGAGCTTGGGACCGCGACCGGCGGCTCGGTGAGTGAGCTGCTCGAACTTTGCCTGGCCGGCGACGCAGCCCGTTCCGGCGGCGCGTCGCTCGATGGTCCGCGCGATGAAGCTCACCGGCTCTTGCCAGCCTCCGCCCGCGCGCCCGCGACCTGATCGAGCAGCAAGAACCCGTCACCGGGGTCGCCGGGCAGGCCGAGCCGCCCGAGTCGCTCCTGATGGATCGCCGTGCCTTCGGTCACGGCAGGATCGATCCCCAGCTCGCGCAGCGTCGCCGCGACCTCGCGCATCTCGGCGGCGCGCCTGACGCCGTGCTGGAGCATGCGGCTGACATTGTAGGGCACGAGTTGCGGCCAATCGAGGCCGGGATAGCTGTCCGTGAGCGAGGCGAGGATCGTCCCGTCGACGCCGGCCGCGCGCGCCGCCATGAAGCATTCATAGCTCAGCGCCTCCAGCCCCTTCACCATGACGCTGCGGACCATCTTGATGATCGTCGCCGCGCCGATCTCGGGCCCGGCCAGCTTCAGCGCCATGCCGACGGGCTGGAACATCTCCATGAACGCCGCCGCGTCCGGTCCGGCGACGAGGCAAGGCGTGGCATGGCCGCGCGGATGCACAGGAGCCATGATCGCCAGATCGAGATAGCGACCGGCCTGGCCGATCGTCGCGGCGGCCTCGCGCTTGCGGCCGGGCGAGACCGAATTGACGTCGACGAAGATCTGGTCGGACGACAGATGCGGGGCGGCCGCGCCAGCCGCGTCGAGACTCGATGCGGCTGTGACGGCGCAGAACACGACATCGACCCCGCGCAGGGCCGAGGGCAGGTCCGCCGCGAGCCTGACGCCGAGTCGCTTCGCCGGTTCCGCCACCCGCAACGGATCGGGCGCGATGTCGAAGGCGGCGATCTCGACGATGCCGGCCTCGCGAAAGCCGCCGGCGAAGGCCTGGCCCGCCTCGCCGAAACCGACGAAGCACAGGCGCGGCGGGTTGCTGCGGCTCTCGGCGAGCTGGTTCATGTCGCATTCCTGATCGGGCGTCGCTCGAACGACCATAGACCGCCGAGGCTTCGCCGGGCGAGGGGGCTTTCGACAGGGTTGCGGAAGCCGCCGCTTCGGCTGCATTTGGCGGTTTCGATCCGCTGTCGAGCGAGCCATCATGAGAATCGACGTCCTCGGGCTGCAGGCCTTCGTCAGCATCGCCGAACGCGGCAGCTTCCATGCCGCAGCCTCGCATCTCAACCTGTCGCAGACGGCGCTCAGCCACCGCATCCGCAAGCTGGAGGAATCGCTGGCGACGCCGCTTCTGCTGCGCACGACGCGCAAGGTCTCGCTCACGCCGGCGGGCGTCGCGCTGCTGCCGCGCGCCAAGCGCAGTTTCGAGGATCTCGGCAGCGCGCTCGACGAACTCCGGATCGGCGCGAGCGACGCCGAGGAACGCGTCGTGCTCGGCTGCCTGCCGACGATCGCGATGCGCTGCATGCCGGCGGTGATCGCCGAGTTCGTCCGCCACCGGCCCGGCATCCAGGTCAAGGTGCTCGACAATTCGGCTTCCGAGATCGCCGACAAGGTCCAGTCCGGCGAGGCAGAATTCGGCGTCACCATCGTTTCGGCCAATCGCTGGGACCTTGATCTGCGGCCGGTGCTGAAGGAGCCCTTCGTGCTGGCCTGCCCGCGCGGCTGGTCGCTGGCGACCTCCGCCTCGCTGACCTGGGCGCAACTGCAGGACGTGCCGCTGGTCCGGATCAGCGCCGAGACCGGCAACCGCATCCTGATCGACGACGCGCTCGGCTCACGTCGCGAGATGCTGAACTGGCGCTACGAGGTGCAGCGCGTCATCACCGCCATCAGCTTCGTGCGCTCGGGGATAGGCTGTACGATCGTGCCGCAACTTGCGCTCGACACGGTCTCGGGCGCCGACATTGTCGCGATCCCGCTGCGCTCGCCGACGGTTTCGCGCAGCGTCGGCCTCGTCACCCGCAAAGGCCTGCCGCTGCGGCCGGCGGCCCGCGACCTGCTCGATCTGGTGATCGCGGCTCTGAAGGAAGAACGGCTCGACGGCTGAACGAAATCCTGCATCGCTCTCATCAATCGCTGCATTCTAGTCATTTGATCGCACAATCATTCGTCGGCATGGTGTTCAGGGTCGAGAGCCGCCGCGAGATTGACCATCCGCCCCCAGCGTCGCGGACGGAGACGTAGCCGATGCCGCAAAGCGCCATACCCTGCATGCTGATCCGGGGCGGCACCTCCAAGGGCGCCTATTTTCTGGCAAGCGACCTCCCGGCCGACCCTGCCGCGCGCGACGCGGTCCTGCTCGCGCTGATGGGCTCGCCCGACAAGCGCCAGGTCGACGGGCTCGGCGGCGCGCATCCGCTGACCAGCAAGGTCGCGATCGTCTCGCGCTCGACGCTGGCCGGCTGCGACATCGACTTCCTGTTCGCGCAGGTCGGCATCGAGACCGCGAGCGTCGACACCACGCCGAACTGCGGCAACATCCTCGCCGGTATCGGCCCCTTCGCCATCGCGCGCGGGCTTTTCGCGGCAAAGGGCGCCTCGACCACGGTTCGGGTCCGGACGCTCAACACCGGCACCATCGCCGACCTGGTGATCGAGACGGACGACGGCCAGGCGAGCGTCGAGGGTCGGGCCCGTATCGACGGCGTGCCCGGAACCTCCGCGCCGATCGCGATCAGCTTTTTGGGCGCCGAAGGTTCGGTCTGCGGCGCGTTGCTGCCGACCGGCAACGCCGTCGACATCGTCGACGGCGTGGAATGCACGCTGATCGACAACGGCATGCCGGTGATTGTGCTGCGCGCGAGCGACATAGGCCGCACCGGCCACGAGCCGCGCGACGAACTGGACAAGGATGTGGAACTCAAGTCGCGGATCGAGCGCATCAGGCTCGCCGCCGGCCCGCTGATGAATCTCGGCGACGTGTCGGCCAAGGTCGTGCCCAAGATCGCGCTGGTCGCGGCGCCCATGGCGGGCGGGGCGATCGCGACGCGCAGCTTCATCCCGCATGAGTGCCACGCCTCGATCGGCGTCTTCGCCGCCGTCACGGTCGCGACGGCCGCCGCGCTGCCGGGCACGCCCGCCGCCTCCGTCGTCGTCATGCCGGAAGGCCGCGAGCGAGAAATCTCGGTCGAGCACCCGACCGGCGAGTTCACCGTGCGCCTGACCGTCGGCGGCACGCCTGAGAAGCCCCTCGTCGAGCGCGCCGGTCTGCTGCGCACCGCGCGCATCCTGATGGACGGCAACGCCTATGTGCCGGCCCGCATATTGCGCGCCGCCCTGCCGCGCGCCGCTGAATGAGTGTTCGCAGAGAGGATTCCTGAGCCCATGCCGAGCCTGCAGAAGACGGGTCTGGTGATCACCGCCCATCCCGGCGATTTCGTCTGGCGCGCCGGCGGCGCGATCGCGCTGCACGCCAGGCGCGGCTTTCGCATAAAAATCCTGTGCCTGTCCTATGGCGAGCGCGGCGAAAGCCAGTTCGCCTGGAAGAAGGCCGGCGTCAGGATGGAGGACGTCAAGGCGCAGCGCCGCGACGAGGCCCAGGCCGCAGCCGACGTGCTCGGCGCCGGGATCGAGTTCATGGACGCCGGCGACTATCCCCTGCGGACGACCGAGGCCATGCTCGACCGCGCGATCGACATCTTCCATGAGCTTGCGCCCAGCTTCGTGCTGAGCCATGCGCTGGAGGATCCCTACAATGTCGACCATCCCGAGGCGACGCGCTTCGCCCAGGAAGCGCGCATCATCGCCCAGGCCGCCGGCCACAAGCCCGATCCCGGGCGCGCCTATGCCGCCCCGCCCGTCTTCCTGTTCGAGCCGCACCAGCCCGAGCAGTGCAATTTCAAGCCGAACGTCATCCTGAACATCGACGAGGTCTGGGAGCAGAAGCGAAGAGCCTTCGAGATCCTCGCGGCGCAAAAACATCTCTGGGCCTATTACGAGCGCGTCGCGCTCAATCGCGGCATGCAGGGCGGACGCAACTCCGGCAAGGCCATGACCTATGGCGAGGCCTATCAGCGGCTCTTCCCCGAAGCGCTGGAGACGCTGGCATGACCCCCGTCGTCATTCGCACCGACAAGCGCGCGGCCGCCGCCGATATCGCCGCTCTTGCCGGCCTCGGCGTCTCGACCGCGCATGAGGCGATGGGCCGGTCTGGCCTGATGAAGCCCTATATGCGGCCGATCTACGCCGGCGCGCGCATCGCCGGCAGCGCCGTCACGGTGCTCGCCCAGCCCGGCGACAACTGGATGATCCACGTCGCGATCGAGCAGATGAAATCCGGCGACATCCTCGTCGTCGCCTGCACGGCCGACAACACCGACGGCATGTTCGGCGATCTGCTGGCGACCTCGGCGCTGGCGCGCGGCGGCCTCGGGCTCGTCATCGACGCCGGCGTGCGCGATATCCGCGACCTGACGCGGATGGGCTTTCCGGTCTGGTCGCGGGCGATCTCGGCCAAGGGCACGGTCAAGGCGACATTGGGCAGCGTCAACGTGCCGATCGTCTGCGCCGGCGCGCTGGTCCATCCGGGCGACGTGATCGTCGCCGACGATGACGGGATCGTCGTCGTGCCGCGCCTGGAAGCGACGAGGGTCGCCGGGGCTGCCGCCAAGCGCGAGGCGAACGAGGAGGACAAGCGCCGCCGGCTGGCGGCGGGCGAACTCGGCCTCGACCTTTACGGCATGCGCGAGGGGCTGGCGAAGGCCGGCCTCGTCTATCGCGACGATCCGGAGGGCTGAGCCGCGATGACGCCGGAACCCTGCTACGACGTCGCCCATCTCGCCCATGTCGAGCTTTTCACCGACAAGCCGGAGGAAAGCCTCGAATTCTTCGTCGACGTCTACGGCCTGACCGAGAGCGGGTGCGAGGGCGACAGCGTCTACCTGCGCGCCTGGGACGATTACGAATTCCATACGCTCAAGCTGACGGCCTCGACCACGACGGGCGTCGGCCATATCGGCTATCGCGCCACAAGCGAGCAGGCGCTGCTGCGCCGCGTCGCCGCGATCGAGGCGCTCGGCGCCGGCATCGGCTGGGTCGAGGGCGATCTCGGCCATGGCCGGGCCTATCGCTTCAAGGATCCCGACGACCACGTCTTCGAGATCTATTTCGACACGACCAAATACGTCGCCCCGCCGCATGAGAAACCGGCGCTGAAGAACCAGCCGCAGCGCAACCATGGCCGCGGCTGCGCCGTGCGCCGGCTCGACCATGTCAACCTGCTGGCGCGCGACGTCGCCGCGATCCGGGAGTTCCTGCCGAAGGCGCTGGGCAGCCGCGTCACCGAACAGATCGTGCTCGATTCGGGCGAGGTCGGCGGCTGCTGGTTCACCGTCAACAACAAGAGCTACGACATCGCCTATACGCGCGACTACACCGGCGCGGCCGGGCGCTTCCACCACCTGACCTACGCCGTCGACCAGCGCGAGCACGTGCTCGAGGCGGCCGACATTTTCCTCGAGAACGGCGTCCATATCGAGACCGGCCCGCACAAGCACGCGGTCCAGCAGACCTTCTTCCTCTATGTCTACGAACCGGCGGGAAACCGCATCGAGATCGCCAATGCCGGCGCGCGGCTGATCCTCGATCCCGACTGGCGGACCGTGACCTGGACCGAAACCGAGCGGAAGAAGGGCCAGGCCTGGGGGCTGAAGACGATCGAGAGCTTCCACACACACGGCACGCCGCCGGCGAAGACGGCCTGACGGCGCGCCCGACGATCGTGGAGGGTCGCGCCGGACGGCCGACGCGGCCCGGGCCTATCGCCCGGTCCAGTTCGGCGGCCGCTTGCCCAGGAAGGCCTCGATGCCCTCCCGGAAATCGGCGCTCATATAGCACGCCACCACGAGGTCGTCGGTCTCGGCACGGCTGCCGTCCTGCGCGAGCCGGCGCAGCGATTCCTTGGTGGCGCGCAAGGTCAGCGGCGCGTGGCCGGCGATGGTGGCCGCGAGTTCGTAGGCGCGCGCCATCAGCGCCGGATGGTCCGCGACCACCTCCTTGTAGAGGCCGGTGCGCTCGCCCTCCTGCGCTTCGACCAGACGCGCGGTGAAGACCACGTCCTTGACGCGCGCCGGACCGAGCAGGGCGACGAGCCGCGCATAGCTCCTGGCCGAGAGGCAGTTGCCGAGCGTGCGCGCTACGGGAAAGCCGAACTTGGCCGAGGCGGTGGCGATCCGCATGTCGCAGGCGCAGGCGATGCTCGCGCCGCCGCCCGTGACCGCGCCGGAGATCGCGGCGACGGTGGGTATGGGGCAGCTCTCGATCGTGGTCAGGATGCGGTCGATCCTGCTCTCATAGGCGAGCGCATCCTCCGGCGTCTCGAAGGCGCGGAACTGCGAGATGTCGGTGCCGGCCGCGAAGGCCTTCTCGCCCGCGCCGGTCAGCACCAGCACCTTCGGCGCCCCGTGGCCGGCGACGTCGCCGCAGATCAGCGCGATCCGTTCGTACATGGCGAAGGTCAGCGCGTTGCGCGCCCGCGGCCGGTTCAGCGTGATCGTGCCGATGCCGTCCTTCACCGCGTAGAGGATTTCGTCTTCCATCGTGCCCGACTCCCTCAGATCGCGCCGCTCGCGCGCAGGCCGACGATCGCGGCCGCGTCATAGCCGAGTTCGGCCAGGATTTCGTCGTTGTGGTCGCCGGCGTCCGGCGTCGGCGTGGCGACGCCGGCCGGCGTGCGCGACAGGCCGACCGGCTCGCCGACGACGCGATAGTCGCCGATGACGGGATGCGAGACGGCCTGCGCGATGCCGAGATGCCTGACCTGCGGGTCCTCGAACATCGCATCGACGCTATAGATCGGCCCGGCCGGGACGCCCGCAGCCTCGAAGGCCGCGAGCCAGTGGCCCGCGTCCTGCGTGGTCAGGATCGTCTCGATCAGCTCGCGCAGTTCGGGTCGCGCCGCGAAGCGCTTGTCCATATGATCATAGCGCGGGTCGACCGCGAGCTCCGGCCGGCCGACCGCGCCGCAAAACGAGCGCCAATGGCCCTCCGCGCCGACGCCGATATTGATGTGCCCGTCGCGCACGGCGTAGACGCCCATCGGCGTCGAATAGGGATGGTCGTTGCCGGCCTGCGGCGGCACCTCGCCCTCGACCAGATAGCGAGCGGCCTGGAAATCCATCATCGCGATCTGCGCTTCGAGGAGCGAGGTCTGGACCCATTGTCCCAGCCCCGAAACCTCGCGCTCCTGCAGCGCGACCAGCGCCCCGACCGCGCCATAGAGCCCGGCGGCGGAATCCGCGACCGCGATGCCGGCCCGCACCGGCCCCTGGCCCGGCAGGCCGGTCACCGACATCATCCCGCCCATGCCCTGCGCGATCTGGTCGAAGCCGGCGCGCGTCCGGTAGGGTCCGCTCTGGCCGAAGCCCGAGATCGAGACCAGGATCAGGCGCGGGTTGAACGCATGCAGCGTCGCGAAGTCGAGCCCGAGCCTGTCTTTCACGTCCGGCCGGAAATTCTCGATCAGCAGGTCGGCCGTGCCGATCAGCGTGGTCAGGATCGCCTTGCCCTGCTCCGTCTTCAGGTTGAGGGTCAGCGAGCGCTTGTTGCGATGCAGGTTCTGCATGTCGTAGCCGTGGCGCGGCCCGCTCATGTTCTCGTTCGGGTCGAGGCCGGGCGGGCTCTCGATCTTGATCACATCCGCGCCGAAGTCGGCGAAGATGCGCGCGCAGGTCGGCCCTGCCCGCACGCGCGACAGGTCGAGCACGCGCAGACGGTTCAGGGCGGAGGACGGCGTCGGGCGCGGCATGGACTGACAAGGTCGCGGGCGAAAAGGGCCGCGACTATCGGGGCCGTCTCCGGGAGCGTCAATGCGCGGGCAAGGCATGGCTCCGATGCGCGGCCTGGCCGGCCAGATCAGGCTTGCTCGACATAGCGCCGGCGCAGATGCGCCTTGAAGACGCCGGCATCGAGTGGCTTGCCTGTGGCTTGCGTCAGCAGGTCGTCGGTCTCCAGCAGGCAGCCTTGCGAATGGATGTTGGTGCGCAGCCAACCGACCAGCGGCGAAAAATCGCCGCGCGCGATGCCTGGCAGGATGTCGCCTTCAGCCTTGCAGGCCGCCTCGAACAGCTGCGCCGCCGTCATCGCGCCGAGCGTATAGGTCGGGAAATAGCCCCAGCCGCCGCTCGGCCAGTGCACGTCCTGAAGGCAGCCGAGCCGGTCGTCGGGCGGCACGATGCCGAGGAGAGAACGCATGCCCTCGTTCCAGGCCTCGGGCAGGGCCGAGAGGGGGATGGTCTCGGCGATCAGCGCCTGTTCCAGCCGGTAGCGCAGGATGACATGCGACGGATAGGTCACCTCGTCGGCGTCGACGCGGATGAAGCCGGCCTCGACACGGGTGAAACGCCGGTGCAGCGCCCGCGCCTCCCAGGCAGCGCCCGCGCCGCCGAAGGCCTCGCGCATCAGCGGCGCGGCGAAGGCGAGGAACTCCGCCGAGCGGCAGGCCTGCATCTCGATCAGCAGCGACTGGCTTTCATGCACGCTCATGCCGCGCGCCTGGCCGACCGGCTGGCTGAGGAAGGCTTGCGGCCGGCCCTGCTCGTAGAGCGCGTGCCCGGTCTCGTGCAGCACGCCCATCAGCGCCTTGTCGAAATCGGCCTCGTCATAGCGCGTGGTGATGCGGACGTCGTTGTCGGCCCCCCCGCAGAAGGGATGGGTCGAGACGTCGAGCCGCCCGCGCTCGAAATCATAGCCCAGCGCCGCCATCATCCGGAGGCCGAGCGCGCGCTGCTTCTCGACCGGGAAGGGGCCTGCCGGCTCGGGCGTCGCCGGCCGGCGCGCCTGCGCGGCCAGCGCCTCCTGCGTGAAGCCGGGCAGGAAACCGGCGAGCTCGTCGAACAGCGCGTCGATCCGCGCCGCTCGCCCGCCGGGCTCGTAGTCGTTCAGCAGCGCATCGTAGGCCGACAGTCCAAGTTTCTCGCCCTTGGCGACGCCGATCTGGCGCTGCAGGCTCAGCACGTCCGCGAGAGAGGGCAGGAGCCCGGCGAAATCGGCCTCGGCGCGGGCCTGCCGCCAGCGCATCTCGCAGGCCGATACGGCCTTGCTCGACGCCTCGACGAGATCGGCGGGCAGCGCCGTCTCGACCGTCCAGACCCGCCGGATCTCGCGCAGATTGGCGCGCTCCCAGGTTCCGAGATCGCCTTGCGCCTCCGCGGCGGCGAGCCAGTCGCCGATCTGCGGCGCGGTGGCCAGGTCGTGCCGCATGACCTGCAGCAGCGCCATGCTATCGGCCCGGGTCTCGGCCGCGCCCTTCGGCATCATCGCGTCGTTGTCCCATTGCAGGATGCCGATGGCGTTCCCGAGCGCACTGATGCGGCCGTAATGGGCGGAAAGACTTGCGTAGGCGGTCATGGCCCGATTTCTCTCGCCATCCCCGGTTTGAAGCCGAGCTTGTCGAGCAGTGTCCGCGCCATGGCGATCTCCCGTTCCGTCTTGACCATCGCAGCTTTGAGCCTAGCCGGCGGCCGGCTTGAGATAAGGCCGCTTCACCCCCTGTTCGGCGAAGACCGAGCGGTTGCTCTCCTTGCGCTTCTTCAGCTCGGCGCGCGCCACGGTGCGCAGATGCACCTCGTCGGGGCCGTCGATGAAGCGCAGCGCCCGGCCCCAGGAGTAGATGAAGGCGAGCGGCGTGTCGTTGGTCAGCCCGCCCGCCCCGAAGACCTGCATCGCCCGGTCGGCGATCTTGGTCTGCAGCCGGGCGGCGACGACCTTGATGGCCGAGACCTCGGTGCGCGCCGCCTTGTTGCCGTGCTTGTCCATCATCCAGGCGGCGCGCAGGCAGAGCAGCCGCGCCTGGTCGATCTCCATGCGGCCCTCGGCGATCCAGTCCTGGATGTTGGAGTACTCGGCGATGGTGCGGCCGAAGGCCTTTCGTTCCAGCGCGCGCTCGACCATCAGCTCGAGCGCGACCTCGCATTGCCCGATGGTGCGCATGCAATGGTGGATGCGGCCCGGCCCGAGCCGCGCCTGCGCCAGCGCGAAGCCCGCGCCTTCCTCGCCCAGCATGTTGGCGGCCGGCACGCGGATATTGTCGAAATCGGTTTCGGTATGGCCTTCTAGCGCGATGTGATTCAGCACCGGCAGGTTGCGCATCACCGTCAGGCCGGGCGAATCCATCGGCACGATGATCATCGAATGGCGCTTGTGCGGGTCGGCGTCGGGGCGCTTGTCCGACAGGCCCATCACGATGCAGAACCTGACGTTGGGATGCAGCGCTCCGGTCGTCCACCATTTGCGCCCGTTGACGACGTAGTCGTCGCCGTCGCGGGTGATCGTGGTCTGGAGATTGGTCGGGTCGGATGAGGCGACGCCGGGCTCGGTGATGCCGACGCAGGAGCGGATCTCGCCGTTCATGAGCGGCACGAGCCAGCGCTCGCGCTGCTCCGGCGTCGCGAACATGTGCAGGATTTCCATGTTGCCGGTATCGGGTGCGCTGCAGTTGAAGACCTCCGACGACCAGAAGATGCGCCCCATCATCTCGGCCAGCGGGGCGTATTCGAGATTGGTCAGCCGCGTGCCGGGCTCGTCGGGCTTCAGCGCCGGGATGAACAGGTTCCACAGCCCCGCCGCCTTGGCCCTGGCCTTCAGCCCGTCGATCAGCGCCATCGGGTAGCGGCCGGCCTCGGTCTCGTGCTTCCACCGCGCGTCCGCCGGCTGGACATGGGCGTCCATGAACTCCCGCAGTTCCGCCCGCAGGCTCTCGACCTTGTCGGAATAGGCGAAATCCATGGCGTTCCTCGTCTTTTTCAGGCTTGTCCGTCGATCGCGGCCTGCGCCCGCAGCGCGAAGCTCTCCGCCATCGCGCCGACATCGGAGGCATTGTCCGCCGCGGCGTTGCCGGATTTCACCCGCGCCGCGATCCCGTCGAGGATGACGGCGAAGCGGAACAGCGAGAAGGCGAGGTGGAAGCGGCCCGGCCCTTCGGCCCGTCCGGCCGCCGCGCAATAGCGGGCGATGTATTCGGCTTGAGTCGGGATGCCGAGCGCCGCGCGGTCGAGTCCGACGATGCCCGAATACATCGCCGGCGTCGCATGCCAGGGCAGGCAGGAGAAGGCGACGTCGGAGAGCGGGTGCCCCAGCGTCGAGAGCTCCCAGTCCAGCACGGCGACGATGCGCGGCCCGTCGGATGCGAACATCAGGTTGCCGAGCCGGAAATCGCCATGGACGATCGTGGTCTCGGCGCTATCGTCGAGATGCGCTTCCAGCCAGTCGATGGCGCGGTCGACCGCGGGGATGTCGCGCGTTTTCGTCTCGCGCCACTGCCCGCCCCAGCGCCTGAGCTGGCGGGCGTAGTAGTTGCCGGGCCTTCCGAAATCGGCGAGACCGGCCGCCCGCCAGTCGAAGCCGTGCAGCGCGGCGAGCGTCCCGGCCATGGCGAGATACATCGCGCGGCGCTGCTCGGGCGCGACGCCGGGCAGGGCGGTGTCGTGAAAGACGCGGCCGTCGAGCCGCTCCATCAGGTAGAACGGCGTGCCCACCACGTCGTCCTGCTCGTGCAGCAGCAGCACCGGCGGCACCGGCACGGCCGAACCGGCGAGCGCCTCGAGGATGCGGTACTCGCGCTCGACCGCATGGGCCGAGGGCAAGAGCGGGCCGGGCGGCTTCTTGCGCAGCACGAGCCGCGTGCCGGCGTCCGGATAGGACACGAAGAAGGTCGGGTTCGACTGCCCGCCGCCGACCCGCTCCAGGCGCGGCGCGCCCTCGGCCCGGCCGGGCAAAGCGGAGCGCAGAAAGGCGTCGAGCCGGGCGGGATCGAATTCGGCAGGAGCGGCCGTCACGAGCGCTTCCTCAGCAGGAGGTTGATGGCGAACGCCTTGCGATCCCGCGCCGTGCTCATGTCCAGAGACTGGATGGCTCGTTCGGCCAGCAGGATCGCTTCGATCGCCTCTGTTCTGCTGATGCGATGATAAGGGTCGTAGTCGGCGTTGTGTCTTTCTTCCTGAAGTACGACGAACGCCTCACCGCATTGACAGAGCGGTTCCGGAAGGCCGAGCTTTCGGACCTGGCTGCAAACCTTCCGTGCCGTGCCGTGGTCGAGCGCCCGATAGGTCAGGCGCCACACGCCATAGGCGCGATCGTCGCCCTTTCCGGCCAATTGATTGGCGGCATCCGTCGCGATCGCGTCGAACAACGCATAATACGCCGTGCTTACCGCCCGCTTGAGATCGGCCTGGCGAGGCCGTTTTGAGCCGGCCTTGGCCAGCAGCAGGGCAGTTTGCAGCAAGTCGATGTTCACTTGAACCCGACCACCTTCTGATCGTCGGGGAAGTGATGGCGCAGATAGGGGAAGCGCTCCTCGCCGAACTCCCAGAGTCGACGACGGACTTTAAAAAGGAGCTCGTTCACGAGCTTGAGGTCCACAGGCTCGCCTGCGCCGCTGTAGCGCACGTCGATCCGCAGGCTTGGGTCGCCGTCATGGTCGGGCGCGACCTGGACATCGACGGCCGTGCCGCCGAAGCGGCCCATATCGCCGAGGACCGTTTCGCGAATGATGGCGATGGTGTCTGGATGAAGCGCTTCCTTGATCATGCCGCCACGATATCATTGCCCCGTAGCACTGGCGAGCGGAATGCAGCTCCGGCTCCGCCTCACCCCGCGTCGAGCCCGTAGAGCGAATGCAGCGTGCGCACCGCGAGCTCGGTATAGGCCGCGTCGATCAGGACCGAGAACTTGATCTCCGAGGTCGTGATCGCGCGGATGTTGATGCCTTTCTCGGCCAGCGCCCGGAAGGCGCGCGCCGCGACGCCGGCATGGGATCGCATGCCGACGCCGATCGCCGAGATCTTCACCACGTCCGTCGCGCCCTGCAGCGCCTGATAGGCGATCTCGGCGTGCCGGCTCTCCAGCAGCGTCCTGGCGCGCTCGTAGTCGGCGGTCGGGACGGTGAAGGTGATGTCGGTCGTGGCCTGGTCGTCGGAGACGACCTGGATGATCATGTCGACATTGATGTTGGCGTCGGCGAGCGGGCCGAAGATGGCCGCCGCCACGCCCGGCTTGTCGGCGACGCGCCGGAGCGTGAGCTGGGCTTCGTCGCGCGAGAACGCGATGCCGGTGACGATCTGCTGTTCCACGATGTCGTCCTCGTCGCAGATGAGGGTGCCAGATTTCGGATTGTCGGGGTCGTCGAAGGAGGAGCGGACATAGGTCGGCACGCGCTGGACCATGGCGATCTCGACCGAGCGCACCTGCAGCACCTTGGAGCCGAGCGAGGCCATCTCCAGCATCTCCTCGAAGGAGACCCGTTCCATGCGCCTTGCCTTCGGCACGATGCGCGGATCGGTCGTGTAGACGCCGTCGACATCGGTGTAGATGTCGCAGCGGTCGGCCTTGAGCCCGGCCGCGAGCGCGACGGCGCTGGTGTCCGAGCCGCCGCGGCCGAGCGTGACGATCCGGCCGGACTGGGCATGCACGCCCTGGAAGCCGGAGCAGACCGCGATCTCCCGGTTCCTGTCGAAGCCCGCGACGATGCCGGCCGGCTCGACCGCCTCGATCCGCGACGAGCCATGCGCGTCGGAGCCGTAGAGCGGGATCTGCCAGCCCTGCCAGGAGCGCGCGGGCAGGCCCATCTCCTGCAGCACGATCGCCATCAGCCCGGACGTCACCTGCTCGCCGGAGGCGACGACCACGTCGTACTCGGCCTGGTTGAACAGCGCCGAGGCCTCCTTGCACCAGCCGACCAGCTCGTTGGTCTTGCCCGACATCGCCGAAACCACGACCGCAACCTGATGGCCGGCGTCGAATTCGCGTTTGACGTGGCGGGCGGCGTTCCTGATGCGATCGACCGTGGCGACGGAAGTGCCGCCGAATTTCATCACCAGACGGGCCATGGCGGTCCAGAGGCTCTCATATCGAAAGGCCCGGCATCGGAGCCGGGACGAAAGGTCACCCTCGCGCCGGGCGCGAGGCGGGTGTAGATGACGGGGAGCGGCCGGCCTGTCAATGCGATGCGCCGCGGTGGCCCATCGTCGGGGAATCAAGCCATGGCAGCCACAGTCGAGCGCGACGGCCGGACCGTCGACCCCGCCGAGGTCGCGCGCTTCGAAGCGATGGCGAAGACCTGGTGGGATCCGCGCGGCCCGATGGCGGTGCTGCACAAGTTCAATCCGATCCGGCTCGGCTTCATTCGCGATCTCGCCTGCGAACGCTTCCGGCGTGATGCGAAATCGCTGCGCGTGCTCGATGGCCTGAATGTCGTCGATATCGGCTGCGGCGGCGGCGTGCTCAGCGAGCCGCTGGCGCGGCTCGGCGCGAGCGTGACCGGGCTCGACCCGGCGCCGACCAACATCAGCGTCGCCCGCGCCCATGCGGAAAAGTCGGGGTTGGCGATCGATTATCGTGAGGAGGCGATCGAGGCGGTCGTCGCTGCGGGCTCCCGCTTCGACATCGTGCTCGCCATGGAGGTGGTCGAGCATGTCGCCGATGTCGAGGCGTTTGTGGCGGCCTGCTGCGAGGCGGTGAAGCCCGGCGGCCTGCTCGTCATGGCGACCCTGAACCGCACCGTGAAGTCCTATGCGCTCGCCATCGTCGGCGCGGAATACGTCCTGCGCTGGCTGCCTCGCGGCACCCATGACTGGAACAAGTTCGTGACGCCGGACGAACTCAAGGACGCCATCGCCGCCAACGGGCTCGATCTCGGGCAGGAGACCGGCGTGGTCTACAACCCGCTCGCCGATCGCTGGTCGGCCTCCCGCGACATGGACGTCAACTACATGCTGGCGGCGTCGCGCCCGGCCTGAGCGGACGCGCTTCTAAAGCGCCCGCTTGATCGTGCCGGCCAGCACCAGCGTCGTGATCGCCGATCCCGCCGCGGCCAGCGTCGTCGCCAGCGCGGGGCGGATGTTCACGTGATAGCCGAGCTTGCGCCAGACGATCGCGCCGATGACGGCGCCGGTCAGCAGCAGCATTCCATTCAGGAAGATGCCGAAGCCGCCATCGCCGAAAATGCCGTCGGCGAGCCAGCCGAGCATCATCGCGCAGACGACTGCGAGCGCGATCAGAACGACCATGTCCAGCGTCGGCATGTCCGGGAGGCCGATCATCGAAAGCAGCATGCGCATCGGAGTTGCCCTTTCCATGGCCGCCGTCCTGGCTGCATCATCGGCGAATTCGGTTAAGCGATCGAGCGCGAGCAGGCGGTCGATGCGGATTTCCACTTGTTTTTTGCGGTGCGGCATAATTCCTTAGAGGTATGGCGCGCCGCAGCATGAGGTTGCATCATCCTCGTCCGGGCTTGCCGGGCTGGAACAAGCGGACGCCGATCCGCGAGGCTGACATCAAGGGGGAAGACCATGTCGACGCAATCCGGCGCCGCGCCGCTCAAGGATCTCTACGAACTCGGCGAATTGCCGCCGCTGGGCCATGTGCCGGCCAACATGTACGCCTGGGCGATCCGGCGCGAGCGCCACGGCCCGCCGCAGGACTCGTTCCAGGTCGAGGTCGTGCCGACCTGGGCGATCGGCGAGGAGGAGGTGCTGCTCCTCGTGATGGCCGGCGGCGTCAACTACAACGGCATCTGGGCCGGGCTCGGCCAGCCGATCTCGCCCTTCGACGTTCACAAGGGCGCGCTGCACATCGCCGGCTCCGACGCCTCGGGCATCGTCTGGGCCGTCGGCTCCAAGGTGAAGCGCTGGAAGGTCGGCGACGAGGTCATCGTCCACTGCAACCAGGACGACGGCGACGACGAGGAATGCAATGGCGGCGACCCGATGTTCTCGTCGTCCCAGCGCATCTGGGGCTACGAGACGGGCGACGGTTCCTTCGCCCAGTTCTGCCGCGTCCAGTCGCGCCAGCTCATGCCCAAGCCCAGGCATCTGACCTGGGAGGAGGCCGCCTGCTACACGCTGACGCTGGCGACGGCCTACCGCATGCTCTTCGGTCACGCCCCCCACACCATCAAGCCCGGCGACAATGTTCTGATCTGGGGCGCGTCCGGCGGTCTCGGCGTCTTCGGCGTGCAGCTCTGCGCGGCGTCCGGCGCCAACGCCATCGGCGTGATCTCGGACGAGACCAAGCGCGACTACGTGCTCGGGCTCGGCGCCAAGGGCGTGATCAACCGCAAGGACTTCAACTGCTGGGGCCAGATGCCCACGGTCAACTCGCCCGAATACGACGGCTGGGTGAAAGAGGCGCGCAAGTTCGGCAAGGCGATCTGGGACATCACCGGCAGGAAGGACGTCGACATCGTCTTCGAGCATCCGGGCGAGGCGACCTTTCCGGTCTCCTGCCTCGTCGCCAAGCGCGGCGGCATGGTGGTGTTCTGCGCCGGCACCTCCGGCTTCAACATCACCTTCGACGCCCGCTATGTCTGGATGCGGCAGAAGCGTGTGCAGGGCTCGCATTTCGCACATCTCAAGCAGGCGAGCGCCGCCAACCAGTTCGTCATCGACCGGCGGGTCGACCCCTGCATGTCCGAGGTCTTCCCCTGGGACAAGATCCCGCTCGCCCATCACAAGATGTGGAAGAACCAGCACGCGCCCGGCAACATGTCCGTACTGGTCTATGCCCCGCGCACCGGCCTGCGGACCTATGAGGACGTGGTCGAGGCGCTGGAGGCTTGACGACGTTTCAGGCGGAGCGCTTCGAGGCGGCCTTGCCCGCCGCCTGCTCGATGAAGGCCGACGGCTGATGCCCTTGGCGCGCGCCGCTTGTCGATTTTCCTCAGCACGGTTTGATCCAGCATGACCTTGACCCGCTCCTTCGGCGGGGCAACTTCGTCGAGCGGAATCATTACCGATGTCGCGCCACCGATTATGGCGTCATCTATAAGGCTGTGGCCGATCTCGGTCAGAAATTCAGGGTCTTCGAGCAATTCGCGAGGGCTGCGGGCGCGCGGCGCCTGATCCCCAGCCGCGGAGTGCGGCAACGTGGCCAGCAAGCGCTTCGCGAGCCTTTTCGATAGCCTCGATATCGTCTCCACCTGATGAAACGCATCCCGGCACATCCGGGAACGTGACGCCCCGTGGCGAGGACGCATTCTCAGGCGAGTGTAGCAGGGCGACATAGGCGGCAGACATCGATGTTCTTCCAATGGCGTTGACGTCGAAATTCAAACGAGCCCGGCCTGCCGCTTCACGGACTTGACCGTCTTGGGATGCAGGTCCTTGACGGGGTGCGGCAAGGTCACCTTGCCCGGCTTGGACGGATGCTTGAAATGGTGATGGCCGCCGTTCACGGAATGAAGCGTCCCGTCGCGCACCGATTTCGTGATCAAATCGGTCTGCTTCGCTGCACCAGATGCACGGCGACAGGAACGAACTTGCATTCGCCAAGTCTCGGAGGAACCTTTCTCAATCGCACCCGTTTGGACTTCGCGGCGGCATGGCGCTGCCGCACCGGCGTTGGCGCGCCGGTCTTTCCTATGAGACGGGGGATATCATGGGTATCATCGGTACGATCGTGATCGGCTTCCTGGCCGGTCTTGTCGCCAAGTTCATTTCGCCGGGCTCCAACGAACCGTCGGGTTTCATCCTCACGACCATCCTCGGCATCGTCGGCGCGATGGTGGCGACATATCTCGGCCAGGCGCTGGGCTGGTATTCGGCCGGGCAGGGCGCTGGCTTCATCGGCGCGGTGGTCGGCGCGATCGTCATCCTGACCGTCTGGTCGATGATGAGCCGCCGCGGCGCCTGATCGCGCCGAAGCGACCGGGCGTCAATTGATCCATCTCTAGACAGTGGAGATTCCAGATGAGCAATAACGGCTTTCCGTCGATGACGGCGCTTCTCGGCCTGCTCGCCGTCGCCGGTTTCCAGAACCGCGACAAGCTTGCCGAATGGTTCGGCGGCGCTCAGGGCGGTCGTCCGCCCGAGGGCGCGCCTCCCGGGCTCGACAAGGCGCTCGGCGATCAGCGCGGCGCGGCCGCCGCGGGGGGAATCGGCGGCCTGCTCGGCGGCGGCATCGGCGAGCTGATCGAGCGCTTCAAGCAGGCCGGCCGTGGCGAGACCGCCGATTCCTGGGTGCGTAGCGGCCCGAACCAGCCGGTTTCCGGCGAGGACCTCGAACAGACGATCGGCCCCGACGTCCTCGCCGATCTGGAGAAGCGCACAGGCCTGTCGCGCGCCGAACTGCTCGCGAGACTGTCGCGGGATCTGCCCGACGCCGTCGATCGCTACACGCCGGACGGGCGCGTCGCCGCCTGACCGGCGCGTTGTCACGATAGCACCGTAACGCCGTGGGGCTCTCTCCGCGGCGTTGCGTCGTTTCGGACTCCCGGACATGGCGGCTGGGCGTTGGAGCACTGTCGGAGCAGGCCGGAGCCGCGTAAAGCATCGCCTCGAACAGGCGATCCATGCTCGATTCCCCGCTCTTCCTGCGCTTCGTCCCGGCGATCTTCACCTTCCTCTGGTCCTCGGGCTGGATCGTCGCCGGCTATTCGGCGCTCTATGCCGACGCGCTGACCTTCCTCGTGGTCCGCTATGCCTGCGCCGCGCTGGCGATCACCGCGCTGGCGCTGGCCATGGGCGCGCCCTGGCCGCGCGGACGACGCGCCATTCTCGATTGCGTCGTCGCCGGCGTGCTGATCCACGCCGTCTATCTCGGCGGCGTCTGGTGGGCGGTGCGGCACGGCCTGCCGACCGGCATCTCGGGCCTGATCGCCGGACTGCAGCCGATCCTGACCGCGCTCTTCGCGCCCATGCTGGCCGGCGAGAAGATCACGCGCGTCCGCTGGCTCGGCATCCTGTGCGGCTTCCTCGGCATCGCGCTCGTGCTGGAGCCCAAGCTCGCCGGCGTCGCGCCCGCCGCGCTCTGGGGCGTGCTGATCCCCGTGCTGGTCAATGTCGCCGGCATGTTCGCCGTCACCTTCGGTTCGTTCTACCAGAAGGCCCGCATCGTCACCGCCGATCTGCGCACGGTCACGGCGGTGCAGTACGTCACGGCCTTCGTCGTGACTCTGCCCTTCGCCTGGGCGCTGGAGCCGATGCGGATCGAGTGGAACCTGACCATGGCGCTGGTGCTCGCCTGGTCGGTGCTGTCGCTCTCGCTCGGCGGCGTCTGGCTCTATCTGCTGATGATCCGGCGCGGCGAGATATCGCGCGTCTCGACCTTCCTTTATCTCGTGCCGGCGCTGGTCGCCGTCCAGGCCTGGATGCTGTTCGGCGAGGCGCTGACGCCGCTGCAGATCGTCGGCATGGGGGTGACGATCCTCGGCGTCGTACTGGCGAGCCGGAAATAGCCGCCTGGCCGGCGTCACCCGAAAGACGGCTTTTCGTCTCCCGGCGGTTCGGCCTATGCTGCGTCGCAACAAAGGGAGAGATCGCCATGAGCGCCAACGCCGCCGCCCCGAAGCCCGAGACGCCGGCCACGGCGACCGCTCTGATCGCGGCGGCGCTGCCGGGTTTCGAGACGCTGTTGCAGGAGGCGATCGCGGCCGTGCGCAGGAAGGTGCTGGTCGACGGCAGGATCTCGTCGGCGAGGCTCGAGGCCGAGCAGCACGCCGCCCACGGCCTGTCCTGGCTCGCGACCTATGTGATGGCGCTGCGCGAACTCAAGGCCTATGGCGAGCGCCTGCGGGCCGGCGATCGCTACGGCGCGACGGAGGACTGCTGCATCCGGATCGGCGCCGGCGAATACGCCGCGCAGATCTTCGGCGGCATTCCGATGAGCCAGGGCGAGATCGTCCGCCTCGGCGCGCTGGGCCTGCCCGCCGAGGCGATTACCGCCGCCTGTTCCGAGGCCGCCGACACGCTGATCGCCGAGGGCAACACGCCGGAGAACCGCGCCCGTCTCGTCGACCTGTTCAGCCAGAGCCATGGTCTCTCCAGCGTCGGCGATCCCGGCCTCGACGAGACGCTGGAGGCGATCCGCTCCGAGATGTCCCGGTTCTGCGCGGCCGAGGTGACGCCGCACGCCCATGAATGGCATCGCGAGAACGACTACATCCCGATGGCGGTCGTCGAGAAGATGGCCGAGCTCGGCGTCTTCGGCCTGACCATCCCGGAAGAGTTCGGCGGCATGGGCCTGACCAAGGTCTCGATGTGCGTCGTCTCGGAAGAGCTCTCGCGCGGCTATATCGGCGTCGGCTCGCTCGGCACCCGCTCCGAGATCGCGGCCGAGCTGATCCTCTGCGGCGGCACCGACGCGCAAAAGGCGTATTGGCTGCCGAAGCTCGCCTCGGGCGAGGTGCTGCCAACCGCCGTCTTCACCGAGCCCAACACAGGCTCGGACCTCGCGAGCCTGCGCACAAAGGCCGTCAAGGACCGCGATGTCTGGAAGGTCTCGGGCAACAAGACCTGGATCACCCATCCGGTCCGCGCCGACATCATGACGCTGCTCGTCCGCACCGACCCGGACGCCGCCGGCTATCGCGGTCTCTCCATGCTGATCGCCGAAAAACCGCGCGGCACCGACGAGGAGCCGTTCCCGGTCGCGGGGCTCAGCGGCGGCGAGATCGAGGTGCTCGGCTATCGCGGCATGAAGGAATACGAGCTCGCCTTCGACGGTTTCGAGGTCAAGGCCGGGAACCTGCTCGGCGGCGTCGAGGGGCAGGGCTTCAAGCAACTCATGCAGACCTTCGAGGCCGCCCGCATCCAGACGGCGGCCCGCGCCGTCGGCGTCGCGCAATCGGCCTTCGATCTCGGTCTGAAATACGCGCGGGACCGCATCCAGTTCGGCAAGCCGCTGATCGCCTTCCCGCGCGTCGCCGACAAGCTCGCCATGATGGCGGTCGAGATCCTGATCGCCCGCCAGCTCACCTATTTCGCCGCCCGCGAGAAGGACGCCGGGCGCCGCTGCGACCTCGAGGCCGGCATGGCCAAGCTGCTCGCCGCCCGCGTCGCATGGGCGGCGGCCGACAACGCGCTGCAGATCCATGGCGGCAACGGCTTCGCGCTGGAATACGCCATCAGCCGCGTGCTCTGCGACGCGCGGATTTTGAACATCTTCGAGGGCGCGGCGGAAATTCAGGCGCAGGTGATCGCGCGGCGGCTGGTGGAGTGGTGAGGCTGCAAGATCGAGCTGATCAACCCGGCTTGAAAATGCCTTCGTCAAGCGCCCACAATGCCATCCCGGCATCGCCAGCCTGCGGAAAATCTTCCGACTCGGCAATCTCCTCGATCGTCTTTCGTGCATCGGCATAGTCGATGGCGAGCGTGGCGCGAGCCGCCATGAGCGCGACCTTAAGAGTTCCTGTGACCATAGAACTGGCGAAACAGCGCCCTGCGGTCTCCAGATCGCCGTTGAAGCTCGTCTTCGATCGCCTGGATGACGTCAAAGCGCGCATTGAAATCTTTAATTTCTTCACGGTCGAGCGAGCGGTTTTTCCTCATCGCATTAGAATCTTTTATTTGCGTAGAGCATGCTTGCCCACCCGTTGCCGCTCGTTTCAACTTTTGTCGCGCCGGTAATCTCGAGGCGACAGCTAGCCGAACTCCTTGTTGTTCGTCTGTTGCCAGGCCGAAATCTCGCGGTGCTTATAGATCGGCACGCTGACGACGTTTCCAGCTGCGTCGATCATGGCCCGGTGCCAGCCGAACCCCAGGATCTCGAAGGGCCGGCCATTGGCCGCCTCGACCTGCGCAAGCATCACGCCCTGCCGGATCGCGGGCTCCGCGCCGGGCACGGCGATGCGTCGGGGCGCACCGGAAGCGGCGCCGATCGAAGCGAGCCTGCCGCGCGCCTTGCCGTCGTGCCGGCGAAGCCCGCCCTCGAGGGTCAGCCCCGCAGGCGATATTTGGCGAAGCCCTCGCCGCCATCGCCCGCGGCCTCCGCCTTCAGGCCCGCCGGCAGCTTGCCGGCCGCCGCGGGCGAGGTGACGAAGGTGACGTTGACGCTCGCGGGCAGGGGGCTCAGCGCCCAGTTGCCGTCCGCCTTGGGCTCGACGGTCTTCTTGTCGAGGATGTAGCGCACCACCACGTCGCGATTGAGGTCGGGCGATTCCAGCACGATCGTCGTCCTCGTGCCGGGGAAATTGCCGCCGCCCGAGGCGCGGTAGTTGTTCGTGGCGACGATGAACTCGGCCTTCTCGTCGATCGGCTTGCCCTCGAAGGCGAGGTCGACGATGCGGCGCGCGTCTGGCGCGACGAGCTTTCCGTCGCCGTCGTAGCGCGAGGCCTGCGTGACGTCGATCCTGTAGGTGACGCCGTCGATCACGTCGAAATTGAAGGCCGGGAAGCGGGGATCGATCAGAGGCTGCTCCTCACTCTTCGCGGGGTCGATGCGGTTGAAGATGCCGGCCGAGCGTTCCAGCCATTCGCGCACCTGTTCGCCGGTCACCTTCACGATCTGCAGCGTGTTCGGATAGAGATAGATGTCGGCGATGTTCTTCAGCGCCAGCGGCCCCGCCGGAATGTCGGTGAAGAAGGCCGGCCCCGAGCGCCCGCCCGATTTGAAGGGGGCCGCGGCCGAGAGCACCGGCAGCGCCTTCCACTGCGTCTGCGCCATCAGCCCCTTGGCATAGGCGATCTGCGCCTCGGCGACGATCTGCACGGACGGGTCGTCGGCGACCAGCGCGAAGAAGCTGTTGATCGGCGACGCCGTGGCGCCCACCGGCTCGCGCATATAGATCAGCGTCGCGTCGTGGTCGGCCTTCACCGTCGCCAGCACGGCCGGCTCGACCGCCGCCTTGGGGACGATCTTGCGGTCGGGCGTGCGCTCGTAGATCGGCTTGGGATCGACCTTGAAGCCGGCGACGCGCCAGCGCTCGCCGCGCTTCTCCAGATCGAGATCGACGATCCCGAGATGCGAGCCCCAGAAGCCCGGCTGGCAGGCGGGCTTGCCGTGCAGCGAGCCCTTGACGTTGTCGACGCCGGCGATGCCGTCGAAGGCTTTTCCGCCGGGAAAGACGAGATGCTGGTGCCCGGTCAGGATCACGTCGATGCCGTCGAGCCTGGCGAGATGCAGCGCCGCGTTCTCCTCGCCGCCGCGCCGCTCGCCGCCCGCGATGCCCGAATGGCACAGCGCCACGACGATGTCCGGCCCCGCCGCGAGCAGTTCCGGCAGGTGCTTGCCGGCGGCGTCGACGATGTCGATCGCCCGCAGCTTGCCGTCGAGATTGGCCTTGTCCCATTGCATGATCTGCGGCGGCACGAAGCCGATCACGCCGATCTGGAGCACGTGCTTGGCGCCCGCTTCGTCCTCGAAGCTCTGCTCGAACAGCCGCCAGGGATCGACCAGCGGCGCGCCGCCGACGCGCTCGACATTGGCGCAGACCATCGGGAATTCGGCCTTCGCCAGACCGTTCTCGAGAAATTCCAGCCCGTAGTTGAACTCGTGGTTGCCGAGCGTGCCGCAGGCGTAGGGCAGGGCGTTCATCGCGGCGATGATCGGATGCGTCTCGCCGCTTTTGAGCCCCTTCTTGTAGGCGATGTAGTCGCCGAGCGAGGAGCCCTGCAGGAAGTCGCCATTGTCGAAGAGCAGGCTGTTCTTGACCTCGCCTTGCGCCGCCTTGATCAGCGTCGCCGTCTTGGCGAGGCCGACCGTGTCGTCGGCCGCGTCGCGGAAATAGTCGTAAGGCACGACGTTGACGTGGAGGTCGGTGGTTTCCAGCACGCGCAGCTTCAGGCGCGCGGGGGCCTGCGCCATCGCGGGAAGCGCGGCGCTGGCGGCGACCGCGGCCCCGGCCTTGAGGGCGTCACGGCGGTTGAACCGGGTTTCGCGTGACATGACCTGCTCCTGATCGCTTCCGAGGTGAGCGCAGGCTAGCATTGCCGCAGGGGCGTGACACGCCGAAATCGGAGGCTGCGGTGAGCCTGATCGGACAATGCGATTCGCCGTGGCCGCGGCGTCGCGCTGTCTCGGTGAGGCGCATCCCGACCTTGCTTTGGGCAAGGAGCCGCCGGCTTCCTAGCCCATTGCGCAAGTCTGGAGGCGTTGCCGGTCTTCCGCGAGATCGCCCAGCCCTTCCTGGCGCCGGCCTGAGCGTTAGCCCGCGCGGCTGACGCCCTCCATCCGCACGCGCCCGTCCGCGCCTTCGGTCCAGGCCGTGATCGCGCCGTCCGGCAGGCGCTTCGCCTTGACCAGGAAGGCCGGCCCCGCGATCAGCGGGGAAACGCTGCGATAATCCAGTTTGATCGGCTCGCCGCCCGACAGCGTCGCGATGATGTTGAGGAGCAGCGTCGCCTGGATCGGTCCGTGCACCACGAGCCCGTCATAGCCCTCCTCCCGGGTGACATAGGGCGAATCGTAATGGATGCGGTGGCCGTTGAAGGTGATGGCCGAATAGCGGAACAGGAACACCGGGTCGCTCTGCGCCTCCCAGACGAGGTCGGCCGGCTGCGGCTCGGCAGGCTCCGCCGTCCTGACGGGAGCGCCCGGCGTCGCCGCCTCGCGATAGACGATGTTGTGGCGCTCGCGCAGCGCCGTGCCGCGCGGGCTGACGATTTCGTGGTCGACCGCGACGAAGCAAAGCGGCCCCGTGCGGCCCTCCTTGAACGTCACGTCGCCGATGGTCGAGCGGCGCGTGACGAGATCGCCCTCGCGCAGCGGCGCGACGGTCTCGATCGTCCCGCCGGCCCACATCCGGCGCGGCAGCGGCGCCGGCGGCAGGAACTCGCCCCTGGCGGCGTGCCCATCTGTCCCGATCGCGCCCATCGGCGCGATCGGCGGCGCGAGGCACCAGTGCAGCGCGAGCGGCGCCTCATCGGCGGGGCAGGGCGCCAGATGCGGCGCGAAGGTCGCGTCGAAGCTGCGCACCAGCCTGGGCGTGATCAGGTCGGAGGCCTCCTCGGTCCTGCCGATCCAGGAGCGCAGATGGTCGATGTCGATCGTCATGGGCTGATACTCAATACGACCTCGGCATGCCCAGGACATGCTCGGCCAGATAACTCAGGATCAGATTGGTCGAGATCGGCGCGACCTGATAGAGCCGCGTCTCGCGAAACTTGCGCTCGACATCGTATTCCTCGGCGAAGCCGAAGCCGCCATGCGTCTGGATGCAGGCATTGGCCGCCTCGAAGGAGGCGTCCGCCGCCAGCATCTTGGCCATGTTGGCCTCCGCGCCGCAATTCTCTCCGGCCTCGTAGAGCCTGACCGCCTCGCGCACCATCAGCTCGGCCGCGCGCATGTTGGCGTAGGCCTTGGCGATCGGGAACTGGATGCCCTGGTTCTGGCCGATCGGCCGGCCGAAGACGTTGCGCTCACGGGCATAGCTCGATGCCTTCTCGACGAACCATTTCGCATCGCCGACGCATTCGGCCGCGATCAGGATGCGCTCGGCGTTCATGCCCGAGAGGATGTAGCGGAAACCCTTGCCCTCCTCGCCGACGAGGTTCTCGGCCGGAACCTCGACGTTGTCGAAGAAGACCTCGGTCGTGGCGTGGTTCATCATCGTGCGGATCGGCCGGATCGTCAGCCCCGCCTTCAGCGCCTCGCGCATGTCGAGGATGAAGACCGACATACCCTCCGTGCGTTTGGCGACCTGCTCGCGCGGGGTGGTGCGGGCGAGCAGCAGCATCAGGTCGGACTGGGCGGCGCGGCTGGTCCAGATCTTCTGGCCGTTGACGACGTAATGGTCGCCGTCGCGTTTGGCGAAGGTGCGAAGGGATGTCGTGTCGGTGCCGCTCGTCGGCTCGGTCACGCCGAAGGCCTGCAGGCGCAGTTCGCCCGAGGCGATCCTGGGCAGGTATTGCTGCTTCTGCGCGGCCGAGCCGTGCCGCAGCAGCGTGCCCATGATGTACATCTGGGCATGGCAGGCCGCGCCGTTGCAGCCCTGGCGCTGGATCTCCTCCATGATCACGGTCGCCGCCGAAAGCGTCAGCCCCGCTCCGCCGAACTCGTCCGGGATCAGCGCCGACAGGAAACCGCTCTGGGTCAGCGCCGAGACGAACTCGGCCGGATAGGCCATCTCGCGGTCGAGCCTGCGCCAGTACTCGCCCGGGAAATCGGCGCAGAGTCTTGCGACGGCGTCGCGGATATCGGCGTGGTCGGTTGTCTGCATCGCATTCTTCCCGGGTTGAAAGGCGGATGTCAGGCCGTGCGCGCGGCTTTCGGCGCGAACTCGGCCCGCAGCGCCTCGTCGTGCTGGCCGAGCGCCGGCACGGGCCGCATCTTGACCCGCCGTCCATCGACGATGGCCGGCGGAGCGAGCACCTCGACGGGGCCATGGGCGGTTTCGACAGGCAGCGCCGTCGCGGCGGGGTGGGCCATCAGATCGCCGACGCTGGAGACCGTGCCATAGGCGATGGCGCAGGCGTCGAGCGCGGCCGTGACATCCGCGAAGGCCCGCGAGATCAGGATCGCCTGGATGTCGGCGTCGAGCGCCTTGCGCTCGCGCACCCGCAGCACATTGCTGGCGTAACGGGGCTCGTTTGCAAGCGCCTCGCTGCCGAGCACCTCACGGGCGAGGACCTGCCATTCCCGCTCGCTCTGGATCGAGATCAGGATGTTTCCGTCGGCGGTCGCGAAGACGCCATAGGGCGCGATCGAGGGGTGGGCGAGCCCGACGCGCGGCGGCTCGATGCCGCCATAGCGCCGGGTCAGGTAGGGCACGTTCATCAGGTCGCCGAGCGTGTCGAACAGCGAGAGCTGGATCGCCGAGCCCTGGCCGGTCCGCGCCCGTCGCAGCAGCGCCTCCAGGATCGCGGCATAGGCCGCCTGGCCGGTGGCGATGTCGGCGATCGAGACGCCGATGCGGGAGGGGCCGGACTCTTCCGTGCCGGTGATGGCCGACAGCCCCGACTCCGCCTGCACCAGCAGGTCGTAGGATTTGCGCGCATGATGCGGCGTGCCCGGCGCATAGCCGGAGATGTCGCAGGTGATCAGCCTGGGGTAGCGCTGGCGCAACGCGTCGGCGCCCAGCCCTAGCCGCGCCGTCGCGCCCGGCGCGAGGTTCTGGATGAAGACGTCGGCCTTGGCGAGCATCGCCTCGACCATGGCGCGGTCGTCGCGGTCCTTGAGGTCGACGCGGCAGGATTCCTTGCCGCGGTTGATCCAGACGAAATAGGACGACAGCCCCCTGGCGTAGTCGTCGTAGCCGCGCGCGAAATCGCCCTCGGCCCGCTCGAGCTTGATCACGCGCGCGCCGGCGTCGGCCAGCCGGCAACTCGCCACCGGCACGGCCACCGCCTGTTCCAGCGCCACCACGAGGATGCCTTCGAGAGCGTCCGTCATCGCCATCAGTTCGCTCGTCCCATGAGTGCGAAAGCGGGCATCCGGGCTCGTCGAGTCAAATAGCGTTTTGCGATGGCGACCATAGCGAAACTCTGCGGAGACCGCGCTTCCACAGAGTTTCGCCATGGTGCGCATCGCCTTATCCCGCTTGCAGCCTCCCACCGCCCATACACCCTCAGGATCGGGCGGCGCGCCGCCAGGAGCGGGCTCCGCGAGGAATTCAGGGAGGGCATCGTGATCAGGGCGACACTGGCCGCCGCATCGCTGGTGGGCACGGTGCTCCTCGGCGGCGCGGCCGGCGCGCGGGACAAGCCCGGGGAACTCGTCGTCGGCCCTGCGTCAGACGCTGCGGCCGGGCCGGCTGGTCACATCTGGATGATGTGCCTGATCGTGCGGCCCTCGTGCAGCGCGTCGAAGCCCTCGTTGATGCCGTCGAGCCCGCTCGAACTGGTCCAGAGCCTGTCGACCGGCAGCTTGCCGCGCTGGTGGAGATCGACGAAGCGGGGAATGTCGCGGACCGGGATGCAGGAGCCGACATAGGAGCCCTTCAGCGTGCGCTCCTCGCCGACGAGTCCGACCGGCGCGAGAGAGAGCGTGTGCGCCGGGTTGGCGAGGCCTGCCGTGGTCGTCGTGCCGCCACGCCTCGTGATCCGGTAGGCGAGGTCGAGCGCCTTGACCGAGCCCGCCATCTCCAGCCCGTGGTCGACGCCGCCCTTTGTCGCGGCCCGGATCGCCTCGACGACGTTCGCGTCACCGGCGTTGAACGCATCCGTCGCGCCGAGATCGCGCGCGATGGCAAGTTTTTCGTCGGATAGATCGACGGCGATGAGGCGCGATGCGCCGCAGGCGGCCGCTCCCAGAAGCGCGCTCAGCCCCACCCCGCCGAGACCGACGACCGCAACCGTCTCTCCGGCGCGGACCTTCGCCGTGTTCACCGCCGCGCCGACGCCGGTCAGCACGGCGCAGCCGAACAGCGCCGCGATCTCGTGCGGGATGTCGGCCTCGATCCTCACCAGCGAATGGCGCGAGATCACGGCATGTTCGGCGAAGGCCGAGACGCCGACATGGTGATGCACCGGCTTGCCGCCGATCGAGAGCCGGCGCCCGCCGCCGAGCAGTTCGCCTGCGCCATTGGCGGCGTTGCCGGGTTCGCACAGGGCAGGGCGGCCCTCGCTGCAGGGCGCGCAGTGGCCGCAGGACGGCACGAACACCATGATGACGCGGTCGCCGCGCTTCAGGTCGGTGATCCCGGGTCCGGGCTCGACCACCTCGCCGGCGGCCTCGTGGCCGAGCACCATCGGCACCGGGCGCGGCCGGTTGCCGTCGATCACCGCGAGGTCGGAATGGCAAAGCCCCGCCGCCCGCACTCGGACCAGCACCTCGCCGGGGCCGGGCGGGGCAAGCTCGACCTCCTCGATCGACATCGGCCGGCTTCGGGCATAGGGCGCGGAGACGGGGCTTGCGTTGAGGACGGCGGCGCGGATTTTCACAGGCGTATCCTCTGGCGGCGGTGGCTACGACCTGGCCAGGTCAAAACCGTCGTCGCAATGACGAGGTGGGCCGAGCGCATCAAGGTTCGGTCTGCCACGCAGCGCTGTCGAGGAAAAACGCGATCAGCCATATAAGGCGGGCGGGTCGCCGTCCTTGCCTAATGTCGCCGTCCAGGTCTCGTCGCTGACGAGTCCGCGCAGGATCTCCCAGGAGAGCTGCCCGATGGCCCGCGCCGCCGCGGGCATCGGCCGCTCGGTGGAAT
Source organism: Allobosea sp. GW821-FHT12C12 (assembly GCF_058807355.1). Taxonomy (NCBI): domain Bacteria; kingdom Pseudomonadati; phylum Pseudomonadota; class Alphaproteobacteria; order Hyphomicrobiales; family Alloboseaceae; genus Allobosea; species Allobosea sp. GW821-FHT12C12. The sequence goes on from NZ_JBXAQP010000005.1 coordinate 132,550, forward strand.
AGGCGAGATAGACCTTTCGGCAGAGCGACGGCCGCTCGATCCGCCAGGTTCGGAAGATGCCGGCCTTCTCCTGCGCCGTGACCGCCATGCGCGGCAGGATGCCGTAGCCGAGGCCGCGCTCGCAGAGACGCTTGATCTGCGTGTAGGATTCGATCTCGATCGCCGGCTGGATCGTGGTCTGCACGCCGGCCGCCTCGTCGATCTGGTCGCGCAGGCCGTGGCCGACGCCGGGCAGGATGAGATCGACCGAGGCCGCCTCGGCCAGGCTGACGGCGCCTCCCGGCGGCGCTCTCACGGCGGTCAGGCCGGGCACGCCGAACAGGCAGAGCTCCTCGGTCAGGACATGGTGGATGCCGAGCCCCTTCGGATCGGAGGTCGAGTAGATCACCGCGAGATCGACGTCGCCGCGCCTGAGCCAGTCGAGCACGAAGCCGCTCATCGCCTCGGCGATGCGGATGCGGATCGCCGGGAAGCGCTCGCGCGCCGCCTCGATCAGCGGCACGCTGAACTGCTCGCTGACGGTGCCGGGCAGCCCGATCCTGACCTCGCCGCCGGGCGCCGCCATCTCGCCGCGCACGGCGTCGCGCAGCTCGGCGAACTCGGCCAGGATCGTCCTGGCCCGCGCCAGCAGGCGCTCGCCGGCCTCCGTCGGCAGCACGCCGCGCGTGCCCCGATGCAGGAGCGCGACGCCGAGTTCGTCCTCCATGTGGCGCAGATGCTGGCTCAGCGCCGGCTGCGCCACGCGCAGCTTCGTCGCGGCCTTCGAGAACGAGCCCTGTTCGACGATGGCGGTGAAATAGCGGAGCTGGCGCAGATCCATCGCCATCGAGGTCCTCATGCCGTCGCGCCGGGCATCATCGAAGACCGCGCGCGCCCGACCTTGGTAGCGCCGCCGCACAGCGATGGCCAGCGCGCTTCAGCTTCGGGACTATCCCGAGCCGATGAAGAAGCCGCGCGGGTAGCCGAGGTATTTTGGCTCCGAAACACCCCGTCATCCCGGAGCTCCGCTTCGCTGCGTCCGGGATGACGGGGTGGCTGGACTCAAGAACGATCGAGGTTGGCTAATCTCGCAGCGGGCGCGGCATCGTCACGGGCCGTGCCTCGCGGGCCTGCGCCGCCAGCCTGACAGGGGCGTTGACCGCGCCGAAACCGGCATAGCCCTTGCGCCGCTCGACGATCTCGAAGAAGAAGCGCTGGGCGAAGACGTGGGTGTAGACCTGCAGGAATTCGGCCTCGCCGTCGCGGTCGTAGAGGATGTGGTGCTCGCGCAATGAGTCGATGAAGTCCGGCTCCAGCCCGTGGCGCGCTTCGAGGTCCTCGTAATAATTCTCCGGGATATCGAGGAATGACAGTCCCGCGGCCCGCATCGCCGCGACGGCCGCGAAGATGTCGGGCGCCCCGAAGGCGATGTGCTGCACGCCCGAGCCGAAATGCTCCGAGACGAAGCGCGACGACAGCGTCCGCGTCGCCTGCGAGCCGTTGAGCACGAAGCGCACGGCGCCGTCGTCGCTGATGATCGGCCGGCTTTCGACGAGGCCCGCCGGATCGGCGATGGCATGCTGCTGGATGCGCTCCAGCTTGAAGAGAGAGGTGTAGAACAGGAGCCAGGACAGCATCTCCTCGTAGTCCATCGACTGCGAGATGTGGTCGACGCTGTCGAGCAACGGCTGGGCCAGCTCCGTCTCGCCCCCCCCGGCGATGAACTCGCGCTGCCAGACCTCCCCGAGTTCGCCGGTGGCTTGCGTGAAATAGATCAGCGCCCCGCCGACGCCGCGGATCGCCGGGATATGCATCTCGCCTGGCGCGATCGGCTGCTCGAAGGCCGCGATCTTCAGCGCCTTTGCCCGCGCCATCGCCCGCGCCACGTCCTCGACCCTCAGTCCGATGGCGCAGACGCCGGGGCCATGCGTAATCGCATGCGACTGGGCGAAGCCGTCCTTCTCGGTGTTGAGCACGAGGTTGACGCCACCTTGCGTCCAGCGCATCACCGATTTGCTGAGATGAGCGCCGGTCTGGCGGAAGCCGAGCGCGTGGAGCAGGACGGCGAGCTCCTCGGCGGTGTCCTCGTCGAGCGCGAACTCGATGAACTCAACGCCGAGCACGCGCGCTTTCGGCGGCAGCGAGCTTCTGGTCTGGTCGGCGAGCGCGATCAGCGAGCGCATGCCGTCGGTCGCGAGCCGGCGCGCCGAGCCCGCCCGGAACTGGTCGTTGAAGATCTCGTGCGAAAGCGGCCCGGCATAGCCGGTGGCCTGCACAGCCCTGACGAAGTCGGCGACGGGGAGATCGCCCTGGCCGGGGAAGCAGCGGAAATGCCGGCTCCAGCTCAGCACGTCCATGTCGAGCTTCGGCGCATCGGCGAGCTGCACCAGGAAGATGCGGTCGCCCGGGATCGCCGCGATCGGCTCCAGCGGCGAGTTGCGCGCGAGCGTGTGGAAGGAATCGAGGATCAGGCCGATGCGCTCGTGACCGGCCCGGCGCACGATCTCCCAGGCGTCGCGATAGTCGTTGACGTGCCGGCCCCAGGCCAGCGCCTCGAAGCCGACGCGGACGCCGGACTTCGCCGCCAGCTCGCCGAGTTCGCGCAGATCGGCCGCCGCCCGGTCGACGCCGCCGAGCGACTGCGGCGAGACGTTCGAGCAGATCAGCATCAGATCGGTGCCGAGCTCGTTCATCACCTCGAACTTGCGCTGGGCCCGGGCGAAGGCGCGGGCGCGCAGCGGCTCGGACATGCCCTCGAAGTCGCGGAAGGGCTGGAAGGCGATGATCTTGAGGCCGAGATCGGCGCTCATCCGCCCGACATCGCGCGGGCTGCCGTCGAAGGTGAGAAAATCGTTCTCAAAGACCTCGACGGCGTCGAAGCCCGCGGCGGCGATGGCCAGCAGCTTCTCGGCGAGGTCGCCGCTGAGAGAAACGGTCGCGATCGAGGTCGGGTTCATGCGGCCTGCGCCTTCCACTCTCCGCCGACCACGACCGGGCCGCCCCGGCGCGCGGCTTCCGCGACGGCCTCGACCACAGCAAGCGTGCGGGTTGCATCGGCGGCGTCCGTGATCGGCTGCTCGACGCCGCGGATCACCGCGCGGAAATGGCGCAGTTGCTCGGCCAGCGGCTCGATCGGCGCGACACTGAGCGTCTCCTGTCGCAGCGGCTCCCACCAGCCCGGCTCGCCCTCATAGGACCAGAATTCGAGTTTCGGCAGCGACAGCGAGCCCTCGCTGCCGGCGATCAGGTAGCAATGCCCTTCGCGCCGCGGATAGGCCTTGTTCTCGCCCGACGACAGCTCCCAGCTCCAGGGCGATGGCGTGGCGTCGGAGACCGTCGCGGCGCCGAGCGCGCCGTTGGCGAAGCGAAATATCAGCGCCGCCGTATCCTCGACGGCGAAGCCGCGAACGGCGTTCGAGGTCAGCGCCTGCACGCTCTCGATCTCGCCGCAGATGAAGCGGAGATTGTCGATGTCGTGGATCAGGTTGATCAGCACCGGACCGCCGCCGGCCTCGCGCCGCCAGGCGACATCGAAATAGTCGTCGGGCTTGCGGATCAGGAACAGTGCGTTGACCGCGACGAGCCGGCCGAGGCGGCCTTCCCGCACGAGCCGGCGGGCAGTCTTGACGATCGGGTTGTGGCGGCGGTGATGGCCGGCGAGCACGGGCACGGCGGTCCGCGCCTGCGCCTCGACCAGCCGCCGCGCCGCTGCGCCGCTCTCGGCCAGCGGCTTCTCGACCAGCACCGGCACGCCGGCCTCGAGACAGTCGATCGCGTTCGGGACATGGAGCGCATTGGGCGTTGCGACGATCGCGCCATCGGGCTTCGTCGCCGCCAGCATCTCGCGCGGAGAGGGGAACCAGGGCAGGCCGCGCTCGACGGCGATCGCCCTGGCGGCATCGGTCGGATCGCAGATCGCGGCGCAGGCGCAGTCGGCCGAGGCGTCGAGGCGGTCGAGATGGGCGCGGCCGATCAGCCCGGCGCCGATCAGGGCGATGTTCAGCTTGGCGTTCACGTTGCCGGCCTCCCACGGGACGCGCGACACCTCCCCCCGCTTGCGGTGGGGAGGGCCGGGGTGGGGAGGAGAGGCCAGGCCGTCGCTCTGCGACAGCCGATAGGGCTCGTCCTGCACGCCCCCTCATCCCTAACCCTTCCCCACCGCAAACGGGGGGAAGGGGACAGGTCGAGGCCTGTCGCCATGGCGACCATCACGCCGCTTCCGTCAGCGCGCCGCCCAGGAAGAGCTGCGCCACGCGCGGATCGTTCAGGATCTCCGCCGCCGGGCCCTGCATCCGGGTCTGGCCGAGTTCGAGCACGAGACCCTCGTCGGAGATTTCCAGCGCCGAGCGGGCGTTCTGCTCGATCATCAGGATGGTGACGCCCCTGGCGCGGAGATCCATCAGGATGCCGAAGGTCTCCTGCACCAGCATCGGCGACAGCCCGATCGAGGGCTCGTCGATCAGCACGAGCTTGGGGTCGAGCAGCAGCCCGCGCACGATCTCGAGCTGCTTCTGCTGGCCGCCGGACAGGGTCGAGGCCTGCACGTCGGCCTTGGCCCGCAGCGCAGGGAAGCGGTCGAGCGCCGCCTCGATGCGCCTGGGCATGTCGGTGATGTGCGAGCCCGCCGCGACGGCGCCCAGCTCGATGTTATGGCGTACCGACAGTTCCGGAAAGATGTTGCGGCCCTGCGGCACGTAGCAGATGCCGGCCTCCAGCAGCTTGCGCTGGCTCCAGTTGGTGATCTCCCGGCCTTCGAGCCGGATATGCCCTTCACGGACCTTGAGCAGGCCGAAGATCGCCTTGAAAACCGTCGATTTGCCGGCGCCGTTGGGGCCGATCACGGTGGTGATCGCGGCGCGCGGCACCTTGAAGGTCGTGCCGTTGAGGATGGTCATGGCGCCGTAGCCGCCGACCACGCCGTCGAGCTCGAGGATGGAAGTGGTCATGACGGCCTCCTCAATGCCCCAGATACGCGTCGATCACGGCCGGATTGGCCCTGACCTCGGCCGGCGTGCCCTGCGCCAGCACCTTGCCCTCGGCCAGCACGATCACCCGCGAGCACAGGCTCATCACGAAATCCATGTTGTGCTCGATCACGACGAAGGTCGCGCCCTGCTCGGCGTTGATGGCGCGCAGGCGCTCCTTGAGGTCGCCGAGCATGGTCAGGTTCACCCCGCCGGCCGGCTCGTCGAGCAGCACGAGGCGCGGGCCGGCCATGAAGGCCATCGCGGCGTCGAGCAGCTTCTGCTGGCCGTAGGAGAGCCCGCCGGCCTTGGCGTCGATCAGATGGCCGAGCTTGAAGAAGGCGATCATCTGGTCGGCCTTGTCCGACAGGCCCGCATCGCGCGGTCCGAAGAAGCGCGACAGCATCGTGCCCTCATGCTCCTGCCCGGCGAGGATCAGGTTCTCGCGCACGGTCAGCTCGGGGAAGACCTGCAGCAGCTGGAAGGTGCGGCTGACGCCGAGCCGGTTGAGCTCGGAGGGCCGCTTGTTGGTGACCTCCTTGCCGTCGAGCTTCACGCTGCCCTCGGTCGGCTCCAGCTGCCCGAGAATGCAGTTGAACAGGGTCGACTTGCCGCAGCCATTGGGCCCGATGATGCCGAGGATCTCGCCCTCGTTGACGGAGAAGGAGACGCCGTTGACGGCCTTGATGCCGCCGAACGCCTTGTGGAGGTTGGAGACTTCCAGAACCTTGCTTGGAGAGACCTGTCCCATCAGCGCGCCGCCTTCTTGCCGGTGAGCCTGCGCCAGCCGCGCTCCAGCAGCCCGCTCATGCCCTGCGGGCAGGCGATCAGCAGCAGCATCACGATGGCGGCGAAGATGATCAGGTAAAGCGAGCCGGCGACGCGCAGCCACTCCGGCAGGACGACGCCGAGCAGCGCCCCGATGAAGGGGCCGAGCAGGTAGCCGGAGCCGCCGGCCACCACCATCAGCAGCAGGAAGAAGCTCTGCGACAGCGAGAAGGGCGAGGGGTCGATGAACTCGACCAGAGGGGCATAGAGCGCGCCCGCGAAGCCGGCATAGGCCGAGCCGATCGCGAAGGCGAGCAGCGTGTACATGCGGGTGTCGACGCCGAGGCTCGCGGCCCGGATCGGGTTTTCGCGCAGCGCCGTGAAGGCGCGGCCCCAGGGCGAGCGGATCATCCACCACAGCACGACCGCGAGGATGAAGGTGACGACCACGACGAAGCGGTGGAATTCGAGCGCGTTGAACAGCTTGATGCCGAGGAAGTCCGGCCGGTTGATGTTGGAGATGCCGAAGACGCCGCCGGTGAGCCACTGCTCGTTGCGCATGATCAGCCAGATCAGCGTCGAGAAGGCGAGCGTCACGAAGGCGAGGTAATGCGCCTTGACGCGCAGCGCCGGGAAGCCGAGCACGAGCCCGACCGCGAAGGTCAGCAGGCCCGACAGCGCGAAGCCGACATACCAGGAGACGCCGTATCTGGTCGTCAGGATCGCGGTCAGGTAGGCGCCGAGCCCCATGAAGGCGGCCTGCGCCAGCGATTTGAGTCCGGCATAGCCGAGCGTCAGGTTGAGCCCCATCACGGCGATGCTCATCACGAGCCAGAGCGAGAGCACATAGGTGCCGTAGCGGCCCATGCCCGAGGGCGCGAACCAGAGGATCACGGCGCCCGCGACCAGCGTGAGCAGGGTGCCGTCGACGAAGCCGGGGAGGGCGAGCGCGCGGCCGCGATCCTGCGGCGGAACTTCGCCTTGAAGACCTTGGCGGGTTGCGGGCGCGGTCATACGCGGCGCTCCTCTTTGCGACCCATCAGGCCTTCCGGCTTGAGCAGGATGATGACGACGAGCAGGACGAGCGGCACGGCGAGCCTGTAGGAACTGGAGACGTAGGCGGCCGCCATCGAATCGACGATGCCGACGATCAGTCCGCCCACCAGCGCGCCGCGGACCTGGTTGAAGCCGCCGACGATCGCCGCGATGAAGGCGAACAGGCCGATGACCTCGCCGTTCGAGAACTTCGCCAGATAGATCGGCGAGATCAGCACCGAGGCGACGACGGCGAGCGCTGCATTGATCGCGAAGGTCAAAAGCACCATGCGCTCGACGGGAATGCCGAGGATGCGCGCGACCGTCGGGTTCTGCGCGGTCGCCTGCATCTGGCGGCCGAGCCTTGTGCCGCCGACGAACCATTGCAGCAGGAAGATCACCGCGAAGGCGACCGCGATGATGGCGAGATGCTGCAGCGAGATCGACGCGCCGAAGACGGAGATCGTCTGCGAGGGCACGAAGGAGGGAAAGGTCTGCGCCTCGGCCGAGAAACCGTCCTTGGCGCCTTCCTTCATGATGATCGAGAGCGCCATGGTGGCGATGGCGAGCGGCAGCACGCCATGCCGGATCATCGGATCGACCACCGCGAGCTTGAAGCCGACGCCGAAGATCAGGATGAAGGCGGCGATGCCGACCAGCGCCCCGAGCCAGACCGGCGCGCCGAGGAGCTTGATCGCGAGCAGCGCCAGGATCGCCGGCAGCATGACGAACTCGCCCTGGGCGAAGTTGATCGTCTGCGAGGTCTGCCAGACCAGGGTGAAGCCGATCGCCGCGAGCGCATAGATCGCGCCCGTGGCGATGCCGGCGATGAGATAGGCGATGAATTCGGCCATGACGATTCTCGCTCGGTTGCTGGAGCGTCATGGTCGGGCGGGGCCCGACCGTCCCTGGACGAAACCGTCATTGCGAGCGTGGCGACGAAGCAATCCAGGGGACGCGTGGCCGTGGATTGCTTCGCTTCGCTCGCAATGACGGCGAAGCCTACGGCTTGATCTTCGGCAAGGTCGCGTTGATCACCTGCTTGCCGTCGATCACCTCGGCGAGGAAGCTGACCCGGTCGAGGTCGCCATTGGCCTCGATGGTGGTCTCCATCAGGATGCCGGGCTCCTCGGCTGGAGTGATCGTCGCGCCGCGCAGCGTGTCGGCGACGCCTTTCTTGTCGAACTTCTTCTGCTTCTCGGTCGCCCATTTGACCATGTAGACGGCCATGTAGCCCTTCAGGCCGTTATGGTCGGAGGCGTAGTTGTACTTCGCCTGGAACTTCTTGCCGAACTCCTGGAAGGCCGGGATCGGCGCGTCGATCGACAGGCCGACATGGCCCTTGACGCCGTTGGCGGCCGCGCCCGCGAGCGAGATCACCTTGGCGCCGAGCAGCGTCGTCTCGCCGACCATCGGCTTGGCGATGCCCTGCTGCTTGGCGGCGGTCAGGAAGCGGGCGCTCTCCTCCTCGTTGAGATAGACGAAGACGGCGTCGGCGTTGGAGTTCTTGACCTTGATCGCGTCCGCGGCGAAATCGGCCTGGCCCTGCTCGGTCGAGACGTCGACAGCCAGCTTGATGCCGGCCTTTTCGAGCTCGGGGATGATCGCGTCGCGTCCGCCCTTGCCGAAGTCGTTGTTGACCCAGACCACCGCGACGGAACCTGCCTTGACCGTGTTCTTGAGGTAGTTCGCGATCTTGGGCATCGCCGCCGACTGGCTGAGCGAGGTCCGGAACAGGTAGTTGTTGCCCTGCTTGGTCAGGCCGGCCGCCTCGCCGCCGACGATCTGAGCGATCTCGGCGCGCTGGGCGATCTGCATCGAGGCGCCGATCGGGCCGGAGAAGACCGGGCCGAGCACGGCATAGGTGCCCTCGTCGATGGCGCGCTGCACCGCCGCGCGGGTGTTGCCCGGATTGGTCTGCGTGTCGTAATGGGTGATCTCGATCTGCTTGCCGAGGATGCCGCCCTTGGCGTTGATGTCGGCGACGGCGAGGTCGATGCCGTTCTTCCAGTTGGTGCCGGCGGTCGCGCCCGCGCCCGAGAGCTCGACCACGTCGATGAGCTTGACCTTGTCCTGCGCCAAAGCCGGCAAGCCAAGTGTGGCCGTCAGAGCGGCCGCGATGATCCATTTGTTCGTCATGTCGTCGTCTCCTCCGAGGATTTTCAGTCGTTTCTTGCTTCGCCCGGTTTGCTCCGGGGCGCTTGTCAGGCGGCGTGGGTCTTGGTCTCCTGCGCCGCGAGAGCCTGGTCGAAGGCGTCGGCGATCGCGCCATGGGCCGGCGCTGCGCCGGTGAACAGGGCGAAGGCGTCGACGGCCTGGTTGATCGAGAGTTCGCGGCCGGTCATCACCGTCGCGCCCGCGCTTCGCGCCGCCTTGAGCAGCGGCGTCCAGAGCGGATGATAGACCGCGTCGGCCACCCATTGCGACGCCCGGATCAGGTTCGCCGGCACGGGGCTGTCGCGGTTCGGCAGCATCCCGATCGGCGTGCCGTTGACGATGCCGGCCGCGCCCTTGACCGCGTCCGCCACGGTGGCGGAAATCTCGACCGATACGGCCTGGCCAAGCTGGGCCGCCATCGCCTGCGCCTGGGCGCGGTCGATATCGAACAGCCGCAGGCGCGTGACGCCGCAGGAGGCCAGCGCGAAGCCGATCGCCTTGCCGACGCCGCCGGCGCCGATGATCGCGACGGGCGCGTCGCCGTCCTGCCGCCTCAGCGCGCGATAGGCCGTGGCGAAGCCGGTCGCGTCGGTGTTGTGGCCGGTGAGTTTGCCGTCGCGCGCGACGACCGTGTTGACCGCGCCCATGGCCGCGGCCTCGGGCGAGAGCGCGTCGAGCAGCGGGACCACCGCTTCCTTATATGGAAAGGTGACGTTGAGACCGGAAAAGCCGAGCCGGCGCGCGCCGTCGAGCATCGCGGCGAGGTCGTCGCGGCAGGCGTCCGCGACCTCGATCAGGTGATAGTGCAGGTCGAGGCCCGCGGCCCGGGCGGCCGCCTCATGCATCGCCGGCGCGGCCGAATGCGCGATCGGCGAGCCGATCAGCCCGAGCAGGACGCGCTTCGTCCGTTTGGCGATGGGAAATCCCGGCATGTCCGTCCCTATTGCGGCTCGCCCATCTTGGAAAGCAGGCGTCGCGACATCGTCTTTAAACCGATTTACGGCAATAACGCGATAACCAATCCGTCCTGATTACCTAACCTGATGTTATCATTCGCGCCCGTTGCAGCGACGCCGTCCGGACCCGGACCGGGACCACCGCGTCCATCTCCTCGCGCAGCAATCTGACGAAGGTTTCGGCGTAGAGCGAGGGGGCCTTGTCGTTCTTGATCGCGACATAGGTCTGGAACTGCGTCGGCTCGGCGATCGGGATCGTGCCGATGCCCTGCATCGAGCCATGCGCCACGGTGAACTGGTCGATGATGGCGATGCCGAGCCCGGCCCGCACCAGCGAGCAGACGGTCGTCCCGAAGCGCGCCTTGATGATCATCTCGTAGGCCAGGCCCTGGCGCTCGAAGATCTCGGCCATCACCCGGCCATAGGGGTCGTTCGGATCGATCCCGATCAGCGGATGGCGCACGATCTCGGCCGCCGTGATCGAGGACCGTCCGGCGAGCTCGTGCCCGTCCGGCACGATGCAGAGCAGTTCGCCCATCGCGAGCGGCACGAAATCGATGCCGGGATGATCGAGCTTATAGCTCATCGCCGCGATCTCGCCCTTGCCGAGCAAGAGATAGTCGAGCGCCTCCTCGATCTTGAGGATGTTGATGTCGAGCTTGAGGTCCGGATGCTTGCGCCGCAGCCGCTCGATCGCGCGCGGCACCATGACATGGCAGATGCTCGGGACCGAGCCGATGCGCAGTTCGATGCCGCCGCCGCGCTCGATCCGCGCCAGCGTGTAGTGCAGGTCGTCGACCTTCTTGTAGACGCCGTTGATCTGCTCGAAGATGTCGTTGGCTTCGGGCGTCGGCACATAGCGTCCGTGCCGCCGCTCGAACAGCTTGAGCCTGAGCGAGCGCTCGGTGTGCTTCATCAGCCGGCTGATGCCCGGCGCCGAGACGTTGAGCAGCTTCGCCGCGCCCGAGATCGTGCCGGTGATCATGATGGCGCGGATCACCTCGATCTGGCGCAAGGTGAGCATGGATGACGACTTCCTCGGGCGGCTCTTGCCTTTTCGCAAGCGGAGGGGAGGGCGGGGCCTGAGTCAAGCGGCCCGAGGCCTCACATAACCTCGCGCACCCTGACCAGCGTCGCGTCCATGTGCCGGCCGATCACATCGCTCAGGGCGGCTGAGTCGCGCTTCAGCAGGGCCGCCATCATGTCCTCGTGCTCGGCCACCGCGCCGGCCCATTTCTCCGGGCCCTCGTTGCCGACGAAGCGCAGGCGCTTGATCCGCGCCTGCAGCGTCTCGTGCATCTCCATCAGCACCGTGTTGGCGGACGCCGCGACGATGGCGCTGTGGATCGCCTGGTTGAGCTTGAAATACTCCAGCCGCTCGCGCGTGGCGTAAAGCGCCATCATCCGCTTGTGCAGCGCGTGCACCGCCGCGATCGTGGCGTCGCTGGCGTGCTCGCAGGCCATGCGGCCGCCGAGTTGCTCCAGCGTCTTGATCACCTCGAGGATCTGGTAGAGGTCGTGCGCGGTGAACTTGCGCACCACCGCGCCCTTGGCCGGCAGGATCTCGACCAGGCCTTCGCTGGCGAGCGTCTTGATCGCCTCGCGCAGCGGCGTCCGCGAGACGCCGAGTTGCGCGCCGACCAGCCCCTCGTTGATGCGCGAGCCCGGTTCCAGCCGGCCCTCGATGATCATGTCGCGCAGGCGCTCCAGCACCTCGTCATGAAGGGTGCGCCGCATGATGCGCGGATACTGCTCCAGAGCGTCGCTCATCGTGCCGTCACCATTCCCTTATCAAGCCGTTTACGGCATGCGCGTCCGGCGCTGTCAAACCGGGCCCGCGACTTTCAAGCGAACAACCCGTCCTGCCGGCGGCGCATCGCCAGCAGGTCCGAATCCGGCGCGATCTCGACCGCGTCGAGCGCGATCGCCTCGCCGGCCCGCACCTCGCGCGTCAGCCGCCGGTCCGCGACGAGATAGAATGGCGCGGCCCGACCGCCCGACAACGCCTCGGCCGGCCGCACCTCGGCGCCGAGGCCGTCGATGCTGTGATGGTGGCCGCCCATGGTCAGCACGGTTCCCGCGGCGAGATCGCGCTGCGCCACCGCGACGAGGTCCTGGCGCGGCCGGTAATCCTCGCCATAGCCGGAGCGCCCGAGGCCGGCCGCGTCGAGGACCGAGGTCGCGGCCTCGACGCCGAGCAGATGGCGCGGCAGATAGAGCATCGCGGACTTGCCGCCGCGGCCGACGACATGGCCCTTGCCGGCGAGCATGTCCCAGGTCTCGGCATCCTCGCAGCGCACGACGATGAAGACGCCGCCGGCGAAGCTCGCCTCCTCGGCCCGGCGCAGATGGTGGAACACGTCGATCCGCCGCGTGCCGGACATCAGTCCGCCCTCGGCCCGTTCGCGGAAGAGATCGGCGATCTCGGGGATGCGCGCCGGCGGCGCATGGAAAGCGGGCGCATCGGCGACAAGCCCGGTCGCGTTGGCGACCAGCGTCATCTCGCAGAGATCGGGCACCGCCCGCAGCGGAAAGGCCGCGCCGAGGATGCGCGCGCGCTCGGCCGCCATCGCCACGACGCCGTCCGAACCGGGCAGCCAGTGCGCCCGCAGCGCCGGCAGCGGTTTCGTCACGCCGTTGCAGGTGACGTCGCCGGTCGTGGCGTCGAGCACGAAGTCGTATTCGCTCGACTTGCCGGCGGCGATGATCTCGAGACCCAGCACCTCGGCCCAGGTGACGAGGCCGATCAGCAGGCTCGGCTGGTCGCCGTCGACCGGGGTGACGACAACGCCCTTGTCGCGCGCCAGCCGCGCCAGCCCCGGCCCCACGACGCTGTCGGCCTCTTTCGAGACCAGCGCGACGTGGCGGCCGGCCTCGATCGCCGTCAGGCTGTGACGGGTCGCGGGTTCGGGCCCGCCGGTGGCCTCGACCAATAGCGAGAACGGCAGGTCGATCACGCTTTCCAGCCGGCCGGCGGCGACGCAGCGCCCGGCGTCCCAGGCGGCGCGCGCCTCGGCCGCCGTCTCGCACAGGGCGATGTCACGCGGGTCGACGCCCGCCGTCGCGAAGGCGCGTGCCGCCGCCTCTGCCGTCACATCGACCGCGATGCGCGCATTGACCAGCCTGATCCGCCGCGCCTGCGCCAGGAAACTGCGGCCGAAGCCGCCGCTGCCGACGAGGCAGGTTTCGACGGGCTCCTCGATGCGGGCGTAATGATCGTGGAAATTCAACTCTGCCTCCCGGGCATGGGGCCGGTCCGACAGGCCGGCGTCCCGATATTTCCGCATGCCTACAGCAAATTTGATATGCTGCATACAGCATACTTGCTTAACCCGGTCCGGCATGGTAGCGAGAGCCAGGACGACAGAAACCGGGAGAAGCGATCGATGGACAGCCACGCGAACGGTTCGCAGCCGGTGATCGCGGTCGCGCTCGGCGATCCCTCGGGCATCAGCGCCGAGCTCGCGGCCCGGATCCTGGTCGAGCCCGATCTGCGCCATGCGGCCCGCTACGTCGTTTTCGGCGACAAGCGCCTGCTCGACATGGGCGCCGCCGACGGCAAGGTCGATCCCGATGTGCGCGTCGTCCGCGACGGCGAGGCGATCCCCAGCGCCTCGGACAGGCCCGTCTTCGTCGATCTCGCCAACCATGACCCGGCCGATCTCCAGCGCGGCACGGCCACGCTCGCCGGCGGCAGGGCCGCGACCGGGAATTTCCGCCGCGCGCTGCGTTTCGCCGCCGACGGTCACGCCGATGCTGTGTTCTTCACGCCCTTCAACAAGGCGGCGATGCGCTTCGCCTATCCGGGCTATGACGACGAGATCCGCTTCGTGCGCGACGCCATCGGTTTCGAGGGCCCGGCCAGCGAGTTCAACATCCTCGACAAGCTCTGGAACGCCCGCGTCACCTCCCACATTCCGCTCTCGGAGGTCGCGCGGAACATCACCCAGGAGCGCATCCTCAGGGCGCTGACCTTGGCCGACGCCAATCTGCGCCTCGCCGGTTTCGCACCGCCGCGCATCGCGGTCGCCGGCATCAATCCGCATGCCGGAGACGGCGGCAACTTCGGCCGCGACGAGATCGAGACGATCGAGCCGGCGGTCAAGGCCGCCAAGGCCAAGGGCTTCACGGTCGAGGGGCCGTTTCCCTCTGACACGGTGTTCCTGCGCGCCAGGAACGGCGATTTCGACGCCGTCCTGACGATGTATCACGATCAGGGCCAGATCGCGATGAAGCTGATCGGCTTCGACCGCGGCGTCACGCTGATCGGCGGCTTTCCGTTCCCGATCTGCACGCCGGCCCATGGCACGGCCTATGAGATCGCCGGCAAGGGCATCGCCAATCTCGGCGCGAGCCGGGCCGCGCTGTCGCTCGCCATCAAGATGGCGCGGGATGGCCAGGCGAGGGCCAAGGCCGCCGCATAGGAGGGCCGCGGCGCGAGAAACGTCGCGGCCTGACGAAGATTTCACACCCCGAGAGCGGCCGCGAATGAGCCGCTCCATCAGCTCATCAGGGAGAAAACAATGACCTCGTTCAAGCTCACGACCACGCTCGCCTGCGCCTTCGCGCTGGCCGGAACCAGTGCGGCGCAGGCCTGGCAGCCGACCAAGCCGGTCGAGTTCGTCGTGACCTCGGGCGCCGGCGGCGGCACCGACAATTTCGCCCGGATCATCCAGTCGATCATCACCAAGAACAAGCTGATCGAGCAGCCGATCGTCGTCGTCAACAAGGGCGGCGGCTCCGGCGCTGAAGGCTACGTCTACGGCAAGGCCGGCAAGGGCGACCCCCATCGCGTCGTCTTCGGCACCAACAACGCCTATCTGCTGCCCTATGTCGCCAAGCTCGGCTACAAGCTCTCCGACCTGACGCCGGTCGCGGGCCTTGCGCTCGACGAGTTCATCCTCTGGGTCAACGGCTCCGCGCCCTATGCCGACGCCAAGTCCTATGTCGAGGCGGCCAAGGCCAAGCCGCTCGGCCTCAAGATGGGCGGCAGCCAGTCCAAGGACACCGACCAGACGCTGACGGTGATGATCCAGGAGGCGACCGGCGCGAAATGGATCTACGTTCCGTTCCAGGGCGGCAGCGCCGCTGCCGTGCAGCTCGCCGGCGGCCATATCGATTCCAACGTCAACAATCCCAACGAGAACATCGGCCAGTGGAAGGCCGGGCAGGTCAAGCCGCTCTGCGTCTTCTCGCCGGTGCGCCTCGCCAAGGGCGAGCCCGTGTTCGAGGGCAAGGGCTGGGGCGACATCCCGACCTGCAAGGAAGCCGGCCTGCCGCTCGAGACCTTCCAGATGCCGCGCACCGTCTGGCTGCCGGCCGAGGTTCCGGCCGACGCGGTCGCCTTCTATGCCGACGTGCTGGAAAAGGTCAGCAGGACGCCGGAGTGGCAGGAGTTCGTCGCCCGCACGGCGCAGACCGCGCGCTTCATGAAGGGCGCGGAGCTGACCGATTTCGTCGCCAAGGACGAGGCCGCCAGCAAGAAGGTCTTCGAGGCCGAAGGCTGGGTCGCGAAGTAGAACCCGCACCCGCTCCACCGTCATTGCGAGCGTAGCGAAGCAATCCAGAGCCGCGTGCTCCATGGTCCTGGATTGCTTCGTCGCTGCGCTCCTCGCAATGACGGAAACCCTGCCGGCTAGCCCTCCGGGACGCCGACGAAATGGGATACAAACCCATGATCACCCGCTTCTGGGCCGAGATCGCCACGGCGGCCGCCACCGCGCTGTTCGGGCTCGTCATCGTCCGCGGCGCCCTCGAATTCGGCATCGGCTGGGATTCGTCCGGACCGCAGCCGGGTGCGTTCCCGTTCTATACCGGCATGCTCGTGGCGTTGGCGAGCCTCGCCACGCTCGCCATGACGATCGGCCGCCGCGTCGCCGGCAGCGCCCGGTTGCGGGAGGATTTCCTGGATGGCGAGCGCGCCCGCAGGGTCGCCTCGTTCTTCCTGCCGCTGCTCGCCTTCGTCGTGCTCAGCATGACGCTCGGCATGTATGCCGCCACGATCCTCTACCTCGTCTTCGCGATGCGCTTTCAGGGCGGCTATGGCTGGCTGCCGACGCTGGCGACCGCGTTCGGCACCGCCGCCTTCTTCTATCTCGCACTCGAGAAATTCTTCCAGATCGGCCTGCTCAAGGGCCCGATCGAACCGCTGCTCGGCCTGTGACGGCCGGCGGGAACCGACAGGGCCGAGCGCATGGATAACGTCGCCAACCTGATGCAAGGCTTTTCGGTCGCGCTCACCACGCAACACATCCTGCTGATGATGGCTGGCGTGCTGCTCGGCATCCTGGTCGGCGTGCTGCCGGGGCTGGGCGCGCCCAACGGCGTCTCGCTGCTGCTGCCGCTGACCTTCTCGATGGACCCGGTCTCGGCGATCATCCTGCTGACCTCGCTCTACTGGGGCGCGCTCTTCGGCGGCTCGACCACCTCGATCCTGTTCAATATTCCCGGCGAACCCTCATCGGTCGCGACGACCTTCGACGGCCACCCGATGGCCAAGCAGGGCAGGGCGACGGAAGCGCTCTCCTTCGCCTTCCTGTCGGCCGGCTTTGGAGCCATGGCCGGCGTCGCCCTGATCACGCTGCTCTCGGGCTGGATCGCCAATTTCGCGCTGAAATTCTCCTCGCCCGAGTACTTTGCGGTCTATTTCATGACCTTCGCCAGCTTCATCGGGCTGGGCGGCGCCTCGCCGCTGAAGGCGATCGTCTCGATGGGCATCGGCTTCACGCTCGCCTCAATCGGGATGGATTCGGTCTCGGGCAACATCCGCCTGACCTACGATTTCGACGTGCTGCTGGCCGGCGTCAGCTTCCTGATCGCGGTCATCGGCCTGTTCGGCATCGGCGAACTGCTGCTGACGATGGAGGAGGGGCTGAAGTTCGACGGCGTCCACGCCAAGGTCCGCATCCGCGACGTGCTGGCGACGGCCGCCAAGCTGCCGCGCTACTGGCTGGCGCTGCTGCGCTCCTCGCTGATCGGCATCTGGATGGGCATCACGCCGGGCGGGCCGACGGCGGCCTCCTTCATGAGCTACGCCATGGCCAAGCGCTCCTCGCGCAACCCCGATAGGTTCGGCACGGGCGAGCCGGAGGGCGTGATCGCGCCCGAGACCGCCGACCATGCCGCGGGCTCGGCCGCCATGCTGCCGATGCTGGCGCTCGGCATTCCCGGCTCCGCCACCGCCGCCGTGATGATGGGCGGGCTGATGATCTGGGGGCTCAATCCCGGCCCGACGCTCTTCACCGACAGGCCCGATTTCGTCTGGGGCCTGATCGCCTCGATGTATCTCGGCAACGTCGTCGCCGTCGTCGTCGTGCTCGCGACCGTTCCCCTGTTCGCCTCGATCCTGCGCATCCCGTTCTCGATCGTCGGCCCGGTGATCGTGGTGATCTGCTTCATCGGGGCCTATACGGTCGGCTCGAAGCCGTTCGACATCTGGCTGGCGCTCGCCTTCGGCGTGGTCGGCTACGTCTTCAAGAAGCTCGACTATCCGATCGCGCCGCTCGTGCTCGCTATGGTCATCGGCGACAAGGCCGAGGACGCCTTCCGCCAGTCGATGATCTTTTCGCAAGGCTCGCTGAAGATCTTCTGGTCGAACCCGCTGGTCTCGACGCTGATGGCGATCGGCCTGGCGCTGCTGCTGTTCCCGCTGTTCGGCGCGGCGCGGCGCGGCGTCAAGAGGCTGACGACGGCCAAAGCCGCGCAGGGCTGAGCGCGGCATGTCATGAGGCCCGATCTTGCCCCCCGTCGCGTAACGCGTTGCGGTCTGCCGTCTGGTGGAAGGGCGGGATATGTCGACAGCAGCGCGGCGGATGAGGGAAATGCGCGTCCGCAGAGCCTCCGATGGCCTACGCGAAGTGCGTCTGCTTTTGCCGGACATGCGTTCCGCCGAAGTGCGCGAACGTATCGCTCATCGGTCTGCAGCGCTCGATCCCGCGGACGAGGCCGAGGCCCTTGCCTGGATCCAGTCGGTCTCGGGGTTCGACGATCCCGATCCCTCGGACCATTGGTGAAACGCGGCGACGTCGTCATCGTCGCGGCCTCCGGCGACTATGGCAAGCCGAGGCATGCCGTTGTGATCCAGTCCGATGGCATGCCTCCGAGCCATCCATCAGTCGTCGTTTGCCAAATGACCACGATGTTGAGCGAGGCATCGGACTTCCGCATCACGCTCGAACCGACTCTCGCCAACGGATTGCGCGCGAGGTGTCAAGTCACCGCATGCTGGCTGTAGTTCTCGGCTTCGCCGACTGATCGCTCCCTTATCACGAAGGACGCACTCCCAATGACCGAACCCTACGCCGGCATCCTGCCGATCGCGCCGACCATCTTCCATGAGAACGGCGATCTCGACATCGGGGGCAACAAGCGCGTCATGGACCTGATGGTCGATCAGGGCGTCGACGGCATCTGCATCCTGGCGAACTTCTCCGAGCAGTTCCTGCTGACGGACGAGGAGCGCGACCAGGTGATGCGGCTCTCGCTGGAGCAGGTCGCCGGCCGCGTGCCGGTGATCGTCACGACCTCGCATTTCTCGACCCGCATCGCCGCTAGCCGAGCCAAGGCCGCGGCGGCCGCCGGCGCGAAGATGCTGATGATGATGCCGCCCTATCACGGCGCGCTGCTCAAGGCCGACGAGCAGGGCATGATCGAGCATTTCAAGGCGGTCGGCGACGCCTGCGGCATCCCGATCATCCTGCAGGACGCGCCGCTCTCGGGCGTGACGCTGACCGTGCCGTTCATGGTGCGGCTCGCGAAGGAGGCGCCGCTCGTGCGCTATTTCAAGATCGAGGTGCCCGGCACGGCCAGCAAGCTGCGCGCGCTGATCGAGGCCGGCGGCTCGGCCGTGGCCGGACCCTTCGACGGCGAGGAGGCGATCACGCTGATGGCCGATCTCGATGCGGGCGCGACCGGCACGATGACCAGCGCGATGATCCCCGACCTGATCAAGCCGATCCTGACCGCGCACGCGGCCGGCGATCGCAAGAAAGCCGCCGCGCTCTATCGCGACGTGCTGCCGATCATCAATTTCGAGAACCGCCAATGCGGCCTGCGCTCGGCCAAGGCGGTGATGAAGGAGGGCGGCGTGATCAAGAGCGAGGCCGTCCGCCATCCGCTGACGCCGCTGCATCCGAAGACGCGCGAGGGGCTGATCGAGCTGGCGAGGGAGCTTAACCCGCTGGCGTTGAGGTGGGGGAAGTAGGGCTCACCCTTTCGACCACACCGCCAGCTCGTACCCGTCCGGGTCGGCGAAGTGAAACCGCCGCCCGCCGGGAAAGTCGAACGCCTCCTTCGTGATCCGCCCGCCCGCCGCTTCGATCGCGGCCTGCGTCGCCGCGAGATCGTCGGCGTACAGGATGACCAGCGGCCCGCCCGGCCGTGGCTGCCCTTGCGTGGTGAAGCCGCCCTCCAGGCGCCCGTCGGCGAAGGCGCAATACTCCGGCCCGTAATCGGTCATGGTCCAGCCGAAGGCGGCGGCATAGAAGGCTCGCGCCCGCGCCAGATCGGCCACGACGAACTCGATATAGTCGATACGCCGGTCGTTGGCTGATGCGGTCATGGTTGGTCCCCGGAACGCGAATTCGTCTGGTCTGGACGATGCCGATGTCGGTTTCTGGCAGCATCGCCTGGTTCATCGGGGGTGTTCGGAGCCGGCTCGCTGTTGTAGCACCTCGGGAGCCGTCGCGCTCGCCGCGCCTCACGAACGGCATATGACAGGGACGAGACACGGATGTCGACACCGACTGAAACCCTGCGCGACGCGCTGATCGCCGCTCGCCGCGACAGGAGCCTGATCGAGATGGCGAGCCTGCCCGTGCCGGCGAGCTTCGCCGATGGACTGGCCTTGCAGGGCGAGATCGCGGAACGCCTCGGGCATGAGCAGGCCGGCTGGAAGGTCGCCATCGCCGAGAACGGCCTGCCTGTGGCCGGCCTCATGCCCGGCCCCTATCTCAGGCCCGGCAACGTCTATGAGGGCGCGATCGGCGCGGAGCTCCGCGTCGAGATCGAGCTGGCCTTGAGGCTGGCGCGCGACGTGCCGATGCGGCCGGGCCGGCCTTACTCCCGCGCCGAACTGCTCGGCTTCTGCGACAAGGCCTGTCTCGGCATCGAGATCGTCGAGAGCCGCCTCGCCAACTGGCAGGGCGTCCCCTTCGCGCTCTGGCTGGCGGATGCGCTCGGCCATGGCGGCTACATCCTCGGCCCGGAACTCGACATCGAGACGCTGGACGATCTCGCCGGCTTAACCTGTGTTATTTCGCTGAACGGCGTGACCCTCTACGACAAGCCGGCCGCCCACGGAAACGGCGATCCGATGACGCCGTTCCTTGCCTGGGCGAACCGTGAGAGCGAGCTGCTCGGCGGCCTGCGCGCCGGCCAGATCGTCACGACGGGGAGCCTCTGCGGCGGCGTGCTCTCGCCCGGCAAGGGCGAGGCGGTGGCCCGCCTCGACCCGCTCGGCACAGTATCGCTGACGCTGCGTTAGGACTATCCGCGCCTGGCAGAGCGCGGCTTGAAGTCGAATTGCGTATTTCCGATCATGTTCGGAACACAGTTCGGTCTTATTCGTTGGCGGGCTGGGTGGGTGGCGTCGGAGGGCGGATGCGGTTGAGGCGTGGCATGACCCGCGGATGGGCGGGCGGAAGCGGCTGCGCTTTCGCGGCCCTGCTGGCCTTCCAGCCCGGCCCGGCCGAAGCCTTCGACCTGTCGAGCCTCGACGTCTTCGGCCTCTTCACCAGCAAGGAAAAGCCGCCCGAGGTTTCGGCGACGTCCTTGCCCTATGCGCTGAGCTTCGAGACAGGCGATGCGGCGGACGGCAAGTCCTTGACCCGCGGGCTGCAGGACGCCTCGCTGCTCTACCGTCTGCGCCAGGACGCGCCGCCCGATGGCGAGACGCTGTCGCGGCGCATGGCGGCCGACCTCAATCCCCTCGTCGATGCGCTCTGGGCGCAGGGCTACTTCGCCGCCGAACTGCAGATCGTGGTCGACGGCGTGTCGCTGCGCGTCGGCGCCGAGCCCAACGCGACGCTGGTGCGCGCGCTCGAACGCTATCGTGGCCGCGAGCCGGTTCCGATCGCGGTTCGCGTCCAGCCGGGGCCGGTCTTCGCGCTGCGCAACGTCGCGGTGGTCGAGACGGGCGGGCAGGCCAGCCCCGCCATCGCCGACCCCGCAAGAGTTACGCGGCTGAAGCCGGGCGATCCGGCGACCTCCGTCTCGCTGCGGGCAGCGCAGGCCGCCCTCGTCGACCACCTTCGCAACCAGTCGCGCCCGCTCGCCAAGGTCGTCGAGCTTCGGCCGGTCGTGGACCATCCGGCACGCAGCATGGACGTGACCTATGTGGTCGCGCCCGGCCCCGTCGCCGGCTTCGGCGATGTCACGATCGGCGAGACCGGCGATATTCCGCCGGCGGTGATCCGCTCCTTCATCTATCTCGAGCCGGGCGCTCCCTATTCTCCGAAGGAACTCGCCGACACGCGCAAGTCGATCGCGACCATTCCCGCCGTCGGCTCCGTGCGCATCCGCGAGTCCGAGGCGCTGGATGCGGCCGGAAACCTGCCGCTCTCGCTCGACGTCACCGAACGGCCCAAGCGCCTGTTCGGCTTCTCGGCGCGCTATTCGACGATCGACGGTCCGGCGGTGAAGACCTATTGGGAACACCGCAACCTGTTCGGCGGGGCCGAGCGTCTGCGGCTGGAAGGCTCGACCTTCTTCGCGCCGCGCATCGACGGCACCAAGATCAGGGAAATCGGCGATTTCGAGCGTTCCGACATCGGCGGCCGCGTCTCGTTCAGCTTCCTGAAGCCCGCGCTCTACGGCAGCCGCTACGACTGGCTGCTCGACGGCACGGCGGTGCGCGAGCGCGTCGGCGCCAACCGCTATGGCGGCTACACCGCCCGCTACGCCAATGTCGCCAGCGCGCTGCGCTACCGCTTCAGCGATACGTTTTCGGTGCAGGGCGGCATCGAGGTCGAGCGCGGCCAGACCAGCGATACGCTGGGACAAGTCGACTACACGCTGGTCGGTATCCCGCTCTCCGTGACATACGACTCGACCGACAGCCTGCTCGATCCGACGCGCGGCATCCGGTTCACCGGCTCGGTCGCGCCCTATCCGACCTTCCTCGGCTCGACGATCGGCGTGGTCCAGAGCAAGGCCTCGCTCTCGGCCTATTACGCCCTCGACGAGGACGCGCGCTACGTGCTCGCCGGCCGCGTCGGCCTCGGCTCGATCGCGGGCGAGGGGCTGTCCGAGATCCCGGCGACGCGGCGCTTCTATGCCGGCGGCGGCGGCTCGGTGCGCGGCTACGCCTATCGCACGCTGTCGCCGCTCGGCCCCGACGGGCGCCTGACCGGCGGCCGCAGCCTGTTCGAGGGCTCGGTCGAGGCCCGCATCAAGATCACCGATACGATCGGCGTCGTGCCTTTCCTCGACGCCGGCATGGCCTTCGAATCGGCGGCGCCGAATTTCAAGGAGAGGCTGCAGATGGCGGCCGGCCTCGGCCTGCGCTACTACACGGCGATCGGCCCGATCAGGCTCGACGTCGCCGCGCCGCTCAACCCGCGCAAGGGCGACAAGCCGGTCGCGCTCTATATCAGCATCGGGCAGGCCTTCTGATGGCGCGCCATTTCCCAATTCGCTCCGCTCTGCCGCGCCTGGCGCTATTCGCGCTGTTGCTCGCAATTGGGCTTGTGGCCTCGGCGCGCTGGACCGGCTTCGCCCAGAACGCCCAGAGCGAGCGCGGCATCCTCGCCGACCTCATCTCGAAGGCGCTCTCGACCGAGACCAGCCAGGTCTCGATCGGCGCGGTCGACGGCGCGCTCTCCTCCGACGCCACCATCCGCGACATCGTCCTGTCGGATCGCGACGGGCCCTGGCTCAGGCTCGACCGCGCCAGGCTGGTCTGGACCCGGAGCGCGCTGCTGCTCCGCCGTCTCGAGGTCAACCGGCTCGAACTGGGCAAGCTCGAGATCCTGCGCAAGCCCGCGCCGCAACCAGCCCCGGCCACGGCGGACACGACGCCGATCCTGCCCGAGCTGCCGCTGAAGGTCGTGGTGCAGGCCTTCCAGCTCGGAGAGCTTGCGCTCGGCGCGCCGGTGCTCGGCGTCCCGGCCCGGATCGGCGCGACCGGCCGCGCCACGCTCGGCCCGCCGGCCGAGGGGCTCGATCTCCTCTTCGCCGCGCGCCGCATCGACCGGCCGGGCGAGTTCACCGTCCGGCTGGGCTTCGTGCCGCAATCGACGCAGCTCCAGCTCGCGGTCAAGGTCGCGGAGCCCGAGGGCGGGCTGATCGCGCGTTTGGCCGATCTGCCAGGCCTGCCGCCGGTGACGCTCGACGTGAACGGCGCCGGCCCGCTCGACGCCTTCCGCTCCAACCTGACCTTCACCGCCGGCGAGACCATCGGCGCGCAAGGCGCGGCCAATCTATCGCGTGCTGGAGCGGCGCGGGAGCTCGCGCTGGCGCTCGACGCCCGCATCGAGGGCCTGATGCCGGCCCCGGTCGCGCCGGTCTTCAGCGGCTCCACGAAGCTCGAAGGCGCGGTCGCTTTCGCCGACGACGGCGGCATCGGCGTCAGGCGGCTCGCGCTGGTCTCGACGCTGGCCAAGCTCGACATCGCCGGGCGCTACGGCGCCGACGCCACGCTCGATCTGCGCGTCACCGCCGCCGCCCTGCCCAATACCGGCGGCAAGACCGTGGCGTCCGGCGCCGAGATCGGCAAGCTCGCTTTCGACGCGACGATCCAGGGGCCGGCCGCCGGGCCGCGCATCGTCGCCTCGCTCGACGCCGAGAACACGCAGGCGCCGCTCGGCCGCTTCGGTAAGCTCGGCCTCACCTTCACCGCGACGCCGACGGGCAAGCTCGGCGAGCCCGGCAGCCGCGTCGCGCTGGTCTCCGACGGGCTCGCGACCGGCGTCGCGCTGGCGGATCCGGCGCAGGCGCAATTCGTCGGCGAGCGCGTCGCCTTCACGATGCGCGGCACGGCCAACGACGACGGCACGGCCGATTTCGAGACGCTGACGCTCGGCCTGTCTGGGCTGGCGCTCGATTATCGCGGCAAGCTCGGACAGGCGCGCATCCTCGGCCGGCTCGGCGCGACATTGCCCGATCTCGCCCGCCTCGGCGGGCTGGCGGGGAGGGCGCTGTCGGGCCGCGCCGAAATCGCCGCCGATCTCGACGCGACGCCGAGGACCCGTTCCTATGGCGCTGTCCTGACCGGCAAGACCGACGCGCTGGCGACCGGCGAGCCGGCGCTCGACCGGCTGCTCGCCGGCGAGCTGAGCCTGGCCGGCCGGATCGGTGCGCTCGCCGGCGATGTCACCTTCACCGGCCTGCGCGTCGCCGGCCGCCACGTCGCCTTCACCGCCGATGGCGGCGTCGGGCAGGCCGGCTCCGATCTGCGCATGGCGGTGACGCTGCCGGACATGAAGCGCGCCGATCCGCGCTTGTCGGGTCGCGGCGAGATGACGGCGCGGATCACCGGGCCGCAGGCGCGGCTCGACCTTTCGGGCAGGGTCGCCGTGACCGACGCCTCCGCGCTCGGCCGACCGATTCCGCGGCTTGCGCTCGACGCGACCATCCGCGATCTCCAGGGCGCGCTCGATACGCGCGCGACTCTGGAGGGCGAGATCGACGCCAGGCCGGCGCGCGGCACGGTCGCGCTCGCGCGCCTGCCCGGGGACGGCTGGAACTTGTCGGCGCTCGACCTGTCGATCGGCTCGGTCAGGCTGAACGGCGCGCTGACGCTGGATCAGGCGAGCCGCGCCGCCGGCCGGCTGGTGCTGGCCGCCCGCAATCTCGACGATCTCTCGCCGCTGGCGCTGACCAAGCTCGGCGGTCAGCTCGACGCCGATCTCGGCTTCGCCATCGTCGGGGGCCGGCAGAATCTCGATGTGACCGCGAAGGGCGCCAGGCTCGCCGCGCCGTCGGCGACGATCGACCGGCTCGACGCCAGGGTGAACGCGGCCGACCTCTACGGTCGCCCGGTCGTCGACGCCGGCATCGCCATCGACCGCGCCGTGCTCGCCGGCGAGCCCGTGACCGCGATCCGGCTCGAGTCGAAGGGCAGCCCGCAGGGCAGCGACCTGACGCTCGGCGCGAATGCGCGCGGCTTCGCGCTGACCAGCGCCGGCCGGCTCGTCCCGGCCGAGCCGCTGCGGCTCGAACTCGCCGGCTTCAATGCCAGCCGCGACGGCCGGCGGATCGCGCTCGCAAATCCCGCGACGATCAGCTTCCCCACGGGCGGCGTCGCGATCGCCGGGCTTGCCCTGTCGATCGATGGCGGTCGGCTGACCGTGGACGGGCGCGCCGGCGAGACGCTCGATTTGCGCCTGGCGGCGACCGACGTGCCGCTCTCGGCGGCCCGGATCGTCGCGCCGAAACTCGATCTCGCCGGCGCGGTGAACGCGCAGGCGCAGATAACGGGCCGCCCCGACGCCCTCTCCGGCCCGTGGAGCCTGCGTATCGCCCGGCTCGCGACGCCGGAAACGCGGCAGGCCGGGCTGCCGCCGATCGAGATCGCCGGCTCCGGCCAGTTCAGCGGCAATCGCACCAGCGTCGCCGCCTCGCTGGCGGCGGGACGCTTCGCCAGCTTCTCGGTGCGCGGCACGGCGCCGCTCTCGGCGACGGGCCCGCTCGATCTCTCCGCGCAGGGCCGTCTCGACGCCGCGCTCGCCAACACGATGATCGCCGCAAGGGGCCAGCGCCTCACCGGCGCGGTCGCGCTCGATCTCGCCGCCGCCGGCACGGCCGCCGCCCCGCGCCTGAGCGGGAACGCGACGCTCTCCGGAGGCTCCTTCACCGATGCGCTGCAGGGCCTGCGCCTGACCGGCATCGAGGCCCGCGTCGCGGCGCGCGGCGACAATGTCGCGATCGAGCGCGCCTCCGCCGGCACCGCCAATGGCGGCACGCTCTCGGCCAGCGGCCAGGTCAGGCTCGATCCGGCGGCGGGCTTTCCGGGCACGATCGCGCTGCGCGGCGCCCGCGCCCAGCTCGTCTCCAACGGGATCGTCACCGCCATCGCCGATCTGAACCTGTCGCTCTCGGGCCCGCTCGCGCAGCGCCCGCGCGTCGAGGGGCGCGTCGATGTCGTCTCGCTCGAGGTCGCCGTACCCGACCGCCTGCCCGGCAACCTCCGTCCGGTCGACGGCATCAGGCATGTCCGCCCGACCGGAACCGCCTCGGCGCGGCTCGCCGCCCAGCGCAAGGCGCAAGGTCCGGCGCGCCGGGGCGCCCGGCCGGCGCCCGCCTTCGACGCCGCGCTGGCGCTGACGGTGTCCGCGCCAAGCCGAGTCTTCATCCGTGGCCGCGGCATCGATGCCGAACTCGGCGGCGAGCTGCGCGTCGCCGGCACCTCGGCCGCGCCCGCGCTCTCGGGCGGGTTCGACCTGCGCCGCGGCCGGCTCAACATCCTGAGCCAGCGCCTCGATTTCAGCCGCGGCCGCATCGGCTTCGCCGGCGGCGTGATTCCCGAACTTGATTTCGTCGCCGAGACCCGCGCCGCCGACGTCACGGCGAGGATCATCGTCACCGGCCCGGCCGACCAGCCGGCCTTCGCCTTCACCTCTTCGCCCGATCTGCCGCAGGACGAGGTGCTGTCGCGAATCCTGTTCGCGCGCGCCTCGGGCTCGCTCTCGCCGTTCCAGGCGCTGCAGCTGGCGCAGACGGCGGCGCAGTTCGCCGGCGGCGGCGGCGACGATTCGTTCGAGCGTCTGCGCAAATCGCTCGGCGTGGACAATCTCGACATCCAGGTCGGCGCCGGCGGGCCGACGGTCGGGATCTCGCGCGCGATCAGCGACAACGTCTCGATCGGCCTGAAGGCCGGCGCGCGTCCGCAGGACAGCGGCGTGTCGGTGAATATCGACCTGACCCGCCGGCTCAAGCTGCAGGCCGAGACCAATGCCGAAGGCGGCGCGGCGGTCGGCATCGGGGCGGAGTGGGAATACTGAACCGGTCGGCGGCGATGGGATTCGCGCTCCGCGCGCCTCGCTGATTCTGTGGCCGGATGGGCGGATTCCGGCGCGATCCGGCCATCTTGGTTAAGGGGTGGTAAAAATCGCCGGTCAAAGCGTGGCTCGCCTGCAACACCGGGTTCCAAAGCACCCCCGGGAGGCTCTCGCCAGCGTGATCGAGGTTGATCGGCAACCGGGCATTCGTATGGTGATCCTGCGTCGGGACATTCCCGGTCGCTGTTTTTCGTCTTCGCCTCTGAATGGTTCAGGGACGCGGGTGAAAGGCCGGGAAGAGGCGAGTTCATCGGTTGGTCTCCTGGGGCCGCCGAAACGGAACGAACCAACGCCCGAGGGTCTCGAAACTCTTTTGGAGGTTACCAATGAAGCTCGTTAAGAGCCTCCTCCTCGGTTCTGCCGCCGGTATCGCCGCGGTCGCCGGGGCTCAGGCCGCCGATCTTCCCTCGCGGAAGGCCGCTCCGGTCGAATACGTTCGCGTCTGCTCCGCCTATGGCGCAGGCTTCTTCTTCATCCCGGGCACCGACACCTGCCTTCGCGTCGGTGGTCGTGTTCGCGCTGAGTACAGCGTCGGCGATCGCTACGGCGAGCAGTTCGACTCCTACGGCACCCGCGCTCGCGGTCGCCTGAACATCGACGCCCGCACCGCGACCGCCTACGGCCCGCTGCGCACGTTCTTCCGCTTCGAGCTCACCAACAGCTCGAACTTCTACAGCGGCACCTTCAACGGCAACCAGGGCCTCATCGTCCCCGGCACCGCTCGCACCTCCGCCACCGCCACGGCTTCGCTGCTCGATCTGGCCTTCGTCCAGTTCGGCCCGATCACCGCTGGTCGCGCGCAGTCGTTCTTCGACTTCTACGCCAACGACTACGGCTTCTCGACGCTGCGCACCGCTGACTCGCGTCTGAACCTCCTCGCCTACACCGCGACGTTCGGCTCGGGCTTCTCGGCCACGATCTCGCTCGAGGATCGCGTCACCGGCACCGGCGCTCGTGAGAACGCCGCCGCGAACCGCGTCACCGGCGCCGCCGTTGCTGTCGGCGGCCAGGACTTCCCGGATGTCGTCGCCTCGCTGCGCGTCGATCAGGGTTGGGGCTCCGCCCAGCTGTCGGGTGCTCTCACCCAGCGTTCCGTTGTCAGCGCCCTTCCGGGTCTGGTCGGCGGCGACGAGTACGGCTACGCCGTTCAGGCCGGCGTGAAGGTCAACCTGCCGTTCCTCGCGGCTGGCGACACCTTCTGGCTGCAGGCCGCCTACGCTGACGGCGCTGTCGGCTACCTCGGCTACGGCGGTTCGGGCATCGCCCGTCTCGGCGCGATCGCGGTTCCGGATGTCGGCATCAACCCGGTCAACGGTTCGATCAAGACCACGACCGGCTGGTCGGTCGTCGCGGCGTTCCGCCACTTCTGGACCCCGCAGCTGCGTTCGGAGATCTACGGCTCGTACTCGCAGCTCGAGCTCGGCTCGATCGCTCCGCTCGCCACCTATGGCGCCGGCGCTGTCGTCCGTTCGCTCGATCCGAGGGAGCTCATCGTTGCCGGTAACCTGATCTGGTCGCCGGTTTCGGGTCTCGATATCGGTGTCGAGGTCATCTACTCGCAGGTTGACCTGCGTTCGCGCGTCGGCGCCGTCAGCAACGCCGGCGTCCGCCTTGCCGGCATCGGCATCAAGAGCGACGACGCTTTCGCTGGCCGTCTCCGCATCCAGCGCGACTTCTGATCGGTCTCCGATCGAAGTCTCCTCCGTCAATGCGCGGAAGCCCCGGGGAAACCCGGGGCTTTTTCGTTTATGGACCGATGCTTAGCTCCGCCGCGCTTGACAGCGTCTTCCCTTCCGGACTGGAGTTGGCCGCATGGCGAACCGCGATCGAAAGCGCGGGCGTCGCGAAGGTGGGGCGGGGGACGGGAATGGCACAGCCAGCGCGTTGGTTATGGGGGCTGGCGCCGCTGGCCTTGCTATGGGGCATCGCGAACCTCGCGCTCGACGACGCCATCCAGCGCGATGTCGCCCGCCGCGCGACCGCCGCCGTGACATCAGTCGCCGGCGACGCGCCAGGCGCGAAGCCTGTCTCGGCGCGGGCGTCCGGGCGCGACGTCTCGATCGGCGGCGAGGTCCTGTCCACGGATGGCGCAGGGCGCGCCCTGTCGAATCTGCGCGCCGAGTTCGGCGTTCGCAGAGTCTTGGGCGAACTGACCCGGGTCGTGGCGCAGAAGCCCTATGGCTGGTCCGCCAGCCGAAACGGCGATGTCGTGACGCTGGGCGGCTTCGTGCCGGACGAGGCGACGGCGATGGCCAACCTTGCGGCGGCGCGCGCGGCGATCCCGGGCTTGCGGGTGGAAGACAGGCAGTCGCTGGCCTTCGGCGCTCCGGCGGGTTTTGCCGAGATGACCTTATCGCTGCTGCGCAGCCTGCCGGACATCGCTTCCGGCAAGCTCGCGCTCGACGACGACAGGTTCTGCATCGAGGGCAGCGCGGCCACGCCCGATGCCTTCCTCAAGCTGCGGCAAGTGATGGCCAACCCCGGCGCGGGCGGCTTCCGCCCGGTCGATTGCGCCCTGACGCCGCCCGTCGTCGCGCCCTATCGCTGGAGCGCCGCGCGCGGGGCGGATAATGCGCTCACGATCGAGGGATACTACCCCTCCGAGGCCGTTCGCGACCAGATGCTGGCTCTGCTGCGCCGCGGCTTTCCCGACGCTCCGCGGCTCGACGACCTGACCAGGCCCGCGCGCGGCGAACCCGCCGCCTTCCTCACGCGGATGACGCGCGCGATCGGCGACCTGGCGCGGCTGCGCGGCGGCAAGGCCGAACTCGATGGCGATGCCTACCGGCTTGCCGGGCAGGGGCCCGAGAGCTTCGAGGCCTGCCAGGCGCTGAGACTGCTGATCGCTCAGACGGACGGTCCGGATTCGGTGGCGCAGGCGTCGATCCAGTGCCCTGACGCGCCGCCTGCGCCGCCTCCCGCGCCTTCGCCTGCGCCCGCTCCTGCTCCGGCGCAGTCCGTTTCGCCGCCGCCCGCGCCTGCTCCGGCCTCGCCGATCGCCGCCGAGCCGCCGACCGCCACGCCTGCCGAGCCGCCGGCCATCGCGGTGGTCGTGCCGCCGCAGCCGGAGATCGCGCCTCCGGTTTTCCAGCAGCCCCGTGACGTTGCCCTCCGCTGGAGCGCCGCGCTTGCCGAGGGCAGGCTGACGATCTCAGGTCTGGCCGTCGATCAGGCGGCACGGGACGCGCTGCTTTCGGTCGCGCGCACGCTCTTTCCCGACAGCCCGATCGACGATCGCCTCGCGCTCGAGCCGCGCCTGAAGGATACGCCGGACTACGGCGCGGCCACGAGATTCGCCCTCGACGTGCTGCGGCGGCTCAGGACCGGCTCGGTTTCCCTGGATGGCGGAGATCTCGCGCTGTCGGGTCAGGCCGGAAACCTCGACGAGTGGACGGCCTTGAGGGCGCTGCTGCGAGATGGGCTTCCCGCCGGCGTGTCGAGCCGCGCCGATCCGTCCGGGCTGGCGATCCGGCCCTATGGCCTGACGATCTCGGCGGACAGGTCGGGCGTCGGCCTGTCCGGCTATGTTCCGGATGCCGCGACGAAAGCCGCGCTTCTGGCGATGGTCGAGGCCTCGCCCTTGCGCGGCAAGGTGCTCGACGAAGCCATGACGGCGCCCGGCGCGCCAGCCGGCTTCGCGGAGGCGGCGCGCCTGGCGCTGACAAACCTGCTCCGGCTCGACCTGGGCTCCGCCGGGATCAGCGAGGCGGGCGTCACCCTGCGCGGCCTGACCTGCCGCGACCTGATCAAGAGCGAGGTCGAGACGGCGGCGGCGGCTGGCCTGCCGGCCGGTCTCAAGGTCGACGCGGCGATCGGCCTGCGCCAGACCGGCTGCGTGATCGACCCGCCCAACACCTGCCAGAACGATCTCGACGCTTTGACCAGGCGCAACACCGTGCTGTTCGCGCAGGGCACCACGGTGGTCAATCTCGATGCGACGACCGAGCGGGTGATCGGCGAGGCCTTCGCGATCCTGAAGCAGTGTCCCGGCTCGCGCATCACCATCGAAGGCCACGCCAATCAGGATGGCGACGGTCGCTTCGACAATCTCGATCTGTCGCGGCGCCGGGCGCTGCGCGTGCGCGACGAACTGGTCCGTCGCGGGCTCGATCCGGCGCAACTCACGGTGCAGGGTTTCGGCAGCCAGCGGCCGCTGAAGCCCCATGACGCGCCCGAGGCCCGGATGCTCAACCGCCGCGTCCAGTTCACCGTCGCGAAATAGGGGCGAAGCCATGCTCTACCTCGCTTCCCAGTTCGTCTGGTTCCTGCTCGCGGCCTTCGCGCTCGGCTTCGTCATGGGCTGGATCAGCCAGGACGGCGCGAAACTCGAGCTCTGGTCGCGCAAGCTGGCCTATGCCGCCTGCGTCTGGCTTCTCGCCGGCGCGGTCAGTTGGACGCAGGCCGTCAACGGCCTGCCGGCGCTCTGGCTGGAGAGCGCCTTGCTCTTCGCGGCCGTCTATTTCGTCGGCTGCGCGCTGGCGGGCGCCATGCGCGCCACGCTGCGGCCCAGGGCGCTGGCGCAGGCCGCGCCCGGTCTCGACGGCATGCCGACGCTGGACGGCGCGGCTCCTGCGTTTGCCGGACCGCGGCCGGATGCGGCGGAGCGCGCCGCCGTCATGGTCGCCACTGCGCGCGACGCTTCGGCTCAGGTCAAGCAGGCCAGGGAGACGATTGACCACGGCAAGGCGGTCGTCGCCGAGGTCAAACCCGCCGGCGAAACCATCAAGGGCCTGCTCGAGGTCGAGGGCGAAGAGGTCATTGCGGGAGAGCGGCCGACCGGCCTTGCCGCGGCCCGCGCTGAGACGCCCGACGATCTCAAGCTGATCAAGGGCATCGGCCGCCAGAACGAAGGCCGCCTGCATGAGCTCGGAATCTGGCATTTCGACCAGATCGCCGCCTGGACGCCGAAGAACAGCGAATGGGTCGGCGGCTACCTCGCCTTTCCGGGCCGGATCGAGCGCGAGGACTGGGTCGGCCAGGCCGGGGTGCTGGCCGGGGGCGAGGAGACCGGGCACGCCAGGCGCGCCGAGGCCGGCGAGGTCGCGACCTCGCGGGACGATGGCGCGCACGGGCAGGGCAATGTCGCCGCGCCGAAGGGCGGCGGGCTCGACGGCGACAAGCCCACGAACCTCATCGCCGCCGCGCGCGACGGCAAGCCCGACGACCTGGCGCTGCTCAACGGCGTCGGACCGGCCGTGGCGGCCGATCTCAACCGTCTCGGCATCTGGCATTTCGACCAGATCGCCACGTTGAAGGATGCCGAGATCCGCTATCTCTGCGCGTTTGCCGATGTGGCCGTGACGTCATCGCGGAGCTGGCGCGAGGATGCCGACATCCTGCGCCATGGCGGCGACACGGCCCATTCGCGCGGCGTCAGGGCCGGGCGCAAGTCGCAAGGCTGAACTGGATTAGAAGCCTGAGCGGACTCAGGCCGCTTTCTTCTCGGCGCGCGCGATCAGCTTGCCGATGCGCCTGACCATGTCCTTCGCGCCGAGCAGCGGCGCATGGCCCTGGCCCGGCGCGACGTAGGTCTCGCAGGCCGGGTGACGTTCGCCCATCTCGATCAGCGTCTTCTCCGAAAGAAGATCGGAGTTCGCGCCCCGGATCGCCAGCACGGGTACGGCGTTGAGCCCGGCGAAATAGGTCCAGAGCACCGGCAGCGGCGCCTCCAGGTCGAGTTCCTCCAGCACCCGCATCAGCTTCGGGTCGTAGTCGGGCACGAGTTTGCCGTCACGCTCGATCCAGGTCCGGCGCGCCATCATCTCCCACTCCGCCTCGCCGAAGAGCGGGAACTGCCGGTCCGAGAGACGCTTCAGGATTTCCGAGGCTTCGGTATAGCTGCGCGGCATGGGCAGCTTGCCGACATAGCCGCGGATCCGCAGCAGGCCGCGCGCATCGATCACCGGGCCGACGTCGTTGAGCACCGCGCCCCTGATCATGGCGGGACGCGCCGCGCCGAGCGCCATGGTCAAAAGCCCGCCGCGCGAGGTGCCGACGAAGATCGCCTCCTCGACGCCGGCGGCCGTCAGGACCTGCATCAGATCGTCGAGCTCGACGCGGATGTCGTAATTGCGCCAGTCCCTGTCGAAGCCGGAGCGGCCCCGCCCGCGATAGTCCAGCGCCAGCACCCGGCGCGGCTTCGCCTCGTCGGTGGACAACGCCAGCGCCAGCTCATGGAAATCGGCGGCCGTGCGGGCGAACCCCGGCAGGCAGACGACCGGGATCGCGTGCGAGGCGAGGGGGCCATAGTCGCGCGCATGCAGCTTCAGCCCGTCGCGGGCCGTGACGAAGAGCGAGGTGAAGCCGGTTTCGGGTGTCATGGGCTCTCCAGAGCGAGGGCCGGCACAGTTACTCCCGCTTGCCGCCGCGCTTCAAGTCGTGGTCGATCAGGAAGGCGGTGCGCTGGTTCAGCCGCTGGCGGTAGACCTGCAGGTTCTCCATCACCCGCTGCACATAGTTGCGGGTCTCGTAGAACGGAATCCGCTCGATCCAGTCGATCGCGTCGATCTCCGGCCGGCGCGGATCGCCATAGGCCTCGATCCATTTCTTCACATTGCCGGAGCCGGCGTTGTAGGCCGCGAAGGTGAGGACATAGGACCCGCGCCAGTCCTTGAGCAGGTCGTTGAGATGGGCCGCGCCCATCTGCGCCGAATAGCGGGCGTCCTGTCCCAGGCGGGGCCAGTCGAAGGGAAGGTTCGCGCGCCGCGCCGTCTCGCGCGCCGTCTCCGGCATCATCTGCATCAGCCCGCGCGCGCCGGCAGGGGAGATCGCGGTCGGGTCGAAGGCGCTTTCCTGCCGGGCGACGGCATGCACGACGGCGCGCTCCATCGGGTCGCCCAGCACCGGAAAATCCGGCACGCCATTGGTCGGAAACGCGGCCATGTCGAGCGGAAAGCCCCGCTGCAGCGCCTGCTTGCCGAGCGCGAGCTGGCCGCGCGCGTCGCCTTCCTTGGCCGCGATGGCCGCCACCGCCTCCAGCGCCGGCGTTGTGTGGAGCCGTTGGGCCAGATCCCCGAGCAGTGTCGCGGCAAGGTCGCGCGCGCCGATCCGGTAGAGCATGCGCACGCCCTGATATCCGGGCAGGGCCTCCAGCGAGGCCGAGGCCGCGCGCCGCAGGGGCAGGTCCGGCAGGCCGAGCCGGGCGCGGGCGAGCTGTCCGTAATAGGCGATCGGATACTCGGCGGCGCGGGCATAGGCCGCTTCGGCCTCGTCGGCCTGCCCGAGCGCATCATGCGCGCGGCCCTGCCAATAGGCGGCCCGCGAGACCGAAACCGGCGTCTCGGCATGGCGCGCCGCCTCGTTGAAATGCGTCAGCGCGGCAGCCGCGTCCTGCCGGAAACGCAGCGCGATGAAGCCGGCATGCCACTCGGCGTCGATCTTCGCGGCCGATCCCTCCGCGCCGTGACCGGCCACGACCTGATAGGCCTGTGCGGTTTCGCCGATGTCGAGCAGCTTGCGCGCGATCAGGCGCCGTTCGGTCCACCACTCGTCGCCATCGCCGAGCAGGGCCGGATCGCGCGGCACGGTCGCCATCGCCTTCGCGGCCTCGACCGGCTTGTCCTGCCGCCGCGCCTGCTGCGCCAGCAGGAAGGCATAGGAGATATCGCTCTTCATCGAGGCCGGCACGGCCGCGATCAGGGACGGCGCGATCGGGCGCTTGGCCAGGCCGCTGGCGATCCGCGCCTTTGCGAGCACGAGATAATCGGCCGAGACGCGGGCCGCGTTGCGCAAGGCCGGACCGGAATTGCCCTTGAAGATGTAGCGCTCGGCCCGCAGACGATGGTCGGCGCTCGTCAGCGCGTCGCCGAATTCGGCCAGCACGAGTTTTTCCAGCGCCTCGCCGAGATGATCCTGCCGCCAGACCTGCTGGACCAGCGCATTCGCTTCCGCGCTCTCGCCATCCGCCTTCAGCGCGCGCGCCAGCGCGACGCGGCCGGCCGGGCTGACCGGGCGCTGGCCATGGAAGAAGGCGCGGATCGCCGCCGTGCCCTTCTTCTCTGCGATCAGCGCCTCCTCGGCGCGGCGGCGAAACAGCGCCGTGGCCGGATAGTTCGGGTAGCTCTGCAGGAAGGCGTTCAGCCTTGCGAAGGGGATCGTGGTCGCGCCGGCGCGGATGGCGACCCATTCGAGAAGGGCGCGGATGGCGCGGTCCTCCACCGTCGCCGCGATCACGTCGCCTTCGCTGAGCGCGCCGCGCCGATAGGCGGCGACGGCGGTCCTGACGCGCTCGGGATCGACCGTGTCGGCGATGCGCAGGCCGTCGCCCGGAAGGGCGGCGGTCGTCTCGACGTCGATCAGGTCGGGGCGGGGCTGCTGGGCGCGGTGCTCGCCGTCGTCGCCGGCCATGGCGACGCCTGCCGCGAGCGGCATCGCGAAGGCTATGCAGGCCATAAGCCTGGCGGCGGGCAGGACCATGGCGGGCTCCACGGAGGGTGCAAAGCCCGATGGTCCGGCATGCGCGTTGACGAATCCTTAACCATGCGGCCGCGGATTTTGATGGATTGCCGGCTTTGCCTTGGACGGCCAAAGGTTTATGTCTGTCGCCCGTTTCAAGATTCCGCGCCCGGGGCCGCCGCTCATGACCAAGCTCACCGCCTTCACCGGCTCGATGCCCGCGCTGGTGACGCCTTTCAAGGGCGGCAAGATCGACGAGCCCGCCCTGCGCGCCTTGGTCGACTGGCAGATCGAAAGCGGCAGCCGGGGCCTCGTGCCGGTCGGCACCACCGGCGAAAGCCCGACGCTCTCCCATGACGAGCACAAGCGCGTCACCGAGATCGTGATCGACCAGAACAGGGGCCGCGTGCCGGTGATCGCGGGCGCGGGCTCGAACGACACGACGCATGCGGTCGAGTTCGCCCAGCATGCCGAGAAGGCCGGCGCCGATGCGGTGCTGGTGGTGACGCCCTACTACAACAAGCCGACGCAAGAAGGCATGTACCGGCACTTCAAGGCGGTGAACGACGCGATCGATATCCCGATCATCATCTACAACATCCCGCCGCGCTCGGTCGTCGACATGTCGGTCGAGACCATGGCGAGGCTCTACGAGCTCAAGAACATCGCGGGCGTGAAGGACGCGACCGCCAATCTCGCCCGCGTCTCGCAGCAGCGCCACGCGCTCGGCGCCGATTTCATCCAGCTCTCCGGCGAGGACATGACGGCGCTGGCCTATATGGCGGCCGGAGGCCATGGCTGCATCTCGGTCGTCGCCAATGTCGCGCCCCGGCTTTGCGCCGACCTCATGAGCCATGTCGCCAAAGGCGACTATGCCGGCGCGCTCAAGGTGCAGGACCGGCTGACGCCGCTGCATGACGCGATCTTCAAGGAGCCGGGGCTTTGCGGCGCCAAGCACGGGCTGACGCTGCTCGGCCGCTGCGAGGAGGAGATCCGCCTGCCGCTGCTGCCTGTGACCGCGCCGACGGGCAAGGTCATTCGCGACGCGATGGTGTTCGCCGGGCTCTTGAATGCTTAAGTGAGGTCAGTCGCTCGTCCGGTCCCCCGGCGGGCGTCGGGGAGACATCGATGTACGAGCCGAGCCATTTCAAGGTCGAGGATCGCGCCGCCCTGCATGAGGTGATGCGCGCCCATCCGCTCGCGACGCTGGTGACGGTGGGCGAGGGCGGCCTGATCGCCAACCCCGTGCCCTTCGTGCTGCATGCCGAGGAAGGCGAGCAGGGCATCCTGCGCGCCCATCTCGCCCGCCCGAACCCGCAATGGAGGGCGATCGCCGCCGGGGCCGAGACGCTGGTGATCTTCCAGGGCGTCGAGCGCTATGTCACGCCGGCCTGGTACGCCTCCAAGCGGGAGCACGGCAAGGTCGTTCCGACCTGGAACTACGTCACCGTCCAGGCGCGCGGGCGGGCGAGCGCGATCCACGACGGCGCCTGGCTGCATGCCCATCTCGAGGCGCTGACCGCGCAGCAGGAGCGCCCGCGCGAAGAGCCCTGGGCCGTCACCGACGCGCCCGAGAGCTTCATCGACGCGCTGTCGCGCGGCATCGTCGGCATCGAGATCGCGATCGCCTCGCTCGCCGGCAAGTTCAAGCTCGGCCAGAACCGGCCGGACGCCGACAAGAACAGCCTTCTCAACGGCTTGAGCGCCGATCCTGAATCGGAATCGCAGGCGATGGCCTCGCTGGTCAAGGCGCATGCGCTGGGCGAGAGGCCATGAGCAAGCCCGATCCCGAGCGCTACAGGCTCGCCGCCGACAACCGGAAGGCCCGCTACAATTACGAGATCACCGAGACGCTCGAAGCCGGCATCGCCCTGCAGGGCACCGAGATCAAGTCGCTGCGCGGCGGCAAGGCGACGATCGGCGAGAGCTATGCCGGGCCGATGGGGGCCGAGCTCTTCCTGTTCAACGCCCATATCCCGGAATATCTCGAGGCCAACCGCTTCAACCACGACGTCAAGCGACCGCGAAAGCTGCTGCTGCACCGTCGCCAGATCAACAAGCTGATGGGCGCGATCCAGCGCGACGGCTATACGGTGATCCCGCTCAAGGTCTATTTCAACGAGAAGGGCCGCGCCAAGGTCGAGCTCGGCCTCGGCCGCGGCAAGAAGCTGCACGACAAGCGCGAGACCGAGAAGACCCGCGACTGGAACCGCGACAAGGCCAGGATCATGAAGACGGGCGGGTGACGGTTTTTTCTTCTTCCCCGAGGGAAGAAGGGGCGCGGCGGCTAACCCACCGCCTTCCTGAAGTTCGCGTTCGCCTTGTCCCAGTTCACGACCTTCCACCAGGAGGCCAGATAGTCAGCCCGGCGGTTCTGGTGCTTCAGGTAGTAGGCGTGCTCCCAGACATCGACGCCGATCACCGCCTGCGCGCCGAGTTCGAGCGGCGTGTCCTGATAGGGCGTCGCGACGATGGCGAGCTTCTTGTCCTTGTCGACGACGAGCCAGGCCCAGCCCGAGCCGAAGCGGGTCATCGCCGCCGCGTTCAGCTTGGTGACGAGATCGACGGTCGAGCCGAGCGAGCCCTCGATCGCGCTCCTCAGCTCCGACGAAGGCTGGACCGCGCCGCCCGGCGTCATCAGGTCCCAGAAGAACGAGTGGTTCCAGTGGCCGCCGAGATTGTTGCGCACGGCGGCGCGCTGCGCCTCCGGAACGGCGTTGAGATCGGCCAGGACCGTCTCGATCGGTGTCGTCTTCAGCCCGTCCCATTGCCCGGCGAGCGTGTTGAGGTTGCCGATGAAGGCGTTGTGATGCGCCGAATGGTGGATCCGCATCGTCGCGGTGTCGATGTTAGGCTCCAGCGCCTCATAGGCATAGCCGAGCGAAGGCAGCGTGAAGGTCGGCGGGGGCGGCGGCGCGGCGGGCGCCGGCGCGGCCTGGCCGAATACCAGTGAAGGACGGGCGAGCGCGGCGGCTCCGAGCGCGAGTCCGCTGATCACATGACGGCGATGCAAGATGATTCCCCCCCCGAGTCGAGTCTGGAGGAAGAGAGTGGTCGGACTGGCCTTTCGGTCAAGCCGGGCTTTGGTCGCGCCGGTCAGCCCTCGACGGGCTCGTCGCCCTGGCGGATGCCGTAGCGCCGCTCCAGCCCCGGATTGGCCGGCGTCACGGGAGCGCCGGCCGCGCCGGCTCGGGCATGGCGCTCGGCCGGGTCGCGGCCGATCTTCTGCATCAGATGGGCGAGGTCGAGGAAATCGTCGCATTGCCGGCGCAGGTCGTCGGCGACCATCGGCGGGTTGGTGGTGATGGTCGAGACCACCGAGACCTTGACGCCCTTGCGCTGCACCGCCTCGACCAGCGGGCGGAAGTCGCCATCGCCCGAGAACAGGTAGATCTGGTCGAGATGCGGGGCGAGTTCGAGCATCTCGATCGCCAGCTCGATGTCCATGTTGCCCTTCACCCGCCGCCGTCCGGTGGCGTCGGTGAACTCCTTGGCCGCCTTGGTGATGACGCGGTAGCCGTTGTAGTCGAGCCAGTCGACCAGCGGCCGGATCGAGGAATACTCCTCGCTCTCGATCAGCGTGGTGAAATAGAACGCCCGAATAAGGTTGCCGCGACCCTGGAACTCCTTCAGCAGCCGGCGATAATCCATGTCGAAGCCGAGCTGCTTCGAGGTGGCGTAAAGATTGGCCCCGTCGATGAAAAGCGCGATGCGCGGTTCGGCCGCCATGGCAATACTCCGTCTTCAAATAGGCTGTTGAAATCGCAGAATCGAAAAAGATGACGGTTTTAACAATGTCGAATGACGGCGCTTTTGCCACCAACTCAAGGTTTGCCCGTGGCATTGCGCCGCAAGACCGGCATGGTCGCGCGGATTTGATCAGGCCGAAAGCCCACGGCTTCCCGGCTTGATCGCCGGGATCGCCGCCAGCTCCGGCGGCAGGGCGTCGGGCGCGTAGTCCGGCACGTCGAGGCTCATCAGCGACACCAACCTGACGCCGATGTCGACGCGGCCGGCCGAGCGGTCGACGAGGCAGGCCGCGCCGAGCAGCGTGCCTGGCTCGTCGGCGATCGAGGCCAGGCACTCGCGCGAGGACAGGCCGGTGGTGACGATGTCCTCGACCATGACGACGCGGGCGCCCTTGGGGATCGTGAAGCCGCGGCGCAGACGGAACCGGCCGTCCTCGCGCTCGACGAAGATCGCCTTGGCCTTCAGATGGCGCGCTGTCTCGTAGCCCGGCACGATGCCGCCGACCGCCGGCGAGACGACGTAGTCGATCGGGCCGAAGGCCGCCTCGATCTTGGCGGCCAGCGCCTTGCAGACGCGCTCGGTCCTGACCGGATCCTGGAAGATGAACATCTTCTGGAGAAAAACCGGGCTGCGCCGGCCCGAGGACAGGATGAAGTGCCCTTCGAGCAGCGCGCCGGCGTCGCGGAACTCGGCCAGAACCTCGTCGTCGGTCATCGTCGAAACCATCGCTGAGTGAAACCCGCCGCGTCTTTGCGACTCTCGGGCCCGCTTTTCAAGCGCGCCTTGCGAGGCTGCTGTGGGCGGAGGTCGATGGACTAGCGGCAGATCGTGGCGAGGGGGCCGGGCGCGAGCGGGACAGTGCGGCCGTCCTCGATGACGAGGACCGCGTCTGGCGCGCCCTTCGCGCAGTCGAATTCGGCGGGC
Source organism: Allobosea sp. GW821-FHT12C12 (assembly GCF_058807355.1). Classification (NCBI taxonomy): domain Bacteria; kingdom Pseudomonadati; phylum Pseudomonadota; class Alphaproteobacteria; order Hyphomicrobiales; family Alloboseaceae; genus Allobosea; species Allobosea sp. GW821-FHT12C12. The sequence goes on from NZ_JBXAQP010000005.1 coordinate 172,474, forward strand.
AGGATGATCGCGAAGCCGAAGCGCCGCGACTCGAGATCGGGTCGGCCGAGTTCCCTGGCGGTGGCCACGCGCATCCGCCGCATCCGGTCGATGGCGACGAGCTCGCCATTCTGCCGGACCGCGATATGCGTCGCCAGCTCCGGCTTGTCGAGGTCGACGCCATAACCGCGCACGTTCCAGCGCTTGTCGTCGAGACGCGAGACCGAATCGATCCCGGCCCGCACGCCGGCGGCGGCGGTCGCGGTTGCGGGCGAGGCGAGGATGCGCCGCGCCCGCGCCTCCTCGGCACGGTCCGAGCGAACCTCCCATTCAGCGTATACGCCGGTCGCGACGAAGGCCGCGATGAAGCCGAGAGCGCTGGCCCGGATGCGCCGGCGGGGCGCCATGTCGATGGCGCGCTTCAGCCAACGGTGCAGGCCGAGGTCGACCGGGCCGAGGAGAAGCGAGAGGCCGAGCGCCGCCCCGACCATCGCGACCCAGACCAGCGGCGGGGGCAGCCGGTCCGGCAGCGCCATCTCGACCAGCAGGAACACCGGGACATGGCAGAGATAGAGCACGTAGCTCGCATCGCCGAAACGTGCGCCGAGCCGCCCCGGCCAATGCGATGCCGGCCGCGACGGCGCGCGGATCGCGGCGGCGACGAGCAGGCTCGCCGAGAGGCCGGCGAACAGGCGCAGATAGGCGTCCGGCAGCAGCGCGATCGGCAGCGCGACGAGCCCGGCCGCGATGGCCAGACCGGGCGGCAGCCAGCCCCGGCGATGCGCGCCGGCGCTGAGAAAGCCGAGCAGGAAGGGCAGGTTGATCATGCTGAGCGGCAGTTCGCTCAGCACCGGCAGGAGATTGTCGACGCGGCCCGGTCCCCAGAACCATGAGACGACGAGCAGTGCGAGCCAGCCGAGGACGAAGAGCGTCGCATGCCGCGCCAGACCCATGAAGGCGAGCGCCGCCAGGGCGACGTAGTAGCTCATCTCGTAGAGCAGGGTCCATTCGACGGCGAGGAAGTATCCGCGCGGTCCCGCCGGCACCAGCGAAAGCGACAGCGCGTTCAGCGCCCGCGGCTGGCCCGCGAGCAGGAAGACGAGCGCGAACAGCCCGGTCAGAAGCAGGAGCGGCGGATAGATCCGCGCCAGCCGGCTCATCAGGAAGCGTCCCGGTTCGTCGCGCGCGATCAGGTCGGCCATCAGATAGCCCGACAGCGCGAAAAACACCGCGACGCCATAGCCGCCGAAGAAGCCGCCGAAGACCTCGAGGAAGCGACCGTCGCCGCGCAGCGCCTTGAGATAATGCGAGCCGTGGTAGAGCACGACCGAGATCGCCGCGAACGCCCGCAGATATTGCAGGCGGACATTGCGCTGGCCGGCCGCCGCGGGCGCGACCGCCGTGGCGAGGTCTTCACCCGCAAGCGCCAGATCGAGACCGCCTTTGCCCGCGACCTGGCTCATCCCCGATCGCTCCCGGCGCGCGCGCCGGTCGTCTTCGTGGCGGACCGCCAGCCCGCCGGGACGGCGCGCCCGGTTCGGCGGGAGGCGGACTGGCCGGTCATCGCTCAGGCTCTCGTGCGAAGCGTCCGACGCCGCATGCTTCTGTTCGGTGTCGGATTGTTTCTGTCCGTGACAGCTACCCGGAGAGGGGCCACGCTGACAAGTCGTGAGCGGTTCGAGCCGCCGGCAGTCCGGTCTGGGCATATTGCGCGAGGCCGGCGTCGCCTGGCGCGAGGCCTTCATCGGCGGCGGCATGGCGGCGGTTCTGGCGGCCGTGCAGGGCGGACTCGGCGTCTCGCCGCTGGCGACGCGGATCGCGCCTCCGGGCGCGGTCGATGTCGCCTCCGAATGGGGTCTGCCGTCGTTGGGGCAGTCGGACGTCGTTCTGCGCGGCAACGTCTCGACGCCGCGCGGCAACGCTCTCGTGCGGGAGCTGGCGGCGGCGTTCAGGGCGGGGTGGTGAGCCCGCTCAGCCTTTGGGAAACTCCAGCCCCATCTCGCGGTAGCGCTCGGGATCGTCGCTCCAGTTCTCGCGCACCTTCACGAACAGGAAGAGATGCACCTTGGCCTCGGCCGCGTCGGAGATCTCGATGCGCGCCTTCTGGCCGATCGCCTTGATCGTCTGGCCGCCTTCGCCGAGCACGATCTTCCGCTGGCCCTCGCGCTCGACATAGATCGTCTGCTCGATCCGGACCGAGCCGTCCGGCCGCTGCTGCCACTGCTCGGTCTCGACCGTCGAGCGATAGGGCAGTTCGTCATGCAGCCGCTCGAAGATCTTCTCGCGCGTGATCTCGGCGGCGAGGAAGCGCAGCGGCGCGTCGGAGATCTGGTCCTCCGGATAGAGCCAGGGGCCGAGCGGCAGACGCGTCTCCAGCCAGCTCATGATGTCCTTGCAGCCATAGCCGGTCAGCGCCGCGATCATGAAGGTCGCCTCGAACTGGCCCTGCTCGTTCACCCTGGTGGCGATCTCGAGCAGCTTCTCCTTCGCCACCGTGTCGATCTTGTTGAGGATCAGGAATTTCGGCTGCTTCAGCTCGGCGAGCTTCTCCAGCAGGCGCATATTCTCCTCGTGGGCGAAGCGCTCGACATCGACCAGAACGCCGATCAGGTCGGCGTCCGTCGCCCCGCCCCAGGCGCTCGTCACCATGGCGCGGTCTAGCCGGCGCTTTGGCGCGAAGATGCCGGGCGTGTCGACGAAGATCACCTGCGCGGGGCCTGACAGCGCGATGCCGCGCACCTGCGTGCGCGTCGTCTGCACCTTGCGCGACACGATCGAGACTTTCGCCCCGACGAACTGGTTCAGCAGCGTCGACTTGCCGGCATTGGGCGCGCCGATCAGCGCCACGAAGCCGCAGCGGGTCTGACCCTTGGGCTCAGCCATGATCGCTCTCCCCTTGCTCGGCCCAGAGGCCCTCGCGACGCAGGAAGGCTTCCGCCGCCGCCTGTTCGGCCAGCCGTTTCGAGGGCCCCTGCGCCTCCGCGTCGGTCAGTCCGGCGATCCGCGCCGCGACCCGGAAGACCGGCGCATGGTCGGGGCCCGAACGGCCGCGCTCGCTATAGGTCGGGGTCGGATAGCCCCGCCCTTGAGCCCATTCCTGCAGCGCCGTCTTGGCGTCGCGCAGAGGACGCATCGGCTTGAGCAGCCGCTCGCCCAGGGCACGCTCGACCAGAGCGCGCGCCGCGCCATAGCCGCCGTCGATGAAGACCGCGCCGATGATCGCCTCGCAGGCGTCGGCCAGGATCGCCTTGTTCTTGCGCGCGCCGCCGAGGATCTCGCCCTCGCCGAGCCGCATGAACTGGCCGAGATCCCAGCCTTGCGCGACCTCGGCGCAGGTCTCCTTGCGCACGAGGTCGGCGAGCCGGCGCGACATGTCGCCTTCCTCGGCCTGGGGATAGCGCGCAAACAGCATGTCGGCGACGCTGAGCCCCAGCACCCTGTCGCCCAGGAATTCGAGCCGCTGATAGCTCTCGATGCGCGGGCTGTCGGCGCTCATATGGGTCAGCGCGGTGACGAGCAGGCCGCGATCGGCGAAGATATGGCCGAGCGTCGCTTCCAGCCGCGCGAGATCGGGCGCCTTGCGCGCGCCGTCGCCGGTCTTGCTCACTTGATTCCGCTGAAAAGGCGGTCCCAGCGCACGGTCCAGGGCCATTCCCAGATGCGCCAGGCCGAGGCCCCGTCCTCGATCGAGAAGAAGATGATCTCGGCCCGGCCGACGAAGTTCTCGAACGGCACGTAGCCGACGCTGCGATCGCGCGAATCGAGCGAGTTGTCGCGGTTGTCGCCCATCATGAAGAAATGGCCGGCGGGCACGGTGAAGACGGCGGTGTTGTCGAAGGTGCCGGTGTCGCCCTCGTTTTCGATGATTTCGTGGCTGACGCCGTTCGGCAGCGTCTCGCGATAGCGCGCCACCGGGCGGCTGCGGCCCCAGCTGTCCTGGGCGACGTAATCCGCGATGCGCTCGCGCTTCACGGGCGTATTGTTGATGTGAAGGATGCCGTCGATCATCTGGATGCGGTCGCCGGGCAGGCCGATGACGCGCTTGATGTAGTCGGTGCTGTTGTCGGTCGGCAGCTTGAAGACGGCGATGTCGCCGCGCTTGGGCTCCGCCGCCCAGATCCGGCCGGAGAACAGCGGCGGGCTGAACGGGACGGAATGCTTGGAATAGCCGTAGGTATATTTCGAGACGAACAGGTAGTCGCCGATCAGCAGCGTCGGGATCAGCGAGCCGGACGGGATGTTGAAGGGCTGGAACAGCAACGTCCGGATGACGAGCGCGATCAGCAGGGCCTGGACGACGACCTTGATCGTCTCGAGAACGCCGCCTTCGTCCTTTGCCGTCTTGCTCTTGATCTCGGCGTCGTTGGCCACGCGGGCGCTCCTGTCCAGGCTGTCAGCGGGCGGTCTAGCCGACTATTGCGCGGGCGACAACGGCGCGGCGGCGCCCGATCCGGGCGGTGGCGCGAGGCGAGAGCGGCTGTCGCCGCCATCCGTTCCTGAAATCAGCGGAGTTTTGCCCGCGCCTCGATCACCACGAACGCCTGCGCCATCGGCGGCTCGTCGGTCATTGTGACGTGGACGATCGACTCGAAGCCCTCCGGCGTCATGGCCTTGAGGCGCTCGGCCGCGCCCCCGGTGAGACGCAAGGTCGGCCGCCCGCCCGGCAGGTTGACGACCTCCATGTCGCGCCAGAACACGCCGGCGCGCAGGCCGGTGCCGAGCGCCTTGGAGCAGGCCTCCTTGGCGGCGAAGCGCCGCGCATAGGATTCCGCCCGGGTCGCGCGCCGGTCGGATTTCGCGCGCTCGCCGGCGGTGAAGATGCGCTCCGTGAAGCGCTCGCCGAAACGCGCCAGCGACTTTTCGATGCGTCGGATGTCGCAGAGGTCGGAGCCGATGCCGAGGATCATGCCGCTGACTTAAGCGGTCGCACGCCCGTCGTCCATCGCGGCGCGCATCCGCGCGATCGCCGCCTCGAACCCGACGAAGATCGCCTCGCCGACGAGGAAATGCCCGATATTGAACTCGACGAACTCAGGCACTGCCGCGAGCGCGCGGCCCGTGTCGTAGTCGAGCCCGTGCCCGGCATGGACCTCGAGCCCGAGCGAGGCCCCGAAAGCCGCGCCCCGCGCCAGCCGCGCGAACTCGGCCGCCGCCTCGTCGCGGCGCCCGTCGGCCACGGCATGGCACCACGTTCCGGTATGGAGTTCGACCACCGGCGCGCCGAGCCTGGCCGCCATCGCGATCGGCGCCTCGTCGGCCTCGATGAAGAGCGAGACGCGGCAGCCCGACGCCTTCAGCCGCGCGATCCGCGGCGTCAGCGCCGCCTGCTGACCGACGACGTCGAGCCCGCCTTCGGTCGTGCGCTCCTCGCGCTTCTCCGGCACGAGGCAGGCGGCGTGAGGCCTGAGACGTTCCGCCAGCGCAACCATCTCGTCGGTCGCGGCCATCTCGAAATTGAGCGGTTTCGCCAGTTCGGCCGCCAGCCGCTCCATGTCCGCGTCGCGGATATGGCGCCGGTCCTCGCGCAGATGCGCGGTGATGCCGTCGGCGCCGGCCGCGATGGCCAGATGCGCCGCCCGCACCGGATCGGGCAGGGCGCCGCCGCGCGCGTTCCGCACCGTCGCGACATGGTCGATGTTCACTCCCAGCCGCAACCGATCCATCGCCGTCCGTGCCCCCGTCGTCGGTCTCGTGCATAGACCCTGGCACAAGCCCGCTCAAGGCATGGTGTGTGATCGACGCCGCCACGTTTCGTGATGGTTTCGATGATCGTCGCAAGGTTTTATTCGCACTTTGGTAACCGCGCCGCCAAGCAGCGCTCGCTGCGCCATGCCACGGAAGGCAATCGTAAACGCCCCGAAGCTAGCGTCATGTCGGGGACAGACGGCGAAAGCGGGTCGGAAACGTGCAGCTTGCAGTGAAATCGGACATTTTCGAGCACAACATCGCACAGGACCGCCGCGATGCGAGCCAGGTTCCGGAGCGCGCGCTCGGGCGCGTGATTTCCTGCGACGGTTCGCGTGCGACCATCGCCTCGTCGATCTCGGGCGCGAGCCGGCTCGGTCCCGATTCCTGGACGATCGGCAAGATGATCTCGATCAATCTCGGCTCCAGCCGCATCGTCTGCCTCGTCTACCAGATCCGCGCCGCCAGGAGCGCCTGGGACGAAACCGCCGACAATACCATCCATATCGATGTCGAATTGCTCGGCGAGGTGATCGAAACCGAAGGCGTTGCGAGGCGCTTCCAGTCAGGCATCTCGACCTATCCGCCGATCGGCGCGATCGCCCATCGCATCCGCGCCGGCGACCTCTCTCTGGTGCATGATCTCGGCGGCCGTGCTGGCGTCGCGATCGGCAGCCTGACCCAGGATTCAGGCATTGCCGCCACAGTCTGCATCGAGGACATGCTGGCGCGGCATTTCGCCATCCTGGGTACGACCGGCGTCGGTAAATCGAGCGCGGTCGCGCTGCTGCTGCGCCGCGCCATCGCGAGCAAGCCGAGGCTGCGCGTGCTGATCCTCGATCCGCACAACGAGTATGCGCATGCCTTCCCCGACAAGTCGGTGACGATCGAGGCGGACAGCCTCGATCTGCCGTTCTGGATGTTCCGGATCGACGAGTTCGCCGACGCGGTCTTTCGCGGACGCCCGCCGCTGGACAACGAGGCGGATATCCTGCGCGAGGTCGTCGCCGCGGCGCGCGAGCGGTATCGCGCTGTCGCGAGTCCTGACCTCTCGCGCGATCTCGGCTCTTCGTTGCTGAAGCGTCCGCTCGATACGAGCGCGCCGCGTCCGGGAAGCGATCTTGTCGCCGGCTCCGCCGACGCGCCGACGCCCTACCGGATGAAGGACGCGCTCGCGGTTCTCGACGAACTGATCGGCCTTCACGAGATCCGCTATCCGCGCGCGGTGCTGCGTTCGCTCAAGGTGCGGCTCGAGACGCTCTATGGCGACCCGCGCTACCATTTCATGTTCGCCCGCGCGAACATGATCGAAAGCATGGCCTCGGTCGTCGGGCAGATCTTCCGCCTGCCGCATCACGGCCGGCCGATCAGCGTGTTCCAGCTCGCGGGCCTGCCCTCCGAGGTCGTCAACGCTGTGGCCTCGGTGCTCGCGCGCATCGCCTTCGACCTCGCCCTGGCGAGCCAGGGCGGCTACGAGATCCTGCTGCTCTGCGAGGAGGCGCATCGCTACGTCCCCTCCGACCCCGCGCTCGGCTTCGCCCCGACCCGCCAGGCGATCGCGCGCATCGCCAAGGAAGGCCGCAAATACGGCTGCTATCTCGGCGTGGTGACGCAGCGGCCGGGCGAGCTCGATGCGACCATCCTGTCGCAATGCTCAACCATTTTCGCGATGCGCCTCGCCAATGAGCGCGACCAGCAGATCATCCGCTCGGCCATCGCCGACGCCTCGGCGAGCACGATCGCTTTCCTGTCCTCGATCGGCAATCGCGAGGCGATCGCCTTCGGGGAGGGCGTTGCGACGACGATGCGGATGCGCTTCTGCGATCTCCAGCCGCATGAGCTGCCGGCCATGGCGCTTGCCAATGGCGGGTTGCCGGCAAGGGGCGAGCCGCCGCTGGAGGAGATGATCCGGCGCATGCGCGGCGTCGGCTGAGCGGAGACGGCGGCTGGCCGGCCGTCGGGGAAATCCCGCGCGAGCGAAATCTTGCATCGCGGGGGCTTTGCCTGTAAGGCCCGGACCAACTCATTTTCCCCTGCATCGCCGAGACCGGAAGGAGCCGCCCCATGGCTCGCGTCACCGTTGAAGACTGCATCGACAAGATCGACAACCGCTTCGAGCTCGTGCTGCTCGCGAGCCATCGCGCCCGCATGATCCAGTCGGGCTCGCCGATCCTGGTCGCCCGCGACAACGACAAGAACCCTGTCGTCGCCCTGCGCGAGATCGCCGACGAGAAGCTGAAGCCCGATGATCTGAAGGAAGACCTGATCCACTCGCTGCAGAAGCATGTCGAGGTCGACGAGCCGGAGGCCGAGACCGTGCCGCTGCTCACGGCTCCGAGCGCCACGCCCGATTCCGAGATCCAGTTCGACCGCATGAGCGAGGACGACCTGCTGCGCGGCCTCGACGGCCTCGTGCCGCCGACCGAGAGCGCCGACGACGAGGATTGATCGGGCCGGGCGTCGCGATCGGATCGGATCGTTCACGGCATTTGCTAAAGCCCGGCCCTGCCGGGCTTTTTCATGCCTGCCATCCGGGAATTCGCCTTGCCGCTTTCGCCCCCCGCGCCGATATTGGTCCGTCGGAGGAAAAGCGGCGTGGAATCGGCAAGGCAGGTGAGAAGGTCCGCATGCGCATGATGCGGCAATACGAGCTCGTTGACAGGGTCAGGAGCTATAACCCCAATACCGACGAAGACCTGCTCAACCGGGCCTATGTCTACGCCATGCGGGCGCATGGCACGCAGAAGCGCGCCTCCGGCGACCCGTTCTTCGCGCATCCGCTCGAGGTCGCGGCGTTGCTGACCGATCTCAAGCTCGACGACGCGACGATCGTCGCCGCGGTCCTGCACGACACCGTCGAGGATACGGAGGCGACGCTCGAGGAGATCGAGAGCATGTTCGGCCCCGACATCCGCCGGCTGGTGGACGGGCTGACCAAGATCAAGAAGCTCGATCTCGTCTCCAAGAAGGCGGCGCAGGGCGAGAATTTCCGCAAGCTCCTGCTCGCCATCGTCGACGATGTCCGCGTGCTGCTGGTCAAGCTCGCCGACCGGCTGCACAACATGCGCACGCTGCACTTCGTCGCGCCCGAGAAGCGCCTGCGCGTCGCCGAGGAGACGGCCGAGATCTACGCCCCGCTCGCAGGCCGGATGGGCATGCAGGAATTGCGCGAGGAGCTGGAGGAGCTGGCCTTCCGCCACATCAAGCCCGAGGCCCACGCCACCGTGACGAAGCGGCTGGAGGAGGTGACCGAGCGCGAGGGCAAGGTCATCGGCGAGATCGAGCGCGACCTGAAGGACAAGCTCGCCGCGCGCGGCATCCAGGCCGAGGTCTCGGGCAGGCGCAAGCGGCCCTATTCGATCTGGAAGAAGATGGAGCGCAAATCGGTCTCCTTCGAGCAGCTCTCCGACATCTTCGGCTTCCGCGTGCTCGTCGACGCGCCGGAGGATTGCTATCGCGTGCTCGGCATCGTGCACATGACCTGGCCGATGGTGCCCGGCCGCTACAAGGACTACATCTCGACGCCCAAGCAGAACGACTACCGCTCGATCCATACCACCGTGGTCGGGCCCGGCCACAGCCGCGTCGAACTGCAGATCCGCACCGACACGATGGACCGCATCGCCGAATACGGCATCGCGGCGCATGCCCATTACAAGGACGGCCGCACCACCGACCTCGCCCAATACGCCGACGAAAGCCGGGCCTACCAATGGCTCAGGCGCACGGTCGACCTGTTGGCCGAGGGCGACAGTCCGGAAGAGTTCCTCGAGCATACCAAGCTCGAACTCTTCCACGACCAGGTCTTCTGCTTCACGCCGAAGGGCCGGCTCATCGCCCTGCCGCGCGGCGCGACGCCGATCGACTTCGCCTATGCGATCCACACCAATGTCGGCAACAGCGCCGTCGGCGCCAAGATCAACGGCCGGATCGCGCCGCTCCTGACCGAACTCCAGAACGGCGACGAGGTCGAGATCACGCGCGCCGATGGTCAGGCTCCGCCGGCCGCCTGGGAATCGCTCGTCGTCACCGGCAAGGCCCGCGCCGCCATCCGCCGCGCCACGCGCGCCGCCGTGCGCCGCCAGTATGCGGGTCTCGGCCGCCAGATCCTGGAGCGGGCCTTCAGCCGCGCCGAGCGCGTCTTCTCCGACGACAAGCTCAAGGGAGCGCTGAAACGGCTCGCCCGCACGGCGGTCGACGACGTGCTGGCCGCTGTCGGCCGCGGCGAGATGTATTCCGGCGACGTGGTCAAGGCGGTCTATCCCGATCTGGAGCCGGAGAAGCGCGCTTCCGCGGAGCCCAAGGCCGGCGTGACCGCCGGCAACGGCAAGGGCTGGTTCGAGCTGCGCAAGGGCGACAACCTCAAGTTCAAGCTGCCCGGCGAGGCGCCGGAAACCGAGGCCATTCCCATCAGGGGCCTCGGCGGCGACCTGCCGGTGCGCTTCGCCCCCGAGGGCGGCGCGGTGCCGGGCGACCGCATCGTCGGCATCATGACCCCGGGCGAGGGCGTCACCATCTACCCGATCCAGTCGACCGCGCTCGCCGCCTTCGACAACGAGCCCGATCGCTGGCTCGACGTGCGCTGGGATCTCGACGACAAGGTTCCGCAGCGCTTCCCGGCCCGGGTCGCGCTCAAATCGATCAACGAGCCGGGCTCGCTCGCCCAGATCACCACCACCATCGCCGAGCATGACGGCAACATCGACGCGGTCGCGATGGTGCGCCCCACCCCGGACTTCACCGACGTCACGATCGACCTGACGGTCTGGGACCTGAAGCATCTCAGCGCGATCATCAGCGAACTGCGCCAGAAGCGGGTGATCAGCCGGGTGGAGCGGGTGGTCGGTTAACCATCATGGAATGGACCGACGAGGGCACGATCATCGGGCAGCGCCAGCATGGCGAGGCGTCGGTGATCCTGGAGGTGATGACGCGCCATCACGGCCGCCATCTCGGCCTCGTCCGCGGCGGGCGCTCGTCGAAGCGGCAGCCGACGCTGCAGCCCGGCAACGCGGTCTCCCTGACCTGGCGCGCGCGGCTCGACGAGCATCTCGGCGAGTACAGGGTCGAGCTCCTGACCTCGCATGCCGCCCGGCTGATCGAGGTCCCGGTCGCGCTCTACGGGCTGGCGACGGTCTCGGCGCTGCTGCGGCTGCTGCCGGAGCGCGACCCGCATCCCGGCCTGCACGAGGCGCTCGTCGTCCTCGTCGAGCATCTGCACGAGCCCGCTCTCGCGCCGGCGCTGGTCGTGCGTTTCGAGATCGCGATGCTGACCGAGCTCGGCTTCGGGCTCGATCTCGCGCGCTGCGCCGTCACCGGAAGCATGGACGATCTCAGCCATGTCTCGCCGAAATCCGGCAAGGCCGTCAGCCGCGCGGCGGCGACGCCCTATCTCGACCGCCTGCTGGCGCTGCCGGCCTTCCTCGCCGAAGGGCAGGGCGGGCGCGCGCCCTCCTGCGCCGACATCGCGGCGGGCTTCGGACTCACCGGTCATTTCCTGCGTCGGCATCTCTGGGAGCCGCGCGGATTGCGGGAGCCGGCGGAGCGGGGGCGGCTGATCGAGCTGGCGGCCAAAATCCACTGATTTTTGGTGGTTTCAAGCGCCGTCGGCTTGGCTGTGCTTGCGTCGGCTCGGCATGGTCGTGCCAAGTGATTCGGACGCAACATCTCAGCCCTCATCCTTGGGAGAAGCCGCAGGCTTCGTCTCGAAGGATCATCCAGCGCGCTCTGGAGCATCCTTCGAGACGCGGACTGCGTCCGCTCCTCAGGATGAGGACGATGGGATGCCGGAAATTGTAGGACCAGGACATGGGCAAGCCCGTCGAGCCGCCGCCGGAGGACGAATCCGAGCGCATCGATCTGAAGACCGCGCTGGAGGAGCGCTATCTCGCCTATGCGCTCTCCACCATCATGCACCGCGCCCTGCCGGACGCGCGAGACGGCCTGAAACCCGTCCATCGCCGCATCCTGCATGCGATGCGGCTGCTCCGGCTCGATCCCGGCCAGGTCCACAAGAAATGCGCCCGCATCGTCGGCGACGTGATCGGCAAGTTCCATCCCCATGGCGACCAGTCGGTCTACGACGCGCTGGTGCGCCTCGCGCAGGATTTCGCCCAGCGCTACCCGCTCGTCGACGGGCAGGGCAATTTCGGCAACATCGACGGCGACAACGCCGCCGCCTACCGCTACACCGAAGCGCGCATGACCGAGGTCGCGCGCCTCCTGCTCGACGGCATCGAGGAGGATGCGGTCGATTTCCGCGAGACCTACAATGGCGAGGACGAGGAGCCGCTCGTGCTCCCGGCAGCCTTCCCGAACCTGCTCGCCAACGGCTCGCAGGGCATCGCGGTCGGCATGGCGACCTCGATCCCGCCGCACAACGCCGCCGAGCTCTGCGACGCGGCGCTCTACCTGATCCAGCACCCGCAGGCGACCTCCGAACAGCTGATGACCTTCGTGCCCGGCCCGGATTTTCCGACCGGCGGCGTCATCGTCGAGAGCCGCGCCTCGATGGTCGAGACCTATCGCACCGGCCGCGGCGCCTTCCGCACCCGGGCGCGCTGGAGCGTCGAGGACCAGGGCCGCGGCGCCTGGCTCGCGGTCGTCACCGAGATTCCCTACATGGTCCAGAAGGGTCGGATGATCGAGAAGCTGGCCGAGCTCTTCAACGACAAGAAGCTGCCGCTGGTCGCCGACATCCGCGACGAATCCGCCGAGGACATCCGCATCGTCATCGAGCCGCGCGCCCGCACGGTCGACGCCGGTCTGATGATGGAGCAGCTCTTCCGGCTGACGGAGCTGGAAGCCCGCATCTCGATGAACATGAACGTGCTGACCGGCGGGCTCGTGCCGCGCGTGCTCGGCCTGAACGAGGCGCTCCGCGCCTGGCTCGACCACCGCCGCGAGGTGCTGCTGCGCCGCTCGCGCTATCGCCTGGGCCAGATCGAGAAGCGGCTCGAAATTCTGCGCGGCCTGCTGATCGTCTATCTCGACCTCGACCGGGTGATCAGGATCATCCGCGAGGAGGACGAGCCCAAGGTCGAGCTGATGCGCTATTTCGAGCTGTCGGAGGTGCAGGCCAACGCGATCCTCGACACCCGCCTGCGCGCGCTGCGCAAGCTGGAGGAGATGGCGCTCAAGACCGAGTTCGACGAGCTCACGCTCGAGAAGGGCCAGATCGAGACCCTGCTTGGCTCCGACTCGACGCAGTGGAAGCTGATCGCCCACGACATCCGCGAGGTGAAGAAGCTCTTCGGTCCCGAGACCGCGATCGGCAAGCGCAGAACCACCTTCGCCGACATGCCCGACACCGCCGACATCGACCTGACCCAGGCCATGGTCGAGCGCGAGCCGGTGACGGTGATGATCACGAAGAAAGGCTGGATCAGGGCCCTGAAGGGCCATGTCCAGGATCTCTCGACGCTGGCCTTCAAGGGCGATGACGGGCTGAGGATCTCCTTCTTCACCGAGACGACTGCCAAGATCCTGGTGCTGGCCTCGAACGGCAAGGTCTTCACGCTCGATGCCGCCAAGCTGCCGGGCGGGCGCGGCTTCGGCGATCCGATCCGGCTGATGATCGAGCTGGAGGAGCATGCCGGCGTCGTCTCGGCCTTCCCCTACCGCCCGGGTCTCAAGCTGCTGATGGTGACGACGGACGGGCGCGGCTTCGTCGCCCCGACCGACGACATCGTCGCCAACACCCGCAAGGGCCGGCAGGTGCTCAATGTCGAGATGCCGGTCGAGGCGCTGCTGGCCGTGCCGGCCGAGGGCGACCACGTCGCGGTCATCGGCGAGAACCGCAAGCTCGTCTGCTTCCCGCTATCGGAGGTTCAGGAGATGGCGCGCGGCAAGGGCGTGCGGCTGCAGCGCTACAAGGACGGCGGGTTGTCCGACGCGAAGGTCTTCACGCTGAGCGAGGGCCTGACCTGGCGCGACACCTCCGGCCGGACCTGGACGGTGGCGCGGGGCGAGCTGATCGACTGGCTCGGCCATCGCGGCGAGGCCGGACGCCTGCCGCCGAAGGGCTTTCCGAAGAACAACAAGTTCGGAGGGTAGGCGCCGGCCGCCGGCGTCACGGCCATATTTCTGTACGCCGGGCTGGGTCCCGCCAGGCATGATGCGGCGCGGCCAGCGCCTTGGCAACGACGGTCGCGTAGCCGGCTTGCAATGGGACCGAGCGGACGAGCCGCGGGGCGGCCGGCGAAAATTCGGGGTTTTCAGTCGGTTAAAGCCAGTCGTGGAATCAATCCCGAAACGCCTTGAATCGATCTTTTACCTGATCGGCGCGCCGACCACACCGACTTCCAGCCCCAGCGTCAGCTTGTCGGTGACGGCCCATTCGACGCCGGCCCGCGCCTCGGGCCTGACGGCGATCTCGCTGCGCGAGAAGGGACCGGAGAACGAGGTCGCGCCGAAACGCAGGCTCTCGTTGACGGCGCTGGCGCCGACCTTCGTATAGAGCAGGACCTCAGGGGTCACGAGCACGCCGGTCTTGATCTGGAACGCACCGGCGAAGTCGCGCGTATAGGCGATGCTGTTGAAGCCCGGCGTGCCGTAGCCGCCGATCGCCGGCATGTAGTCGACCGCGCCGGCGATGCCGTAGATGAAATTGCCGTCACGCCACATCTTGCCGGCCTCCAGCCCGATCGTCGGCCCGGCATAGGTTCCCATGCGCTTCGAGGTGCTGACCTGGAATCCCGTCGAGATGCGGGCGTATGACCCGTCCCACTTCACGCCGCCGGGCGCGAGCGTCGGCTCCGACCAGGCGAAGGATGGCACGGTGGCGAACCCGGTCATCGGCAGGAAGGCCTGCGCCTCGGCGGCCGTGCCGCCGAGCAGCAGGGCGCACAACGCGCCGAGGGAAACCGAAACTCTCACGTCGTATCCGTCCTCGCCGTCGCCGTCGCCACGCTCAGGCTAGCAGAAGCTCGTTCGATTGTCGCGGATTTGTGGCGCGGCTTAAGGCTTCAGCTCAGCTTCGTCTTGAGCTTGAGGAAGCGCAGCGTCCGGTCGGCGGTGGCGGCGTCGAGCTTCTTGTAGTCGCGCAGCGCGTCGTCGAGGTCCTGCGAGGAGAAGAACAGCCGCCGGCCGCGCAGGTCGAGCAGCGCGCGGAACGCGGTGGCGTCGACGTCGAGCGAGCGGCAGATCACGGCGATGCCGCTGACGTCGCGCTGCATCAGCACGCGCAATGCCTGTTCGGTGCCGATGGCGCCGACTTGCGCCAGCACCTGCGCGACATGATAGGCGCGGTCCTCGTCGGCCAGCATGATCAGCACATCGTCGAGCTGGCGCGTCTTCGCCGTGAGATCGGCGAGCAGCAGCTTGACTTCGAGACGCTGCTGGCGGGCCTGGCGGGCCAGCGACTGCGACTGGTCGGTATCGGCCTCGGAGCCGGACAACTGCTCGACGATGCGCAGGACGCGCTGGGCCCGATGCGGCGACAGATCGGAGCGCCGCTGCAGCGCGCCGGTGATCCCGGCGTCGTCGCCGCCGCGCTGGAGCAGCCGGTCGAAGCCGTTGTCCGAGAAGACGGCGCCCTCATTGGCGCTGACCGTATGGAGCACGTCGCGGTCGCCGCGCTCGACAAGGATGTCGGTCAGGCCCTCGGACAGCCTGGCGCGCTCGGCGATGGCGACGAGATGGCGCTGCGACTGCGTGACCGCGATCGCGGCGAGGTCTGTGTCGCTCAGCACCGGCGACAGCTTCAGGACGAGACGGGCGACATCGGCGTCGGCGTCGCCGGCCAGCGTCGTCGCGACGGCGTGGGGCAGCGTGGCCGTGGCCGCGACGCGACCGGCATAGTCCCGGCGGTCTTCACCGGCGAGATGGGGCAGCGACTGCGTCGCGATCTCGCCGTAATGCGCCTTGGCCAGATCGCTCGGTTCGTCGTCGAGCAGGAACAGGTTGGTGACGGCGTTCAGCAACTCGCGGCGCGACTCCGACGACATGTCGGCCGGCATCCGTGTCAACGTCCGCAGCATGGCTATTCCCCGGTCAGGCGCAACCCGCCAACCATGTCCCCGAATCGATTGCCGCAGTCTTAAGTCATCGAAAGAATTCGACGCGGACAACGCGGAATTCTGCTGGCGCGATCTTTTCTATCGCGACCAACGTTATCGTCAGTTGTTACGATGAATATTTACAACTAAAAATTGCACAACTCATGTCGGGAGGCAGGCGGGCCCGAGCGGCTCGAAGCTCTTGTAGGTCAGGATGAACTCCTGATGGCCGAGCTCTTCCGATTTCGTCTTCCCGCCCTGCGCCAGCGAGACGACGAGATCGCGGATTTCGATCCCGACCTCGTCGAGGCCGGCACGGCCTTCCAGTATGCGCCCGGCATCGACGTCCATGTCGTCGGCCATGCGGCGGTAGGTTTCCGGATTGGCGCAGATCTTGACGACCGGCGAGATCGCCGAGCCGACGACCGAGCCGCGGCCCGTGACGAACAGAACGCAATGCGCCCCGCAGGCGATCAGCTCGGCGATCTCGGCATTGTCGTTGATGTTGGGAAAGCCGAAGCGGACCTCGCCGTCCGGCACCACGTCGAGGAGATACAGGCCCCGGCGTGGCGGCGCGTCGCCCGGCTTGAGCAGGCCCGAGATCGGCGAGGCGCCCGACTTGGCGTAGGCGCCCATCGACTTCTCCTCGATGGTCGACAGGCCGCCCTCGGCATTGCCGGCGGCGAAGGAGCCGTAACCCAGCGTCGCGTAGTAGCGCGCGGCCTTGGCCACCGCCTGCTCCAGGATCACGCCGAGCTCCGGCGTGACCGCTCGCGCCGCCATGATGTGCTCGCAGCCGATCAGCTCGCCGGTCTCCTCGAAGATGCAGGCCGCCCCTTCCGCGATCAGCCGGTCGAAGGCGCGCCCCGCCGCCGGGTTTCCGGTGATGCCCGAGGTCCCGTCCGAACCGCCGCAGACCGTGCCGACGATCAGATCCGACACCGCCATCGGGACGGGCTCCTGCGTGTCGAGGTCGATGCGCTGTTCCTCGATCCAGCGCCGGCCTTCGGCGATCGAGGCGCGCGTGCCGCCTGCGCCCTGGATGATGAGCGTCCTCACCGGCCGGCCGGAGGCCGCGACGGTCCGCTCCAGCGCGTATTTGTTGAAGCTCTCGCAGCCGAGCGAGACCAGCAGCACCGCCCCTACATTGGGATGGGTGCAGAGCCGCTCCATCATCGTCTCGGCGTAGTCGTTGGGATAACAGCCGGGAAAACCGATGACGTGGACGCCGTCCTCGCGCCAGGGCAGGGCGATCTCGCGGGCGACGTGATGGGCGCATTCGACGAGATAGACGACCGCGACGACGTTGCGGATGCCCTTGCGCCCGTCGGACCTGAGATAGCCGCGCATCGTCATGGCGAGGCTCCCTGCCGCTCGTCCTCGAGATGATAGGTCGGCGTGTAGTCGCTCCTGATGTTGTGGACATGGACATGGCTGCCGGCCGCGATGGCCTGCGTCGCGACGCCGATCGACGCGCCGTATTTCAGGATTTTTTCGCCCGGAGCGATGGCGCGGCGCGCGACCTTGTGGGCGAGCGGGATGTCGCTGTCGATCACGGCGGCGCCGCTCCCGGTCTCGATCGACTCGCCCGCCTTCAGCCGCGCGCGCGCGACGAAGACGGTGTCGCGCGGATCGAGCAGGATCAGCCGGGCATCGGGCGCGGCCATCAGAACTTGCCGTACTGCAGATAGGCTTCCTTGGGGTCCATGCCCGACAGGATCGCGCCGCGCACCTTGTTCTCGGCGCCGATCGCGACCTCGGCCTTCTCCAGAACCTCCTCGATCACCTCGACGGGAATGCGCACGATGCCGTCGCGGTCGCCCAGAATGTAGTCGCCCGGCCGGATCCAGACCTCGCCGATCTTGACCGG
This sequence comes from Allobosea sp. GW821-FHT12C12, assembly GCF_058807355.1. Classification (NCBI taxonomy): domain Bacteria; kingdom Pseudomonadati; phylum Pseudomonadota; class Alphaproteobacteria; order Hyphomicrobiales; family Alloboseaceae; genus Allobosea; species Allobosea sp. GW821-FHT12C12. Next base: position 190,006 of record NZ_JBXAQP010000005.1, read on the forward strand.
CTCGTCGACGGCCTTCGGCAGCCAGAATCCGACGATGTCGCGCGGCGTATAGGCCTTGAAGAAGGCCTGAAAGCCCATCTCGATCATGAACTCGGTATCGCGCGACAGCCCGTCGATGACGCAGCCGCGCACGCCCTTGTTCTTCAGCGTCTCGGCCGAGAGCTCGCCCATCAGCGCGACCTCCTCGGTGTTGGGCTGGCAGACCCAGACATGGCCGGGCCTGGCGGCGGACAGCAGGCCGGTCCAGCCGAGCAGCGTCTCGTGCGCGTCGAACGCGCCGGTCTTGCCCTCGACGGTGAAGGCCGGCCCCGCGAGCTTCTCGCCCGGCAGCAGCGGTCGCAGCTCGGGCGGCAGGGTGAAATCCGAGAGGCCCATCGCCCGCATCACGTCGTGGACGATGCCGGTGTAGCAGCGCGAAAGGCGCCGGGTCAGTTCGTCGCTCATGGATCCTCCGTGCAGGCCTGTCTTCGGCCGTTCCCCAGAGCATGGGCGCGGGCGCAGCGACGAACAAGAGCGTTCGACGCCGGCCGTCATTGCGAGGAGCGCGGCGACGAAGCAATGACGGAGAGGCCGTGGGTTTTAGCCGACGCGTTCCCAGCCCTGCGGGCTCAGTCGCTCCTGCGGCAGGAAGCGCGCCTTGTAGGCCATCTTGGGCGATCCCTCGACCCAGTAGCCGAGATAGACATAGGGCAGGCCGAGCTTTCGCGCCCGCTCGATATGGTCGAGCACCATGAAGGTGCCGAGCGAGCGCGCCTCCAGCGAGGGGTCGAACACCGAATAGACCATGGAGAGGCCGTCGTTCAGCGTGTCGGTCAGCGCCATGGCGAAGAGGTCGCCCTGGCCTCGGCCGGTGAAGCCGGAATCGGGGCCGCGCCGGCGATACTCGATCAGAGCCGTCTCGACATGGGTGTCCTCGATCATCATGGCGAAGTCGAGCGCCGACATCGTCGCCATGCCGCCTTCGGGATGGCGCTCGTCGAGATAGCCGCGAAACAGGGAATAATGCTCGGAGCGCGGCTGCGGCGGCAGCACCTCGCCGATCAGGTCGCCGTTATGCGACATCACCTTCCGGAAGCCGCGCGAGGGCCGGAAATCGGCGACCCGGACCCGCACGGAGACGCAGGCCCGGCAGGTCTCGCAGGCCGGCCGGTAGGCGATGCTCTGCGAGCGCCGGAAGCCGCCCTGGCTCAGCACGTCGTTGAGGTCGCGCGCGCGGCCGCCCACGAGATGGGTAAAGACCTTTCGCTCCTCGCGACCCGGCAGATAGGGGCACGTGGTCGGCGACGTCAGGTAGAATTGCGGGGCGTCCCGCAATGGCTTCGTCACGTTCGGCTGGCTCCGGACCGCTTGCGCCCGCAGTGTAGCAGCCGCGATGGCGGCGGCAACAAGGCTCGGGCTCAGACATCCAGCTTGCCAAGCCAGTGCGTGACAGCATATATGCTGTCATATGGTTCTGGCAGTCATCGACGCTAACGTCTTTGTGGCTAGCCTTGGATCACGAGGTGGAGCTTCGAGAGCCGTTATTCGCGCCGCACTAACGGGCTCGATACAGCCATTGTTTGGAAGTGCACTTTGGTGGGAGTATCGAGACTTGATGCGGCGCCCGGTCTGGGGCGTCGAGATGTCGGCGGCGGAGCGGAATCAGGTCCTGAGCGCTTTGGCGAAGAACGGTCGGTGGATTACGATCTATTTTGGGTGGCGTCCAAACCTTCCGGATGAAAGCGACAACCACCTGATCGAACTCGCCATGGCGGGCGGCGGCGCGGCGATCATAACCCACAACCTCCGCGACTTTCGAAGGGGCGAACTGCAACTCGGTGTCCGGGCAATGACCCCAGCTCAGTTTTTGGAGGAAATCCGATGACCGTCCTGACGATCAGGCTGCCCGACGATACCGCGCATCGCCTCAAGTCTCTTGCTCAAAGCCGTGGTTTGAGCGTCAACAAGCTCGTTGAGGAAATGAGCGCGCAGGCGATCTCGGCTTGGGACACGGAAAACCATTTTCGGGCTATGGCGGCGACCGGCGATGTCCAGGCTGCGCTCCGTATCCTGGACAGGCTCGATGCCGCCGACCGCGGCTCGTCAAGCGCCGCCTGATCCGGTTGGCTCAGGCCCGCACGACCACGAGGCCGGTCAGGAGATCGTGGCCCAGCCGTTTGTCGTCGCGGACGAAGCCGATCAGCACGTCGAGCAGCCACAGGCCGACCGTGCCGGCCGCGACGTAGAACAGCAGCGCATGCACGGCCGCCGCGAGCGCGTCAGGCCGGCCGCCATTCGCCGTCTCGACGCGCAGGCCGGCCATACGCATGCCCCAGGTCGCCTGCCTGCGCCCGCCGATCGTGATCGCCGCATAGACGAACGCTGTCGCGGCGACGGCCGGGAACAGCAGCCAGCCGAGGCCCAGCGTCAGCACGCCGAGCACGGTGATCGCGAGCACGAGCAGCGAGCTCAGCACGAACACGACGACGATGTCGCCGATCCAGGCGAAGACGCGCGAGCCCATCACGCCGCTGACATCCTGCGGGGGCCGCCGCTCGATCGGCGCGATCGGGGAGTTGCCGTAACGGGTGTCGCTCATCGGAGGTCGTGATCCTTGGCCGGAACGGGCGAGATCGCCCGCACCACACAATGTCTGATCAGCGTCCCGGTTCCGCAAGGCCGCGCGGCAGAATCCGGCGCGGCGCGTAGCCGTTCTCGCGCAGCGCATGCTCGATCATGCGGCTGTGGTCGTCGCCGCGCGTCTCGATCGTGACGTCGAGCGAAACCCCCTTGGCGGGAACGTCGAGGAAGAGCCGGCCGTGGCTGACCTCCAGAATGTTGGCGCCCTCCGCGCCGAGCAGGCTCGCGACCTTGCCGAGCAGGCCGGGCCGGTCGCTGCTGGTCAGGCGGAAGGCGACGATGCGCTGCTCGCGCTCAAGCTCGCGCACCATGATCGCCGCCAGCAGGCGGGTGTCGATATTGCCGCCGCAGAGCACGAGCCCGACCTTGCGGCCGGCATAGCGGCCGGGCTCCTTCAGCATGGCCGCCAGTCCCGCCGCGCCCGCGCCTTCGGCCAGCGTGTGCTGCAGGCAGGCATAGGCGTTGACGGCGCGCTCGATCAGGTCCTCGCCGACCAGCACGATGTCGGCGACGAGGCTGGAGACGATCGGCAGCGTCTGCACGCCGACGGTCTTGACCGCGATGCCCTCGGCCAGCGTCGCGCCGCCGATCTCGAGATCCTCGGCGTTCACGGCGTTGTAGAAGGACGGATAGAGCGCGGCCTCGACCCCGATCAGCTCGATCTCGGGCTTCAGCGCCTTGGCCGCGACCGCGTTGCCGGCCATCAGCCCGCCGCCGCCGAGCGGGACGATCAGCATGTCGAGATCGGGCTCGTCGTCGAGCATCTCGCACGCCACCGTGCCCTGGCCGGCCATGATCGCCGGGTCGTCATAGGGATGGACGAGGCCGAGGCCCTCGGCATCGGCGAGTTCGCGCGCCTTCTGGGCCGATTCGTAGAGCGTCTCGCCATGCAGCACGACGCGCGCGCCGTGAGCCCGCGTGTTCTCGACCTTCACCAGCGGCGTCGTCTCGGGCATCACGATCGTCGCCGGGATGCCGAAGCGGCGGGCGTGATAGGCCACCGCCTGGGCATGGTTGCCGGCCGACATCGCGATGACGCCGCGCGCCCTCTCGTCCTCGTCGAGACTCAGGAGCTTGTTGACCGCGCCGCGCTCCTTGAAGGAGGCGGTCGCCTGCATGTTCTCGTGTTTGACCAGCACCGTCGCGCCGGTCAGCTCGGACAGGCGTGGCGACGGGACGAGCGGCGTGCGCAGCACATGCCCCTCGATGCGTCGCGCAGCCGCCTCGACATCGGAAAAGCCGATCGCGAAGGGTTCCCTCATCGCCCGTGTCCCATCGCCTGCCCCGCTTGTCCCGTCTCAGACATCCCTCGGCGAAAGCGCGCCGTCGCCGAAGAAGCCGCCCGGCCGCAGCGCCAGCACCATCGCCAGCAAGGCATAGACCGCGATGTCGCGCTGTTCGAGCGGCATGGTCGAGGACCAGACCACTTCGAACAGCGCGATGCAAAGCCCGCCCAGCGCCGCCCCCGAAACCGAGCCGATGCCGCCGAGCACCGCCGCGACCAAGGCCTTCAGGCCGAGCGTGAAGCCGCCGGCGAAACCCATGCCGCCATAGATCGCGGTGACGATGACGCCGGCCACCCCGCAGGCGGCGCAGGCCAGGATCACCGCCCTGTCGAGCACGGCGCGCGCGTCGACGCCGAACAGGGCGGCGGTGCGGGCATCGTCGGACACTGCCCGCCAGGCCCGGCCATAGGCCGAGAGTCTGATCAGCAGCACGATGCCGAGCGCGACGCCAAGCCCGACCGCCGCGAGCGCGAGCCCGAGCGGCGTCGCGGTGACGACGAAGCTGCCGGCCTTCGCCAGCGCCCAGGGCTGGTTGAACACCGGCGGCAGCCAGCGCAGGTCGGGCCCCTGCGCCAGCCGCAGATACTCCGACAATGCGATGGCGAGCCCGATCGTGGCGATCAGCACCTGCTGGCCGTTGGCCTTGCCGAGCGGGCGCAGCACGAAGCGGCTCGTCGCGAAGCCGTGCAGCGCGCAGACGAGGACGGCGACGACGAAGGCGACGACGAGCCCCGAGGCCGGCGTCGAGAGCGCCAGCGACAGCAGGAGCGCGACGCCGACGACGCTGGACAGCGCGCCCAGCGCCGCGAACTCGCCGAAGCCGAGGATGATCCGCCCGGTCAGCCCGTAGATCAGGGCGTAGGCGCAGGCGAGCAGGGCATAGATCGCCGCCGAGGGCAGGGCGGCCAGGCCCTGCTGCAGGCCATAGGCGAGGCCGGGCGACAGTTCGGGCAGGCTCTCGGCCCGCGCCGCGCCGGGGTCGGGCGGCGGCTCCTCGCGGTTCTCCAGATAGAAGCGCCGCATCAAGTAGAAGCTGGCATCCGCCATCGGCCGCCCGTCCGAGGCGATGCCGATCAGTTCGCCGCGGCGCAGGCTCTGGCCTTCGCCGGCGAACAGGCAGTCGATCACCCGCCGCCGCGGCGTGTCGCCCCATCTCTCGATCCTGTAGGGGATGCGCAGCGAGTTCGGCAACGGCCCGGCTTCGGGCGGCTCGACCACGATATAGGCCTCGGGCGGGTTGAGCGGCGGGATCGCCTGCCGGCACAGCCGCTGCTGGTCGGTGTCGAAGCGCTCGCCGCAGGAGGCGAGGGCGAGAGCCAGCAGAATCGGCGGGACGAAGCGCATCGGCGATACGCTAGCGCGCGTCGAACAAGGGTGTCATCCATCTGCACGACCTGCGTCGCAAAAGACGGTCGCGTCTCCTGCCGATAGGTCCCGTGCCGGCACCATGTGTTCGCTCACGCCACGGCGGCAGCCGAAACGGGCAGCTGGACGATCGAGGGGCTCGGCAGATTAGCGGTCAGCAGACCGGAACTGCCCGGTTCGGCAGCGTCGATGCGAGGCAGCTTTAAGAACTTCGATTTTAGCTCGTAGGTCTCCTTGATCTTGAGGCCGTATACTTGGCCGTCGCCATTGTATCGCTGGCCGAACGCAGTCCAATCCTTGTCGCGGATCAATTTGATCAGCGAATTCGATTGGCAGAAATCGGCGAAACCCAGGACATGCCAGCGCTCGTTATCGGCAAAAGCGTCTGCCAGCGCGGTCGCCGAGCCATAACCGCACTCGTCATGGTTGAAGCCCATGATCTGGGGGCCGCCCCAGCTGGACGACAGGCACGCCGCCTCGCGCGAAGCTAGCGTCTCGGCCAGCCGGAAGGCCTCGTATTCGACGGCTTGGTCGTCGACATGCGATTTCCGCCAGGGCGACGTCTCGTCGATTCGGAAAGCGTGGTTCTTGTATGGCTTGCCCGCGACTCCGCCACGGCCTCCAAAGCGAAAATGCTTGTCGAAGACCTGGGCATGATCCTTTCCCCATCTGCGGAAGAGCACGTGGTTCTCGATGCGAAGGATCGGCGAGCCGGGCGTGAAATTGCGACCGCTGCTTTCGACGTACCAGACGGCGAGGACCGTGACCGGATCGATGGCAGTCTTGACTGCTAGTTCATCGATCAGGCCGCCGACGCGATTATAGACTTCGACGAGCGCGCGCAGCACGCCGGCCGTGCCGGCGCCGTCGACGCGACGCTTCGGCTTGATCGGCACCATCGACAGTTCAGGATCGTCCTTGAAGCGGCCGCTTGTCGCCATAGACAGGGAGGCATACGCAATTGCCGGCCCAAGATCGCCCATCGGCTGTATCGTGAACATTGTCTGATCCGCGTCGGCAGACAGCGCGACCATAGTCTTGTCTGCAAACCGCTCGCGCATCACCCCGTCGATATGCGTCCAGGTATAAATAGATGCAGCGGTAGGCGACGCTCGAAGCTGAACGTGGCCTGAATCCTGCTCTTTGAAATAATATCCTGCCGTGAGCCCCTGCTTCATCGCCGCCTTTGCATAGAATTCGTAAGACGGATCGCTGCCGTCATCGACGATGGCGCCATTGCGGAAACAATAGCAATCGGCCGCCTCTCCCCACTGGTGCCAGCCCGCACCGGGCAATGCGCTCGTCAGCCATTTCGGCTGACGTTTGATATTCTTGTAAGACAGCAGCAAAGCGGCAAGCCATACCGCTCCGTCATCGTTCATTTTTTTCGCGGCCGCCTCGATATCGGCAACCGACCGCTTCTTCCACTTGCAGTAATACTCGGCCTGCTTTTGTGGTGGTCGCAAGCCTTGCGAGATTTTGAACTGGTATCCTTCAGCTCGACATTGATCGAGTACCACCAAGAGCTTGGCTGCGAATTCCTCAGCCAGTCCAAATCCCGAAAGTTCAGAGGCCGACATATAAGCACCACCATCGCTGAGAGGAACGATTTTCAACTCTAGCGCGAAGTAACTATACGTCAACCATCTCTGAGGCTCTTTTATTGTCGCGTTTGGACGAGGTTCCTTCAGCCCGCCTTCAGCCTCTCCGCCACCATCGGCGCGAAATAGCTCAGCACCCCGTCGGCGCCGGCGCGCTTGAAGGCCGTCAGGCTCTCGACCATCGCCTTGTCGCCGTCGAGCCAGCCGTTCCGGGCCGCGGCCACGATCATCGCGTACTCGCCCGAGACCTGGTAGGCGAAGGTCGGCACCCGGAAATGGTCCTTCACCCGGGCCACGATGTCGAGATAGGGCAGGCCGGGCTTGATCATCACCATGTCCGCGCCTTCCTCGATGTCGAGCGCGACCTCGGCGATCGCCTCGTCGGAATTGCCCGGATCCATCTGGTAGGTGCGCTTGTCGCCGACGAGGGTCGCATTGGTGCCGATCGCATCGCGGAACGGGCCGTAGAAGGCCGACGCATACTTGGCCGCATAGGCCATGATCTGCACGTCCTCATGGCCCGAGGCGTCGAGCGCCGCGCGGATCGCCCCGACCCTCCCGTCCATCATGTCCGAAGGTGCGATCACGTCGGCGCCGGCATCGGCCAGGGCGAGGGCCTGCCGGGTCAGGATGCGCACGCTGGCGTCGTTGAGGATGCGCTCGCCGAGCATGACGCCGTCATGGCCATGCGAGGTGTAGGGGTCGAGCGCCGCGTCGCAGATGATGCCGATCTGCGGCACCTCGGCCTTGATCGCCCTGACCGCGCGGCACATCAGGTTGCGCGCGTTCAGGGCCTCGGAGCCGGTGGCGTCGCGCAGGCTCTTCTCGACGAAGGGGAAGGGCGCGATCGCGGGAATGCCGAGTTCGGCGGCATGGGCCGCCTGGCGCACCGCCTCCTCGATGTTGAGCCGGTCGACGCCCGGCATCCAGGCGATCGCGCTGCGCGCCTCGCCCGAATCGACCAGGAAGAGCGGCCAGATCAGGTCGGCCGTCGTCAGCACCGTCTCGCGCACCAGCCGGCGCGACCACTCGGCCTTGCGGTTGCGCCGCATGCGCCGCGTCAGCCCCAGCGAGTCGACGGCCTTCTGTGCCGCATCGTCCTGCCGCGCCTGCGGCGTGGGCACGGAATGCGGAAAGGGCTGCACAACCCGAGATGCCATGACTGCCTCCGCCCCGCGCCTGTCGTTCGCGCCGCGATGATCTCGCGTTCGGTCGATGCTAGCACATCGGAACCGTTCCAAAACAGGGTCGATCGTCGCAAGGACCGTCTGCGCGCCGCGCCGCCTCGCGGGCCGGTGCGTTGACAAGGCCGGCCATGCCGGACCAGAACCGCCCGACCGGAAGGGCGCTGGCCGCGATGTCGCAAGACTCCAACATCCAAGACTCCAACATCCAGGACTCCAGGATCGGCCTCGCCGAAGCCGGCGAGGCCGGGATCGTCTGCGAGCGCCGCGGCGCCGCCGGCGTCGTCGTGCTCGATCGGGCCAAGGCGCTGAACGCGCTCTCCTTCGGAATGGTGCGCGAACTGGCGCGCGCGCTCGACGCCTGGGAGCATGACCCGCGGGTGGCCCGCGTCGTCGTCGTCAGCGCCAGCGAGAAGGCGTTCTCGGCCGGCGGCGACATCCGCGCGCTGCACGATCTCGGCCGCGCCGGCCGCCATGCCGAGATGCTCGCCTTCTGGCGCGAGGAATATATCCTCAACGCCCGCATCCAGCGCTATCCGAAGCCCTACGTCTCCCTGATCGACGGCATCGTCATGGGCGGCGGCGTCGGCATCTCGCTGCATGGCAGCCACCGCATCGCCGGCGAGCGCTATCTCTTCGCCATGCCGGAGGTCGGCATCGGCTTCTTTCCCGATGTCGGGGCGACCTACGCCCTGCCGCGTCTCCCGGATGCGGCAGGCGTCTTCCTGGCGCTGACGGGAGACCGGGTCGACGCGGCCGACGCGCTCGATCTGGGGCTTGCGACTCATGCCGTGCCGAGCGGCCGCATGGCTGAACTCGCGGACGCGCTGACCGGCCGCGCCGCGCTCGATGACATCCTGGGCCGTTTCAGCCACGATCCCGGCCCGCCGAAGCTGAGCCCCGAGCGCGCCGTCATCGCGCGCTGCTTCGGCCAGCCGACGCTGGACGCCGTGCTGGCGAGCCTCGCGCGGGAGGCCGAGGCCGGCAGCGCCTTCGCGGCCAGGGCGCTGCGGACGATCAGGACCAAGTCGCCGACCAGCGTCGCCATTGCTTTCGCGCAGATGCGGCAGGGCCGGAAGATGAGTTTCAGCGAGGCCATGACGACCGAGTTCCGCATCGTCTCGCGCATCGTCAAGGGGCACGAATTCTACGAGGGCGTCCGCGCCGTCGTCGTCGACAAGGATCATGCGCCGCTCTGGAAGCCGTCGACGATCGAGGCGCTCGATGCAGCCGCGGTCGCCGCCTATTTCGCCCCGCTCGGCGAAGACGACCTCGTGCTGGAGCGCTGACAGGTGGGACAGGGAGGCGATGGCGAGGCGGCGCCGGTCTCGACCGGCATGGAGATGTCGATCGCGTCCGGCGGGGCGGCGCGGTCGATGCGCTTCCGCCGCTTCCTGGTCTGGCTCCTGCGCCTGCTCTCGGTCGTCTGGCTCGCCAAGGGCCTGATGGCCTGGGCGGTGATCTTCGGGCTGAGCGAACCGAACCAGCCGCTCTTCGAGGCGCGGCTCCTGAGCTTCCAGGCGATCACGATCTATTTCGCCGTGATCGATCTCGTCGCCGCGGTGGGCCTCTGGCTGGTCTCGACCTGGGGCGGCGTGCTCTGGCTGCTCGCGACGATCAGCCATCTCCTGCTCGGCTTCTTCTTCCCGCGCCTGCTGCCGATGACGACGCTGCTGGTGGCGGGCTATGCCGTGCTGATCGTGGCCTACTTCGTCGCCACATGGGCGGCCGAGAACGAGGCGTCGTAAGAAGCGCCAGGCGCCTGCAATCCGCCGGGTCGCGGTAACAAAGACTTTAGCTTAAGCGATTCCGGCTTCATCTTGGATTTACCGAAACGGCTAAATCTCCGATTCATCCTGATATTTAAACTCGTTTTCATCCGCGCTGGCTATGGTGTTTCTCAGAAGCGGACCGGGAGACAAATCCTGGCCGATATTCAACAGGCGGGATATACCATGAAAGCGAGCGTGAAGACTTCGGCTACGGCCGTCGCGGATGATGCTGATCTTAAGGTCAAGCCCCTCTATCTCGAATCCCTGACCCTGGTCGAGCGGCTGCATCGCCGCCTGCTCGACGTCATCAAGGACGAGTTCGAGCGCCGCAGCCGCGACGACGTCAACAGCGTGCAGGCGCTGTTGCTTTACAATATCGGCGATGCCGAGCTCAGCGCCAGCGAACTGCGGACGCGGGGCTACTATCTCGGCTCCAACGTCTCCTACAACGTCAAGAAGCTGGTCGAGCTCGGCTATCTCCACCATGCCCGTTCGCGGATCGACCGGCGCTCGGTGCGCATCAGCCTGACCGACAAGGGCAAGGACGTGCACAATCTCGTGAAGGGCGTCTACGACAAGCATGTCCGCACGGTCGAGCAGATCGGCGGCATCGCCTCGGACGACTTCGAGCGGATGAACAACGCCCTGCTGCGGCTGGAGCGCTTCTGGACCGACCAGATCCGCTACAAGCTCTGAAAACCGCCGCTTTTCGCGGCTGCGGCGCTGTCTCCCACGTCCGGCCGGGCTCTGCCCGGCCGGACGTGGCGTTGCGGTGACACCGTCCGTCTTGCAGCATCGAGATGCGGGCCGGGCCCGTCCGCCGTCGAATCCGCCCTAAAATCGCCGCGCTCATCACGCGACGTTAATCGTGTTAGGGGATCGTCGCATCGATCGCTGTTCGCTCCTTGCCCATCGGGCGTCGGGAGCGGACGCCAATTCGGTGCGCGCTTGCATGGGTGGCTGACGCCCACGGCAAGTCTTCGCACCATGATGTCGATGATGAGGAAAGAGATGTCCAATCCGAGCTTGACCCGCCGCGAGACCATGCTGGGTCTGCTTTCGGGGGCGGCCGCCGCCGCGGCCGCGCCTGCCTTCGCCCAGCAGGCGGAATGGCGCCAGAACTACGACGCCGGCGCGCGCAACGCGGTCGCCCGGTCCTCCACCCCGATGCTCTCGCCGGAGTCGCTCGCCGCGACCGAAGCCGCGATCGTCGCCTATCGCGATCTCGCCGCGCGCGGCGGCTGGCCGGCCGTCCAGCTCGGCGACAAGCTCTCCGTCGGCTCGCGCGGCCCGGGCGTCGTCGCCCTGCGCCAGCGCCTGATCATCACGGGCGATCTCGACGCCAACGCCGGCGGCAGCAACGTCTATGATTCCTATGTCGAGGCCGGCGTGCGCCGCTTCCAGGCGCGCATGGGCCTGTCCACCACGGGCGCGATCAACCGCGCCACGCTCGCGGCGATGAACGTGCCCATCGACCGGCGCATCCGCCAGCTCGAGACCAATGTCGTGCGCCTGCGCACCTGGTCGGGCAATCTCGGCGCTCGCTACGTCGTCGCCAACATTCCCGCCGCCATGATCGAGACCGTCGAGAACGGCGTTGTCGTGACCCGCCACGCCGCCGGCGTCGGCCGGGCCGACCGCCCGTCCCCGCTGCTCTCGACCCGTATCCCGGAAATCAATTTCAATCCCAATTGGACAGTGCCCGCCTCGATCATCCGCAAGGATCTGATCCCGAAGATGCGCAAGGAGCCGAACTATCTCACCGAGAACCGGATCCGGATCATCGGCCCGAACGGAGAGATCCCGCCTGGACGCGTCAACTGGAATTCCGACGAGGCGACGCGCTACACCTTCCGGCAGGACCCTGGCGGCGAGTTCAATTCGCTCGGCTTCGTGCGCATCAACACGCCGAGCAAGGACGGCGTGTACATGCACGACACCCCGGCCAAGGGCATCTTCGGCGACGATTTCCGTTTCGTCTCGTCCGGCTGCATCCGCGTCCAGAACGTGCGCGACTACATCGCCTGGCTGCTCAAGGAGACGCCGGGCTGGGACCGCGCCAAGATCGATGCGACGATCCAGTCCGGAGAGCGCGTCAACGCCCGCATCGTCAATCCGGTGCCGTGCTACTGGGTCTACGTCACCGCCTGGGCGACGCCCGACGGCGGCGTCCAGTTCCGCGACGACATCTACAACAAGGACGGGCTCGGACCGGCGCCGGTGGCGGCGCTGGAGCGCGAGCAGGATATCTGAGGGCCGGGCTTTTCCGCCGCTCTCCGATGAACCCGCCGGGCGACCGGCGGGTTTTCCGTTCGGCTGAGGGCGCGACGAATGGCGGACCGATTGGGCTGGATGCCCAAGGCGGCCGATCACCCAGCCCCTTCACCATCCCCCCCACCCATGATACGCACCGCCCCGACCGCGCCCGGCCGTGATCGGCCGCCGAATCGTCAGGAGCCGGATATGACGCAAGCCGCTGCCGCCAAGCACCTCTCGAACTCTTTCTTCGCCGCCTCGCTCGCCGACGCGGACCCCGAGATCGCTCGCGCCATCGAGCTCGAACTCGGCCGCCAGCGCGACGAGATCGAGCTGATCGCGTCGGAGAACATCGTCTCGCGCGCCGTCCTGGAGGCGCAAGGCTCGGTGATGACCAACAAATACGCCGAAGGCTATCCCGGCCGGCGCTATTACGGCGGCTGCCAATTCGTCGACATCGCCGAGAAACTCGCGATCGAGCGCGCCTGCCGGCTGTTCGACTGCAAATTCGCCAATGTCCAGCCGAACTCGGGCAGCCAGGCCAATCAGGGCGTGTTCATGGCGCTGATGCAGCCCGGCGACACCTTCATGGGGCTCGATCTCGCCGCCGGCGGGCATCTGACCCATGGCGCGCCGGTCAACCAGTCGGGCAAATGGTTCAACGTCGTGTCTTACGGCGTCTGTGTCGTCGACCAGACGATCGACTACGACGCGCTGGAGCGGCTCGCGCTCGAGCACAAGCCCAAGGTCATCGTCGCGGGCGGCTCGGCCTATGCCCGGCACTGGGATTTCGCCCGCTTCCGCGAGGTCGCCGACAAGGTCGGCGCGTATTTCATGGTCGACATCGCCCATTTCGCAGGGCTCGTCGCCGGCGGCGCGCATCCCTCGCCGTTCCCGCACGCCCATGTCGTCACCACCACGACGCACAAGACCCTGCGCGGCCCGCGCGGCGGCATGATCCTGACCAATGACGAGGCGCTGGCGAAGAAGTTCAATTCGGCGATCTTCCCCGGCATCCAGGGCGGCCCGCTGATGCACGTCATCGCCGCCAAGGCGGTGTCGTTCCAGGAGGCGCTGGCGCCCGAGTTCAAGATCTATGCGCGCGCCGTGGTCGAGAACGCCAGGGCGCTGGCCGAGACCCTGAAGACCAAGGGCTTCGACCTCGTCACCGGCGGCACCGACAACCACCTGATGCTGGTCGATCTGCGCTCCAAGAAGGTGACCGGCAAGGCGGCCGAGGCCGCGCTCGGCCGCGCCCACATCACCTGCAACAAGAACGGCATCCCCTTCGATCCCGAAAAGCCGATGGTCACCTCCGGCATCAGGCTCGGCACCCCGGCGGCGACCTCGCGCGGCTTCGGCGTCGCCGAGTTCAAGCGCGTCGGCGAGCTGATCGCCGAGGTGCTGGACGCGCTGGCGGCGAACGGCGAGGAGGGCAACGGCGCGGTCGAGGCGGCGGTCACGGGCAAGGTCAAGGAGCTGACCGGGCGGTTCCCGATCTATTGAGGCGCTCGGCCTCGCGAGCGGCTTGATCATGCCGCACTACGGGGTTACATACATGTCGGCGAAGGAGGCCGATATGAGCCGTCATAGCGTGACGATGCGAGAGCTGCAGAAGATGTCGGCGGGGGCGATTCAGGCCCTGCCGCATTCCGTTCCGATCAAGAGCGGTTCGGCAACCGTCGGGCTGCTTGTGCCGGTCAAAAGACCGGATGCCGGACGGATATCGGCCGCGTTGAAGCGCAGCGACGACTATCACGCCGCGCTTTCTCCTGAGACAAAGCTGAGGCTGGAACGCTTTCTCGGCGAACGCGACGATTGATGCGACCGCGTGGACCCTCGGAAACGATCATCGTCGATGCGAACATCATTCTGAGCGCGGTGCTCGGCTTCCGGTCGCGACCTTTGCTGGAGATGATCAGCGCCAGGCGCGCGCTGATCATCTCCGTGGATGCGTCCCTGGAAGTGAGGCATGTCCTGTCCCGGCTCGATCCTGACGTTCCGGTCCTGATCGAGATCGCGGACGAGCTTCTGGAAGCAATCGAGGTGGTGGAGACAATCCGCTATGACGATAGCCTGCGCTCGGCCGAGCGGAGCCTCCAGCATGCGCCGGCCTCCCGAAACGGCAGCATCAAGGATGCCCATATCCTCGCGCTCGCCTGGACCTACGATGCCGACATCTGGTCGCATGACCGCGATTTCGCCGGGACCGGCTGGCCGTCCTGGTCCAGCGCCAACCTCGCCGCCGCTCTGAGCGAGGAGGCGTTCGCCTCCGCCGCGCAAACGTCCTGAAAGCCGCCCCATGCGCTGTCCCTATTGCGGCTCCCTCGATACGCAGGTGAAGGATTCCCGCCCCACCGACGACCACGCCTCGATCCGGCGCCGGCGGGTCTGCCCCGATTGCGGCGGCCGCTTCACCACCTTCGAGCGGGTGCAGTTGCGCGAGCTCGTCGTGGTCAAGCGCTCGGGCCGGCGCGCCGCCTTCGACCGCGACAAGCTGCAAACGTCCATCGAGCACGCGCTGCGCAAGCGCCCGGTCGCGCCCGAGCGGATCGAGCGCATGGTCAACGGCATCGTGCGCCAGCTCGAAAGCGCGGGCGAGGGCGAGATCGCGAGCTCCGCCATAGGCGAACTGGTGATGGAAGGGCTGAAGGCGCTCGACGACGTCGCCTATGTCCGCTTTGCCTCGGTCTACAAGAATTTCCGAGAGGCGCGCGATTTCGAGGCGATCCTGGGCCAGCTCAGCGCCGACGAGGAGAGCGCGGAAGCGCCGCCGCCTGTCCGCGACGATGACTGATCAGGACGCGCTCGACCGCGTCTTCATGCGCCAGGCGCTGGATTTCGGCGCGCGCGGACAGGGCGCGACCTGGCCGAATCCCTGCGTCGGCGCGATCGTGACGCAGGCGACGCCGGATGGCCCGGTCGTGGTCGCGCGCGGCCACACGCAACCGGGCGGACGGCCCCATGGCGAGGCCAACGCCTTCGACCGAGCCGATCCGATCGCCGTCGCCGGCGGCACGCTCTACGTCACCCTTGAACCCTGCTCGCACCGCACGATCCGCGCGGCGACGCCTTGCGTCGAGCGCACCATCCTCGCCGGCGTGACGCGCGTCGTCGCGGCGATGGCCGATCCAAACCCGCTCTTCCGCGGGCTCGGCTTCGCGCTGCTGCGCAGCGCCGGGCTCAACGTGACGACCGGCGTGCTGGAGGCGGAGGCGCAGGCCGCCCATCGCGGCCATGTCCTGCGGGTCACGCAAGGCCGGCCGATGGTGACCTTCAAGGTCGCGCGCACGGCCGACGGCTTTGCCGGCGGGGCAGGGGGCTCGCGGCTCGCCGTCTCGTGCCCGGCGGCCTCGGCCTGGGTGCATCTCCAGCGCGCGCATCACGACGCGATCATGCTCGGCATCGGCTCGGTGCTGGCCGACGATCCGCTGCTGACGGTGCGCCTGCCCGGCATGGCGGGCCGCTCGCCGATCCGCGTCATCCTGGATTCGCATCTGCGCCTGCCGCTCGGCGGGCGGCTCGTCCACACTGCGAAAGAGGTTCCTGTCTGGGCGATCGCGGCGGAAACCGCGCCGGTCGCCAATGAGATGGCGCTGGTCGCAGCCGGTGTCGAGGTCATGCGCGTCGGCCCCGGTCCCGACGGCCATCTCGATCTTGGCGAGGCGCTGCGCCTGCTCGGAGCCCGCGGCATCACACGCATCTTTTCGGAGGGCGGCCCGACGATCGGCGAGAAGCTGGCGCAGGCTGGCCTTGTCGACGAGGTCATCGTCTCGACCTCACCGAACCCGCTGGGCCGCCAAGGCGTCGTCGCCGTGCGTAAAGACCTTGCGGCGCTGCTGGCGAACCCCGATCTCTACCGGCGCATCGACACCGGCCTGATCGGCCATGACCGTTTCGAGCATTTTTCGAGGATCGCCTGATGTTCACCGGCATCGTCACCGCCATCGGCACGGTCGTGGAGGCCGAAAGCAAAGGGCCGAGCCTGAGGCGGCTCGCCATCGCCTGCCCCTGGGACGCGGCCGGAATCGAGATCGGCGCCTCGATCGCCTGCGCCGGCGTTTGCCTGACGGTCACGGCTCTGCGTCCGCGTGCGGGTGGCGAGGCGGGCTGCGTCTTCCAGGTCGAGGCGGCGGCCGAGACGCTGTCCAAGACGCTTGTCGGCGACTGGGCGCCCGGCACGGCGGTCAATCTGGAACGCGCGCTCAAGGTCGGCGACGAACTCGGCGGCCACCTCGTCACCGGCCATGTCGACGGCGTCGCGACCATCGAGGCGATCGAGCCGATCGCGGCGGATCCCGATCAGCCCTGGGGCGCGACCGCCCGCTTCCATATCCGCGCGCCGGCGCCTCTCGCGCGCTTCATCGCGGCGAAGGGCTCGATCTGCCTCGACGGCGTCTCGCTCACCGTCAACAGCGTCGCGGACGACGTCCTCACCGTGCTGCTCATCCCGCACTCCTTCGGCGTCACCACCTGGAGCGCGCGCAAGGCCGGCGATCCCATCCATCTCGAGGTCGATCTGATGGCGCGCTACGCCGCGCGGCTTGCGGAGGCGCGCGCGCAGGGGTAACCAGCGCCCTCAACCCTGCAAGGACAAGAACCCATGGCCGGACCCCGGCAAACTTCGGCGAAAGACGCCACCAAACCTCTGGCTCCGCTCGACGGGGCGCGCGTGCTCGTCGTCGAGGCGCGCTTCTACGACAGTCTCGCCGACGAACTGCTCGAGGGCGCGCTCGCCGTGCTCGACAAGGCCGAATGCCGCGTCGATGTCGTCACCGTGCCGGGCGCGCTCGAAATCCCGTCCGCCATCATCATCGGCCTGCGCGCCGCCGACGAGGCGGTCGATCCTTACGAGGCGGTCGTGGCGCTCGGGGCCGTCATCCGCGGCGAGACCGGCCATTACGACATCGTCGCCGGCGAAAGCTCGCGCGCGCTGATGGATATCTCGGTCGCCTACGCGCTGCCGCTCGGCAACGGCATCCTCACCGTCGAGACCGAGGCGCAGGCCTGGGCCCGCGCCAACCGCTCCGGGATGGACAAGGGCGGCGGCGCCGCGGAAGCGGCGCTCGGCGTTCTGCGCTACAAGCGCTCGCTCGGGGAACAGTCCAAGTGAGCCGGCCGGAATCGAACCGGGCCGAGATGCGCCGCGGGGCGCGGCTTTCGGTCGTGCAGGCGCTCTACGAGATGGAGATCGGCGGGCGCGGCGTCGTCGAGGCGATGGCCGAGTTCGAGGCCTTCTGGATCGGCAGGCAAGTCGAGGACATCGAATTGCCCAAGGCCGAGATCGCCTTTTTCCGCGACCTGCTCGGCGGCGTCGTGCGCGAGCAGCGCCTGATCGACCGCTCCGTGGACGGGACGCTCGCCTCCGGCTGGCCGCTGAAGCGCGTCGAGGCCGTGGTCCGCGCCGTGCTGCGGGCCGGAGCCTACGAGCTTGTCTTCCGCAAGGACGTGCCCGGCCGCGCCGTGATCTCCGAATATGTCGCGGTGACGCGCGCCTTCTACGAGGGCGAGGAGATCGGCATGGTCAACGCCGTGCTCGACAAGATGGCCCGCGATTTCCGCATCGAAGAATTCGACCAGCCGGCGGCGTGACGCCGTCATGGCCGACGACGCGCAGCGCCCCGGCGAGTTCGAGCTGATCGCCCGGTATTTCGCCCCGATCGCGGGGTCGGGCGGCCTCGGCCTTCTCGACGATGCCGGCCTGATCCGGCCGGCGCGCGGCTACGAGATCGTGGTCACGGCGGATGCGCTCGTCGCCGGGGTGCATTTCTTTCCCGACGACCCGCCGGCCTCGATCGCCCGCAAGGCGCTGGCGGTGAACCTCTCCGACCTCGCCGCCAAGGGTGCGAAACCGGAAGGCTTCGTGCTGTCGCTCGTGCTGCCGCGCGGCTGGACGGAAGATTGGCTCGACGGTTTCGCCCAGGGCCTGAAGCGGATCGCGGAGGAGGGTGGCTGCCCCCTGATCGGGGGCGACACCGTCTCGACGCCCGGCCCGCTGACGCTCTCGATCACCGCCTTCGGCAGCGTGCCGGCCGGGCGGATGGTGCCGCGCTCCGGCGCGAAACCAGGCGATGTCCTGCTCGTCTCGGGCACGATCGGCGATGGCGCGCTCGGCCTGAGGGTGCATGGGCCCGACCGGCCCGGCTGGGTCGCGGCGCTGAGCGATGAGGACCGCGCCGGCCTGGCCGACCGCTATCTGCATCCGCGTCCGCGCCTTGCGCTCGCCGAGGCCTTGCAGGCCCGCGCCTCCGCCGCGATGGACCTCTCCGATGGACTTGTCGGTGACCTCGGCAAGCTGCTGGCCGCCTCCGGCGTCGGAGCGGAGGTCGATCTCGACGCCGTCCCGCTCTCGCCCGCGGCCCGCGCCGCGATCATGGCCGATCCCGCATTGCTGGAACTGGCCTGGACCGGCGGCGACGATTACGAAATTCTCTGCGCGGCGTCCGAAAGAGACTATCTTTCTCTGATCGGGGCAGCCGAAGCGGTCGGCGTCACCTTGACCGCGATCGGCCGCGTCACGGCGGATGCCGGCGTGACGCGCTTCATCCAGCAGGGCCGGCCGCGCGAGTTCGCGCTCCGGTCCTTCACCCATTTCTGAACGCGGCTTCGCAACCGGCCGCGCTCCCTGACCGGCGGCGATGCGAATGATTCAATCGGTAACAGCGACCGAGGGCGATGTCCTCGCCAGGCGCTCGGCGGCGCGAGCCCGGCGATCGTGATCTCGCTCGGCGGCATCGTGGGCGCGGGCCTCGTCGAGGACAAGACCTTCGCGACCGTGCCGGTGAGCCTGATGCAACTCGGCATCGCCGCGGGCGTCATTCCGGCCGCCATGCTGATGCGCCGGCTCGGGCGGCGCGGCGGCTATCTCATCGGCGCCACGACGGGCGTCGTCGCCGCCAGCATCGCCGCCGCCGGCGCGGGTCTGCGCGTCTTCTGGCTGTTCTGCATCGGGACCTTCCTGTGCGGCGTCTATGGCGCCTTCGTGCAGAGCTACCGCTTCGCGGCCGCCGACACCGCGAGCGACGCCTTCAAGGCCAAGGCCATCTCCTGGGTGATGATCGGCGGACTGGCGGCGGCGGTCATCGGCCCGCAATCGGTCTACTGGACGCGCGACCTGACGCCGGACGCCCCTTTCGCGGCGAGCTTTCTCGCCCAGGGCGCATTCGCCTTCCTCGCCATCGGCGTCGTGCTGCTGTTGCGCGCGCCGCCTGTCGCGGCGGTCAAGTCCGGTGGCGGCCGGCCGCTGCCGGAGATCATGCGCCAGCCGAAATTCATCGCCTCGGTCGCGGCGGCGCTCGTCGCCTACGGGCTGATGAGCTTCGTCATGACGGCGGCCCCGCTCGCGATGGTCGGCTGCGGTCATTCGGTCGGCGATGCCGCGCTCGGCATCCAGTGGCATGTGCTGGCGATGTTCGGGCCGAGCTTCTTCACCGGCAAGCTGATCGCCCGCTACGGCAAGGAGACGATCACGGCCGTCGGTCTCGGCCTGACCGCGCTTGCCGCCGTCGTCGGCCTGAGCGGCATCAGCGTCGGTCATTTCTGGATCGCGCTCGTGCTGCTCGGTCTCGGCTGGAATTTCGGCTTCATCGGCGCGACCGCGCTGGTGACCGACTGCTACCGGCCGGAGGAACGCGTCAAGGTCCAGGCGGCGAACGACTTCCTCGTCTTCGGCTCGGTCGCGATCGCCTCGTTCTCGGCCGGCGGACTGCTCAATGCCGGCGGCTGGACCAGCGTCAACTGGCTGGTTTTTCCGCCTGTCGCCGTCGCTTTGACGCTGGTCGGCTGGCAGGCGCTGCGGAAGCGGGCGGCGGCGGTCTGATCCTCGCGGATCCGCCGGAATCGATAGGAGAGACAGATGCGGCCGCACCAGTTCACGGTTCCCGCCGGGCGTTTGCCGCCGGGCGCCATCGGCCATAACCGCGGCGTCGTCCGGCCGAATTACGCCTTCATGCCGCCAGAGGGCGTTCTGGTCAGCCGGCTGCCGCAATACGACAGGACCATCGCGCGCATCCTCGCCGCCCCGGTTCTGGGCGCGCGTTTCTCGCAGTTCGTGCTCGAGATCGAACCGGGCGGCGGTTCGCGCGGTGAGTTCTCCGAGGATGGCATCCAGCACTTCTTCTACGTGCTGTCGGGATCGGCGACGATCTCCGTGGCCGGCGCGTCGCCGACCGAGTTGGCGGAGGGCGGCTTCGTCTATGTTCCGCCCGGCATCCCGTTCACGCTTCTCAACGAGGTTCCCGGAAAACTTCGCGTCCTCGGCCTGCGCAAGCGCCACGAGGCGATCGATCTGGACGTGCCCGAGCCGATCGTCTCGCATCGCGACCAGGTGCCGGTGACCAATCATACCGGGCTGGAGGGACGCGGCTTCCAGTTCCTGCTGCCCCATGGCGACATGCGCTTCGACTTCGAGATGAACCTGATGTGGTTCAAGCCGGGCGCCTGTTTCCCCGATGTCGAGACCCATGTTATGGAGCACGGGCTCTACATGCTGGAAGGGCAGGGGCTCTATCTCCTCGGCGACGAGTGGCACGAGATCTGGGCCCAAGACTTCATCTGGATGGGCGGCTTCTGCCCGCAGCAGTTCTACCCGACCGGATTCTCGGACGCCGCCTACCTGCTCTACAAGAACGTCAATCGCGACGTGGCGCTGTAAGGTCGTTTTCAGGTTCTTTCCAGCGTGAAGACCCGCTTTAAGCCTCGCGAGGCTTCGCTGCTGCGATCGTTGCTCGATCCGGGCCATGGCCTCGTCATGACCTGCGACGCGTCCCGCGCGCATATCGTCAAGACCTGCCTCGATAGCCGCGACCTCACGATCGAGATAGTCCGACACCGCCTCGGCGACATGGAACGACCGGCTGCGCCGGGTCGCGGTGGCGAGTCGCTCAAGCCGCTTCTTGACCTCGGTCGGCAGCCTTATCGCTATCGTCGTGCTCGTCATCGTGCTCGTTCGCACGACATGATGATAAGCCTGTCCGGCTTCGCATGACATCTCATCCGAATTGTCAGTCGCGCCGTTTGCGATTTCGTCCGAAACTTGGCAGAAAGCCCGCCGACACTGGCGATCCGAAATCCGGAGCTGAGCCCCTCAGCCCCGTTTCTGCATCTTTGGCGTTCAAGAACCGATAAGGCGCGGCCGCCTGGCCGGCCGGGACGAAATCTCGAGGTCAGGAAACCGAATGTCCGCTTTGCTCATCATCATCCTCCTGAGCGCGCTGTCGATCGCCTACGGCGTCTGGGCCTATGCCGACGTCATGAAGCGCGACGCCGGCAACCAGCGCATGCAGGAAATCTCCGGCGCCGTCGCCGAGGGCGCGCAGGCCTATCTGAAGCGCCAGTACATCACCATCGCCATGGTTGGCGTCGTCCTTTTCGTCGCGCTCTTCTGGCTGCTCGGCAAATGGGTCGCGATCGGCTTCCTCATCGGCGCGGTGCTCTCGGGCGTCGCCGGCTTCATCGGCATGAACGTCTCGGTGCGCGCCAATGTCCGCACCGCCCAGGCCGCGATGCAGTCGCTCGGCGAGGGCCTCGACGTCGCCTTCAAGGCGGGTGCGGTCACCGGCATGCTGGTCGCCGGTCTCGCGCTGCTCGGCGTCGCCGTCTACTACGGCATCCTGACCTCGATGCTCGGCTTCACCCCGTCGAGCCGCGTCGTGATCGATTCGCTCGTCGCGCTGGGCTTCGGCGCCTCGCTGATCTCGATCTTCGCCCGTCTCGGCGGCGGCATCTTCACCAAGGGCGCCGACGTCGGCGCCGACCTCGTCGGCAAGGTCGAGGCCGGCATCCCCGAGGACGACCCGCGCAACCCCGCCACCATCGCCGACAATGTCGGCGACAATGTCGGCGACTGCGCCGGCATGGCCGCCGACCTGTTCGAGACCTATGCGGTGACGCTGGTCGCGACCATGGTTCTGGCCGCGATCTTCTTCGCCGGCCAGGCCAGCCTCGGCGCGATGATGCTCTATCCGATGGCGATCGGCGCGGCCTGCATCGTCACCTCGATCATCGGCACCTTCTTCGTCAAGCTCGGCGCCAACCAGTCGATCATGGGCGCGCTCTACAAGGGCTTCATCGCCGCCGGCGTGCTCTCGATCGGCGCGATCGCGGCGGTGAACTGGGTGATGTTCGGCGGCTTCTCGGCCTCCTTCACCACGACGCAGGGCGTGACCTTCACCTCGGGCGGGCTCTTCGCCTGCGCGCTCGTCGGCCTCGCGGTGACGCTGCTGATCGTCGTCATCACCGAATACTACACGGGCACGGGCAAGCGCCCGGTCGTCTCGATCGCCCAGGCCTCGGTCACCGGCCACGGCACCAACGTCATCCAGGGCCTCGCGGTCTCGCTGGAATCGACCGCGCTGCCGACGATCGTGATCATCGCCGGCATCATTGTCTCCTACGGCCTCGCCGGCCTGTTCGGCATCGCCATCGCCACCACCGCCATGCTGGCGCTGGCCGGCGTCGTCGTGGCGCTCGACGCCTTCGGCCCGGTCACCGACAACGCCGGCGGCATCGCCGAGATGGCCGGACTGCCCAAGGAGGTGCGTCACTCGACCGACGCGCTCGACGCGGTCGGGAACACCACCAAGGCGATCACCAAGGGCTATGCGATCGGCTCGGCCGGTCTCGGCGCGCTGGTGCTCTTCGCGGCCTACACCTCGGACCTCAACTTCTTCGTCGCCGAGGCCAACAAGGCGGGCTCGACCACCTTCCAGTACTTCAAGGGCGTGACGGTCGATTTCTCGCTGTCCAACCCCTATGTCGTCGTCGGCCTGCTGCTGGGCGGCCTGATCCCCTTCCTCTTCGCCGGCATGGGCATGACCGCGGTCGGCCGCGCCGCCGGTTCGGTCGTCGAGGAAGTGCGTCGCCAGTTCAAGCAGAAGCCCGGCATCATGGACGGCACCGAGCGGCCCGATTACGCCCGCGCCGTCGACCTGCTGACCAGGGCCGCGATCAAGGAGATGATCGTGCCCTCGCTCCTGCCCGTGCTCGCGCCGATCGTGACCTATTTCGCGATCAACGCCATCGCCGGCAAGAACCAGGCCTTCGCCGCCGTCGGCGCCATGCTGATGGGCGTCATCGTCACCGGCATCTTCGTCGCGATCTCGATGACCTCGGGCGGCGGCGCCTGGGACAACGCCAAGAAGTCCTTCGAGGACGGCTTCGTCGACAAGGACGGGGTGCGCCACCTGAAGGGCTCCGAGGCGCACAAGGCCTCGGTCACCGGCGACACCGTCGGCGACCCCTACAAGGACACGGCGGGTCCCGCCGTGAACCCGGCGATCAAGATCACCAACATCATCGCGTTGCTGCTGCTGGCGATCCTGGCCCATAGCTGAGCCGGTCGGCTCGAAACGACACGGCCCCGCGGAGCGATCCGCGGGGTTTTCCGTTCCAGGGCAACGGCTTGTCGCGGGATGCGGAATCGGGATCGGATGCGGTTGAATCGATCTGCGAGGCTACGGCCGGGACCGTGGAAAAGCTCGCCGAGCGGTTCCTGCATCCCCGCGTCCCCTCGGCCAAGATTTCGGGGCACCGGGATCGCTGCGGGATCAAGCTGCGCAGCGTCGGCTATCGGCTCGTCCACGAGGTTTGGGACGCACGCCTGCTCGTGCTCGTCGCGGAGCGGTCCACAGGGCCGCGAACGAGCGCTGACGAGCCGGCCGGATCGTCAGCCCCGCCAGGAGACGCGGCTCATCCTCCGAACGGGTTGAACTTCGTCACGCCCCTGAACAGGTTGCGCAGGAAGCTCTGCTCCTCGCCGCCGGTCGCCGTGGTGCGGCTGATGAAGTCGAAGATCACGCCGTCCTGAAGGCCGTAATTGGCGATGCGCTCGACCTTGAAGGCCTTGTTGAAATAGACGACCAGCACCTTCTGGTCGACGACGCTGAGCTCCTGGAACTGGAAGCGCCGGCTGACCGTCTGGCTGATATAATAGAAGGTCCGGTTGCCGACGGTCGAGGTCGTCGACGGCGTGCCCAGCGTCGACAGCACGGCCTGCACGTCCATGCCGGGCCGGATTTGCGCGATCAGCGCATCGTCCATGACGAAACCGCGGGTATATTCCTCGTTCATGCCAGCCGAGGTCGGCAGCCTGAAACCGCTGGCGTCCGGGCCACAGCCCGCAAGTGTCATCGAGGAGGTCGCGAGCAGGCCCAGCAGGGCGGCACGGCGGGTGAGGACGATCATGCGCACGCGATCCGAAAAGCCGGCGCGGCCCTGGGGCGTGACCCCATGCCGCTTGTCAAACAGGTGAGGCTTGGCGTAACGCCCGAGAATGGCTTTGGCAAGGCGACGGCGCGGCACGGGGGCGGACAGCTGATGTTCGGCCTGTTCCGCAAGCGGGAAGAACGGCTCGCGCCGGTCAACGGGCTGTTCGCGCGCGTGGCCGAGGCGTCGCGCCGGCCCGCGCTCTATCTCGAGGGCGGCGTGCCGGACACGTTCGAGGGCCGCTTCGATTCGCTGTCGCTGCACGCCTTCCTGATCCTGCGCCGCCTGCGCGGGTTGCCGCCGCCGGCCGCCGACCTGGCGCAGGACTTCGTCGACGCCTGCTTCGCCTATCTCGAACTCGGTCTTCGCAACGGCGGCGTCAGCGATGTCGCCGTCCCCAAGCGCATGAAGAAGATCGCCCAGAGCTTCTATGGCCGCGTCAAGGCCTATGAGACGGCGATGGCGGCCGGCGATCGCGATGCCCTGATCGCGGCTTTGGCCCGCAATCTCGGCGCGGGCGAGGGCGCCGTGCTGCTCGCCGCCTATGTCAGGCGCAGCGCGGCGGCTCTGGCCGGGCTCGATCTCGATGCGCTGCTGGCCGAGCCCGCGCCGTTCCCGTCCGTCTCCGCCGGAGCGGCTGCCGATGAGCGCTGATCCTTCCGGCGCGCTGCCCTTCAGCCATCCGGTCCGCGTCGAGACCATCCGTCGGCGCGGCGCGACGATCGCCGTCCCGGTCGGGGCGGCCGCTCTGGCGCGGGTCGCCGCCGCGCTCGATATCGCCTCGCTGGAGGCGTTGGAGGGCCGCTTCACCCTGACCCGCGACGGCGAGCGCGTGCGCCTCGAAGGCGCCCTCGAGGCGGCGCTGCGCCAGACCTGCATCGTCACGCTCGAACCTTTCGCCGTGAAGCTGTCGGTTCCGGTCAGGCTCGATTTCCTGCCCGAGGCGGAACTGACGGCCTTGGCCGCGCCGGTCGATTCCAGGGGCGACGACGGCAAGATCGATATCGAGGTCGATCTCAACGAGGACGATCCGCCCGAGCCGATCGTCGACGGCGTCATCGATCTCGGCGTCGTGATGCTCGAATTCCTCGCTTTGTCGCTCGATCCCTATCCGCGCAAGCCCGGCGCCGCCTTCGAGGCTCCGGAGCCGGACGTGCTGCTGCAATCGCCCTTCGCCGCGCTCGCCAGGTTGAAGCGGGACGAATGAGAGGCGCGATCGCGCTCTCCGGCGCTTGCGGCTGCGGTGCAAGTCGCTATTGTCCCGGCCGCATCGCGCCCGCTTCTGCCGGCCGCCACCGGGACTGACCAGCACCTCATGACACGACCGGTTACAATCGCGCTCGATGCGATGGGCGGAGACCACGGCCCGTCCGTGGTGATCCCCGGCGCCGCGCTGACGCTCGAACGGCGGCCGGACGCCCGCTTCGTGATCTTCGGCGACGAGGCGCAGTGCCTGCCGCTGCTCGACGCGCATCCCAAGCTCAACGCCGCGTCGACGTTCCACCACACCGAGGTCTCGGTGAAGATGGACGACAAGCCGAGCCAGGCCTTGCGCTATGGCCGCTACAAGTCCTCGATGTGGCGCGCCATCGACGCGACCAAGACCGGCGAGGCCGACGTCACGGTCTCGGCCGGCAACACCGGCGCGCTGATGGCGATGTCGAAGTTCTGCCTGAAGTCGATGCCGCAGGTCGACCGCCCGGCGATCGCGGCGCTCTGGCCGACGGTGCGCGGCGAGAGCGTCGTGCTCGATGTCGGCGCGACGATCGGCGCGGACGCCCGTCATCTCGTCGATCTCGCCATCATGGGCGCGGCCATGGCCCGCGTCGTCTTCGATCTCGACCGGCCGACGGTCGGGCTGCTCAATGTCGGCGTCGAGGAGATCAAGGGCGTCGAGGCGGTCAAGGAAGCCGGCCGCATTCTGCGCGAGAGCGACCTGCCGCACATGGAGTATCGCGGCTTCGTCGAGGGCGACGATCTCGGCAAGGGCACGGTGGACGTCGTCGTGACAGAGGGCTTCACCGGCAACATCGCGCTCAAGACGGCCGAGGGTACCGCTCGCCAGATCAGTTCCTATCTCAAGGCGGCGATGGACCGTTCGCTGATGGCCAGGATCGGCTACGTCTTCGCGCGCGGCGCCTTCGCGGCGCTGAAGGACAAGATGGACCCGCGCAAGGTCAATGGCGGCGTCTTCCTCGGCCTCGAGGGCATCGTCATCAAGAGCCATGGCGGCGCCGACGCGACCGGCTTCGCCAGCGCGACCGAGCTCGGCTACGAGATGGCCCGCGACGATCTGATGGCGAAGTTGCGCGAGATGGCGACCATTGCGCATCCGGAGGCGCAGGCGAAGCCTGCGTCCGCCGCGCAGTAAGGAAGGCCCGACGTGTCGACATTGCGCTCCGTTGTCCGCGGCTGCGGATCCTATCTGCCGCAGCGGATCGTCACCAACGCCGAACTGGCGCAGCGCGTCGACACGACCGACGAGTGGATCGTCCAGCGCACCGGCATCCGCCAGCGCCATGTCGCGGCCGCCGACGAGCCGACTTCGGTGCTCGGGCTGAAAGCGGCGCAGGCGGCCCTGGCCGATGCCGGCCTCGACGCCTCCGGGATCGACCTGATCATCGTCGCGACCGCGACGCCCGACCACACCTTTCCCGCCACCGCGACGCAGATCCAGGCGGCGCTCGGCATCCAGGGCGGAGCCGCCTTCGACCTTCAGGCGGTCTGCTCCGGCTTCGTCTTCGGTCTCGCCACGGCCGACAAGTTCCTGAGCACGGGCGCGGCGCGGGCGGCCCTCGTCATCGGCGCCGAGACCTTTTCCCGCATCCTCGACTGGGAGGACCGCACCACCTGCGTCCTGTTCGGCGACGGGGCAGGGGCCGTGGTGATGGTCGCCGAGCCCGGCGAGGGCACGCTGGCCGATCGCGGCGTGCTGACCACGCATATCCGCTCCGACGGTCGTCACGGGAACAAGCTCTATGTCGATGGCGGCGCGGGCTCGACCAGTACGGTCGGCTTCCTGCGCATGGAGGGCAAGGAGGTCTTCCGCCACGCCGTCGTCAATCTCGCCGAGACCGTCCGCCACACCTTCGAGGTCACTGGCTTGAGCGGCGCCGACATCGACTGGTTCGTGCCCCACCAGGCCAACCGCCGCATCATCGACGCCACGGCCGACAAGCTCGGCATCGGCCATGAGCGCGTCGTCGTCACCGTCGACCGGCATGGCAACACCTCCGCGGCCTCGATCCCGCTGGCGCTCGCCGAGGCGCATGCCGACGGCCGGATCAAGCCGGGTCAGCTCGTGCTGATCGAGGCGATGGGCGGCGGCTTCACCTGGGGGTCGGCGCTGATCCGATGGTGAGCGCCGGCGACGAGACTGCTCTGATTTATGACAGTTTCGTCTGGTTTTTCGGCCTTTTTATCAAAGCCGTCGCCACAATGGCGGCGGAACGGATTGACCGGCGTGGCGCGGACGCATAGCGTCCGGCGTCCGTAATGGCGAAGGCTCGGTGGCCAGTCCGCCGGTCGATAACGCCTTGGAGGATATGAATGGCGGGGCAAACGGTCACTCGCGCGGATCTGTGCGAGGCTGTCTATCAGAAGATCGGTCTGTCGCGGACGGAGTCGTCCAAGCTCGTCGAGGCGGTGCTCGACGAAATCTGCGATGCGGTCGCGCGTGGCGAGAACGTCAAGCTGTCGTCGTTCGGATCCTTCGTCGTGCGAGACAAGGGCGAGCGAATCGGGCGTAATCCCAAGACGGGCATAGAGGTGCCGATCGAGCCGCGTCGCGTGATGGTGTTCAAGCCGTCCAACGTGATGAAGGCCCGCATCAACGGCGAGGTCGGCGAGGACGAAGACGCGTGACTCTGGAGTTCCCTGACGGCGACCAAGAGGCCGAATTGGACAACAAGAGCCCAGATGCCTTCCGGACCATCAGCGAGGTCGCGGAGGACCTCGACATTCCTCAACATGTCCTGCGTTTCTGGGAAACGCGCTTCAACCAGATCAAGCCGCTGAAGCGCGGCGGCGGCCGGCGCTACTACCGCCCGGACGACGTCGCCCTGCTGAAGGGCATCCGCCGGCTGCTTTACGGCGAGGGCTATACCATCAAGGGGCTGCAGCGCATCCTCAGGGAGCAGGGGCCGCGCCATGTCCAGGCGATCGGCCGCGGCGGTCCGGTGGGTCCGCGCCCGGCCGACCAGGAGCAGAAACCCGCCGCTCCGGCCGCCATGGCCGTGCCGGCGCCGTCCGGCGCCCAGCCTGCCGCCATGCCGCCGCCGCGCCCGCGGCCCGCCACTGAGGGACCGGACCACCTGACCGTGCTCTCCGTCATCCTCGTCGAACTCGGCGAATGCCGGCGCATCCTGCAGGGCGCGATGCAGCCGCGGGTCACCGAGGCCGTCTGAACGGCGCAAGGCGCCATCCGCCGAAGGAGTGGCCGCCATGGCCTGGATCTGGCTCGCCGTCGCCGGCGTCTTCGAGGTCGGCTGGGCGATCGGCCTGAAATACACGCAAGGCTTCACCAGGCTCGTGCCGACGCTGCTGACGCTGGCCAGCATGGCGGTCAGCCTCGGCCTGCTCGGTTTGGCCCTGAAGAGCCTGCCCGTCGGCACGGCCTATGCGATCTGGACCGGAATCGGCACGATCGGCACCGCGATCCTCGGCATCGTCCTGCTCGGCGAGCCGGCCGGCGCGCTGCGGCTCGCCTGCATCGGCCTGATCGTCGCCGGCATCGTCGGCCTCAAGCTGGTTTCGTGAGACGTTTAGCGGCGGAAGGCGTCGGGCCAGCTGCCGCTTCGCTCCAGCAGCACGATCACGACGATCACGGCCAGCGTGACGGCGAGCGTCAGCAGCTTCGCGTTCCACGGCGTGCCGCGGCCGATCAGCCAGATCAGCGTCAGGCCGATCAGAAGGGGGACGACGAATTCCATCGGGCCCTGTCTAGCCGATCGCGGCGGGCCGTGAAACCCGGCATCGCGAGCCTTGCGCCTCAGGCCGTCGCGGCGACCTTCCTCCTCGTCGCTTTCGCCTTGGGTTCGGGCGGCGGCTCGGCGGCCTGCTTGGCGAGCCTGAGCGCCCGCAGCGCCTCGATCTTCTTGCGGGCGGCCGCCTCCTCGGCGGCTATCCGTCCGCTCGACTTCTGCTTCTCGCGCGGAGCTTCCTGGACGCTGTGGACATCGTGCCAGCCGCGTGGACCGTGGTGATCGCCTGCCATGATACTCTCCCGAACTCTGCAACCCGGCGTCAAAACTGCGCCCGGGCCGCGCCGGAAGCAAGCCTAATCCCCAAAGCTCGGGAAGACGAGCGCTCGCGGTCGGATGCGCGGCGCGGCGTGGCCTGCATCTGCGCGATTCATCCCGGCGACCGGCCTTTCTTCACGGTCTGGTAGGCAGGAGTCCGGTAGAACGGCTTCGGGGGCTCACGGGCGGCGGCGTTGGCCGCCTTGTTCTGCATTCGGGCGGTTTCATGGAGTCCATGCGGCGGCATTGCCGCCTCGATCAATTTCGCATGGCGCTGTTCCTTGCGCTATGCGCGGGCGTGGCCGCCATGCCTGCCTCCGTCGCCGCCGGGCTCGGCTTGCCGGCCGGAGTCGCGGATTCGCTTCGGTTCGCCTGCTGGGTGCTTGCGGCTGGCGCCGCGTTCTTGGTTCTGTGGCGCTGCGAGCGCCGCTCTCGCGCCCATGTCCGCCTGCTGGAGGCAAGTCTGGCGGAAGCCATGGCGAAGCAGCGGGCATCCGAGTCGGAGCCGGTTCCGGGGCTGCCGCGAACGCGCGACGAGACTGCCGACGCCATGTCGCGGCGCTTCCGTCTCGCCGCGATCAGCGAAAGCGTCGCGGCCGGATCAGCCACGTTGCGGGCCTCGGCGACCGAGCTGACCTGCGCCGCGGCCGAAACCCGCAACGGCTTGAGCGCGTTCACCGAGGACTCGCGGCGCTCGGAATTGGTGGCGGGCAATGTCGCCATGGCGCAGGAACGCATGCTCGCCGCCGGCGCCGATTTGGAAGCGCGCCTGCGTTCCACCTTTGACATGGTGGTCAAGGCGGATGAGATCGCCCGCGACACTTCGGGCCTGGTCGGGCAGCTCGACGCCGGCGCTTCGCGCATCGGCGAAGTCGTCTCTTTGATCCAGTCGATCGCGGGACAGACCAATCTCCTCGCTCTTAACGCGACGATCGAGGCTGCGCGCGCCGGCGAGGCGGGCAGGGGCTTTGCTGTCGTCGCCGCCGAGGTCAAGGCGCTGGCGCGGAAGAGCGGCCAGGCCGCGCTCGAGATCGCCCGGCACGTCAGCGCCATTCAGGACACTTCGTTCCGCTCGGCCGAAGCAATCCGCCTGATTTCCGACCGCGTGGGCGCGGCCGAAATCAATGCCTGCGAGATGTCGACGGCGCTCGACGTTCAGGCCAGGGCGGTTGGGCAGGTCGCCGCGCTCGCGACGCAGGCGCTACGGCATGCGGGCGAGAGCTCGCGCGGCATGTCCCATGTCGAGATTCAAGCCGGTGCGTCGGAGCGGATCGCCGCTGTCCTCGACCTTACGGCCCGGGCAATCGCGGAAGCCAGCCTCGATCTGGAGCGCGAAGTGGCGGACGCGACCAGGGCCGCCTGAGCGGGTCCGGTCAGCCGTCGTTGGAGGAGTTGAGTTCGTCCGGCGTCAGCCCGTCATCGCCGCCGATGCCGGCCGCCTGGCGCAGGGCCTCGTTGATCCTGTCCTGCCAGCCGGGCCCGGCGTTCTGGAAATGCGCCAGCGCCTCGCTGTCGATCCGCAGTGTCACCATTTCGCGCGCTCCGGGCACGACCGGGCGCGGCGCCGGCGCGGCCGCCGCCGCCTTGGGGGCGGCCGGCTTGAAGAGCGCCTCGGCCTTGTCGCGGGCGCTGTCCGGCCGGCGGGTGCGATCGACGCTCATGGCAGACCCTTTGCCGCCGTCGCGAAACCGCGCGTCGCGGCGTCGCCGGCTGCTCGTGCGATGTGAAAAATGGTCGGAGCGAGAGGATTCGAACCTCCGACCCCTTGTCCCCCAGACAAGTGCGCTAACCGGGCTGCGCTACGCTCCGACGGCTCGGCTTATAGAGTCGGGTGCAGGCAGATGCAATGCGGTTTCGGCCCCTTGCCGAGCCGGGGCGGACAGCCCCGAAGCGGCACAAGGCGGCCAGCCCGCCGTTAACTCTTACTTAAGGCTGTGATTGCGCGGAAAGCCGGTTTTCCGCATCGTCGCCTTGGGACGGGGGTCATCGAGGCGGAGAAGACCATGTCGATGGCGACTGCCGCGGCCGGGCGGCGCGAGCCGGCCATCCTGTCCCCCGCGCGGCCGTCCGGCTCGCTCGAGAGCTTTTTCCGCGCGCTCGCGCCGGACTGGCATTCGCAATGGGCCTGGGACCATTACGAGCCGACGATCCTCGGCCTCGCCCATCAGTTCGGCCTGCGCCGCGTCTGCGAGATCGGAGGCGGCCGCGACCCGCTGTTCTCGGCCGGGGACGCCGCCCGCAACGGCATCGCGCTGACCGTCAACGACATCGACGCCGGCGAACTCGCCCTGACCCCGCCGGGCCTCGCGACCGCGCGCTTCGACATCGCCGGTGACCTGTCGGAGCCCGATATCGCGCGCGGCGGCTACGACCTGATGGTCTCGCGCATGGTCTTCGAGCATGTCCATGACGTCGAGCGGGCCTGGACGAACATCCATGCCCTGCTTGCGCCGGGCGGGGTCGCGCTCGCCTTCTTCCCGACCTTGTGGGCGCCGGTCTTCGCGCTCAACCACATCCTGCCGGAAAAAGCCTCGCGCGCCATCGTGCACGCGCTGTTCCCGGCCCGGCGCGACGATGGCGGCGATCCGAAGTTCCCGGCCTTCTACGACCAGTGTCGCGGCAGCCGCGCCACGCTCGAGCCGATGCTGCGCCGCGCCGGCTTCGGCGACATCCATGTCCAGCGCTTCTGGGGCCATGGCTATTTCGAGCGCATGCCGGGACTGAAGCAGGCCGACCACGCCTTCAATGCGTTGGCGGCGAAGATCGGCTGGGATCTGGTGACGACCTACGCCTATGTCGTGGTCCGCAAGGAAAAGGCCTGATCAGGGCTGAGGGGCGGACCCCGGCCTTGCCGAATCCTTCAGCGCCGCCAGCCCCCAGACCAGGCCGAGCATCAGGTAGAAATGCCGCCAATGGTCGGTGTCGATCTGCAGCCCCTGCAGGATCGTCACGAACAGCACCGACCAGAGCACGATCGCGTGGTTCTGCGTCGGCGTGCGCCGGAACACCAGCCGCCAGCCGGCGAAGCAGGTCGCCGCCGTCAGCCCGAGCCAGGCGAAGCCGCCGAGCCAGCCATAGGAGGCGAAGGCGTTGATGTAGACGTTGTGCGGGTCTTCCGGAAAGGTGAAGCGGAAGCGCAGCGGCCCGAAGCCGTTCGGCAGGTCGAGCAGCATCGGGATCGAGCGCAGCTGGTTGCCGAAGCGGCCGGTGACGCCCTGGTCGTAGCTCTGGTCGAGCGTGGCGCGGACCTCGAAGATGTTTCGGATGTTCTCGAAGGAGAGCGCGACCAGCAGCGCGGCGGCGAGCACGCCGAAGGCGAGCAGGGTCAAAAAGACGATGCGCGCGCGCCGCGAGGCGCTGGGCGAGGTCAGGAAGGTCAGCGCGATCATCAGCAGCGTCGCCGCCGCCAGATTGCCCCAGGCGCCGCGCGAGAAGGTCAGGAACAGCGCCGCCAGCGGCAGGCTCATGATGGCGAAGCCGCGCAGGAGTCCGGTCCGCCCGGTCAGGATGTGCTGCAGCGCGTAGACGATCGGCAGCACCAGGAAGGGGCCGAGCACGTTCGGATCCTTGAAGGTGCCGGACGCGCGGCCGTAGAGCGCCAGCGCCGAGCCCAGCCCCGCCACGTCGAAATAGCCGAGCAGGCCGGCAAGGCTCGCGCACCAGGCGGCGAAGAGATAGCCCTTGCGCAGGGTCTCCAGCCGGCCGAACGCGTCGTCGGCCATGATCGCGGCGAGGAAGATCGCGGTGATCATCAGATAGACCGAGACGGCGGTGAACCGCACCGAGGGCGGCTCGTCCATCCATGGGATCAGCGAGGCCGCGCCGCCGAGATTGTAGACGAGCAGCAGCAGCGCCATCGGGATCAGCTTCTGCGAGAAGCGGATGCCGGTCAGCGCGAAGACGAGCAGCGTGAGCAGGAAGACGAGCTCGTAGGGCGAGGGCTCGATCAGCGCGAAGCCGCTGGAGGCCGCCAGCAGCCAGAGCGCGCCGCGCTTGATCGCGGCATGGGATATCGTCAGGCCGCGCGGGCGGCCAGGCTCTACGCCGGCGCGGTCGGCGAGCGCGCTCAATAGGCGTTCTCGGTCTTGGTCATCAGCGAGAGCGGCGTCTTGATCAGGATGTAGATGTCGAGCAGCACCGACCAGTTCTCGATGTAATAGAGGTCGTGCTCGACGCGGCGCTGGATCTTGTCCTCGGTGTCGGTCTCGCCGCGCCAGCCATTGACCTGGGCCCAGCCGGTGATGCCGGGCTTGACCTTGTGGCGGGCGAAATAGCCGTCGACGACCTGCTCATAGGCGCGGTTCGAGGCCGTGGCGTGGACGGCGTGCGGGCGCGGGCCGACCAGCGAGAGATCGCCCTTCAGGATCACGTTGAAGAGCTGCGGCAACTCGTCGATCGAAGTCTTTCGGATGAAGCGGCCGACGCGGGTGACGCGCGGATCGCCCTTGGTGACCTGCTTGACGGCGGTGAAATCGCTCATCTCGTGATAGAGCGAGCGGAACTTGAACACCTCGATCAGCTCGTTGTTGAAGCCGTAGCGCTTCTGCCGGAACAGCACCGGCCCCTTCGAATCGAGCCTGATCGCGATCGCGGTCGCGATCATCAGCGGCGACAGCGCGACCAGCGCCAGCATGCCGACGACCTTGTCGAACAGGAACTTGACGACGATGTCCCAGTCGGCGATCGGCCGGTCGAACACGTCGAGCACCGGAACCGCGCCGATATAGGAATAGGAGCGCGGTCGGAAACGCAGCTTCGACATATGGGCCGAGAGGCGGATGTCGATCGGCAGCACCCAGAGCTTGCGCAGCATCGTCAGCAGCCGCGCCTCGGCCGAGATCGGCAGCGTGAAGATCACGAGGTCGAGCTTGGTGCGGCGCGCGAACTCGACGAGATCGTCGATCGTGCCGAGCTTGGGATAGCCGGCGACGAGATCGGGCGAGCGGTCGTCGTTGCGGTCGTCGAACACGCCGCAGACGCGAAGGCCCGTGTCGCGCTGCATTTCCAGCGCGCGGATCAGCGCCTCGCCGGCCTCCCCGCCGCCGACGATGGCGGTGCGGCGTTCCAGCCGGCCCATGCGGGTGAGGTGGCGCACGCCGAGCGTGACGCAGAGCCGCTCGAACAGCAGCGCGCTCAGGCCGCCGGCATAGAGGCCGGCGAGCCAGACGCGCGAGACCTGGTCGCCGATCTTCAGGAAGAAGAAGGCTGCGAGCGCGATCAGGAACAACGTCGTCCAGCCGGCCGTCAGCCTGACCGCCATGGTGATGAAATGGCGCAGCGCGCCGATATGGTAGAGCTGCAGCGCCTGGAACGTGCCGAGCGCGCCGACCGCCAGAAGCGGGATCGTGATCTGGTAGGGCGTCGAACTGTCGACATTGCCCGCGACGTAGAACCAGTAGACCAGCCCGCCGACGCCGGCCACGGCCAGCACGTCGAACAGCCGCACGAAGCCCTCGATCATCACCGGCGAGAGCGTCTGCTTGACCGGCATTGCGGCGATGCGCTCGGCCAGGGGATGGAAGACGCGGGTCGCGCGCGCCGGATCGGGGCCCGACAGATCGGCGGCGGCGGCCGAGGCCGCGTCGGCCTTGATCAGATCGCGAACATCGAAGGCGCCCATGACGCTACATCCCTGGTCGGACCGACAGGGCGATGTCTGCCGATCTTGACCAAGCGCTACCGCACAATGCTCACGGAAGGCTTAACCGGACGCGGCGTTGTCTCGTCGAATTCGCGCGGGCGCGGCGTCGAAAGGTCGAGGCGGGAGCGCCGGGGCGGCTCGTCGCGGCATTGAAAAGTCAGCGCGGAAAAGTCGGTTTTCGCTCGGCCCGACAAGGAATTAAATCAGTTTAGAGATAGCCGTTTTCTTCGCGGGCTCTTGCTTGCGCGGCCTCTTGAAGTCCTTTCGAGTTGACAGAAAGAAACGCGACGGGTATATATTTCCGCGATGAGTGTCTGAAAAGCACATTTTTGAGCGACGAATGTCAGTGGCTTTGCCCGCTGTCTCATTCTTGCCGTGCGGATTTTGCGGTATTTTCCGCGAAAGATTTTGACCCGGAACTCGTCTCTTAAACTCGAACTTTTGCTTGGCTGCCTGGCGTCGCCCCCGCGACGCCGGGCGCCGGCTTCGCCCGTGTGCAACATGTCCTTCCATTGGTTGATCCTGCTCGCGGCCATCGCCGTCGAGATCGTCGCGACGGCCGCGCTGAAGTCGTTCGTCTCGGCGCCGCTGCTTGTCGCCGCTTTACCGCTCGTCCTGATCGGCCTGTCCTTCGCTTTGCTCAGCGTCGCGCTGCGGGCGATCCCGCTCGCGGTCGCCTATGCGGTTTGGGAAGGGCTCGGCGTCGTCGGCATCGCCGCCGCGGGCCACTGGTTCTTCGGCGAGCATCTGACGCCGGGACGCATCGTGGCGCTCGCCGCCATCGTCGTCGGCATCGTGCTGCTGGAGCGTGGCGTGAGCGAAGAGACCGGGAGCGAGGGGAGGCCGGCATGATCGCCCTGCTCTGGCTCGCGCTCGCCGTCGTGCTCGAAGTCGGCGGGACCTGGCTGCTCAAGCTCTCGGACGGGATGAGGCGCAGGTGGCGCGGCGCGTTCGGCGTCGCCCTCGTCATCGGCGCCTTCGCCGCGCTGGCCCAGGCGATCCGCGGCATGGACCTTTCGGTCGCCTATGCGGTCTGGGGCGGAGCCGGGCTGGTGATCACCGCGATCGTCGGCGCGCTCGCCTTCGGCCAGCGCATTCGCCCGGCCGGCTGGGCCGGGATGGCGCTCGTCATCGCCGGCGTCGCGGCGCTGAAGATTCTCTAGGCGGGGCGTTCAGACGCCGCGCGCCGTCATCGCGTCGCGATAGGCCGAGAGCACGCCGTCGATCATCGCGTCGAGCGCGAAGTTCTGGCGGACATGCTTTGCGAGATCGACCGCCTGTGCCTCGCGCTCGGCCTCCGGCGTCGCCAGCGTGGCGCGGATCGCATCGGCCAGAACGACCGGGTCGTTCGGCGCTATCAGCCTGTCGCGATGGGCCGGACCGTAGATCTCCTTGATGCCGCCGACATCGGTCGAGATCAGCGGCTGGGCCGCCGCCGCCGCTTCCAGGATGACATAGGGCAGCGATTCCGCCCGCGACGGGATCACCATGATCCGCGCCTGCGACAGCGCCTTGCGGATCGGTCCCGGCGGCTCGAAGACGCATTGCCCGGCGACGCCCTTCTGCACGGTCATGCGGCGCAGCTCCGCCTCGTCCGGTCCGGAGCCGACGATCAGCATGCGCGGCGTCAGCGCGTCGCGCGTCTTCAGCAGGCTGAGCGCCTCGATCAGCGTGTCGACGCCCTTGGCCGAGCGCAACTCGCCGAGATAGACGAGGTCGTGGCCGGCGTGCCCGTGGTCGATCGGCTCGAATTCCGCCTCCGAGATGCCGTTCAGCACGATCCGATGGTCGGTGAACGGCATATGCCCGATATGGACCTCGAAGCGCCCGGCGATGAAGGCGCTCTCGAACAGGAACATGTCGGTGGCGCGTTCGAGCAGGCGCTCGACCGCCATGTAGACCTTATGCTCGGTCCCGCCCGGCTTGTAGTTGAAGCTGCCGCCATGGGGCGTATAGGCCGTGACGTAGCGTCGCTTCGGCGCCAGCAGCGCCGGCAGCCTGGCATAGACGCCGCCCTTGGAGCCATGGGCGTGGACGATGTCCGGCGCGAGCCTTGCGCGCACCGAGGCCGCGCTGAACTGCGCCCTTGCGTCGGTGAGGCTCGGATAGCGCGACATCGGGACCCGCGTGACGCCGAGCGCGAGCCCGGACGCGAGCTCGGCGAAGACCTGGTCGGCGCGGGCGCCGCCCGTGGTCGAATCGCAGAAGATGCCGACATCGTGCCCGCGCGCGACCTGACCGCGCGCCAGGTCCAGCACGTGCCTGAACAGCCCGCCGAGCGGCGCCCGGAAGACATGCAGGATGCGCAACCGCTTCGGATCGGCACCGTCGGTCATCGCGATCTCCCGGCGGGACTCGAGGCAGGCGCGCTCAGAACCAGCGTTCCTTGATGACGATGGTGTCGCCCGGCTGCACGGCATAGGTGATCGGCACGGAGGCCGTGATCAGTTGGCCGTCGACCTGGCGCGTGACCTCGGCCCAGGCGCGCTGGCCGCGCGGGGTGAAGCCGCCGGCGATCGCGACCGCGGTCTGCACGGTCATGCCGTTGACATAGGGGAACTGCCCCGAATTCGTGACCTCGCCCAGCACGAAGAAGGGGCGGTAGGTGTCGACCTCGACCGAGACCTTTGGCTCGCGCAGGAATCCGGCGCGCAGCTTGCCCTCGATCGCCCGTTCGAGCTGCTGCGTGGTGCGCCCCTGCGCGTCGACCGTGTCGACCAGCGGCATCGAGATCCGGCCCGCGCCGTCGACGGCATAGATGTTCGAGAGGTTGTCCTGGCCGAAAACGATGATCCGGAGCCTGTCGCCGCTGGCGAGGCGGTAGGGCCCTTGCGTCTCGGCGATGGCGTATTCGGACGCGACATAGCGCGGCGCGCAGGCGCCCGCCGCCAGGGCGGCGGCCAGTGCGAGAGAGGCGAGATGTCGACTCATCACATGCGTACCCATGTCCAAACCCAGCAAAGGGTTAGGCCGACGTGGTTAACAAAGCGTGACGTGGCCGCGACGTCTCTGCTTTTGCGGGCGGCGGGGCGGGGAAGCGTTCTTCCGCGACATTAACCGGCCACTAACCTTAATGAGGTTTGCTTGACCCTGCGTCCCTCGCCAAGGGGCGACAGTTCTGCGTGGATGGATGGGTCATGACCGCTCACACCGATAGCCAGATGCGGGACGCCGGCGAGAACCGGGGCGACATGCTCGATCTCGCGGCGCTCTGGGCCGCGATCAAGCGGCGCAAGGCCTGGATCATCGGCCCTACGCTGGCGGCGCTCGGCCTCTCCTTCGTCGCGGTCAACCTGATGCCGGCGCGCTACACCGGCGAGGCCCGAATCCTGCTGGAGAATCGCGACAGCTTCTATACGCGCCCCGGTCAGAACGGCGGCGGTGGCGAGGGAGCCGGCCAGCAGTTCGACAGCGAGGCGGTGCAGAGCCAGGTCCAGGTCATCATGTCGCGCGATCTGGCGCGCGAGGCGATCAAGCGCATCGGCCTCGTCGGCAACGGCGAATTCGATTCGGGCGCCGGCGCGCTGAACGCGCTGAAGAAGATCGGCGTCCTGATCGGGCTGGGCGCCCATCCGGCCGACCGCTCGCCCGAGGAGCGCGTGCTGGAGAAATACTACGACCGGCTGCTGGTCTTCCCGGTCGGCAAGTCGCGCATCGTCTCGGTCGAGTTCACCTCGCAGGACCCGGCGCTCGCCGCCAAGGGCGCCAACATCATCGCCACGACCTATCTCGAGACTCAGGAGGCCGCCAAGCAGGACACCGCCCGCAGCGCCTCGTCCTGGCTCTCGACCACGATCGAGCCGCTGCGCAAGCGCCTCGCCGAGGCCGAGGCGCGGGTCGAGGAGTTCCGCTCGCGCAACGGCCTGCTGGTCGGCGCGAACAACACCACCATCACCTCGCAGCAGCTCGCCGATCTCTCGGCGCAGCTCTCCGACGCGCGCCGGCAGCAGGCCGAGGCGCAGGCCAAGGCCGGACTGATCCGCGATGCGATCAGGCAGGGCCGCACCTTCGAGATCCCCGACGTCGCCAACAACGAGCTCGTCCGCCGCCTGATCGAACAGCGCGTCAACCTGCGCGCCCAGATCGCGCTCGAATCGCGCAACCTGCTGTCCGAGCATCCGCGCATCAAGGAGCTCAACGCCCAGCTCGCCGATCTCGAAGGCCAGCTCCGGGGCGCGGCCGAGCGCGCCGTGCGGACGCTGGAGAACGAGGCCAGGATCGCCAGCCAGCGCATCGAGAGCTTCACCGCCGCGCTCGACGGCCAGAAGAAGAACGTCTCCAGCGCGAACGACAGCGAGGTCCAGCTCCGCGCCCTCGAGCGCGAGGCCAAGACCCTGCGCGACCAGCTCGAGCAGTACATGCTGCGCTATCGCGAGGCCGTCGCCCGCGACGCCGTCAATGCGACGCCGGCCGACGCCCGCGTGATCTCGCGCGCGATCGAGCCGACCGAACCCTCTTTCCCCAAGAAGATCCCGACCATGATCGTCGCGACGCTCGCGACCTTCCTCGTCGCGCTCGCCACCGTCGTCTCGCGCGAATTGCTGAACGGCCAGGCCGGCCAGCCCGCCGATACCCGGCGCCGCGCTCCGGGCTGGGTCGGCGCGGGAGCGGACGCGCCGCGCACCGATCCGCGCCGCGAGCGCGTCGCCGGCCTGCTCACCCATGCCGGCCGCCTCGGCCAACTGAGGCTCGATCCCGAGCGGCCGGAGCAGACGCTGGTCGAGCTCGCCGCCCGCGTCGACGAGCCGGCGCGCGGCATGGCGCCGCTGCTCCTGGTGCTGGACGGCGGCGGCGTCGGCGCGACCACGGCGCGCGATCTCGCCGAGCACCTCTCGCGCCGCTGCCGCTGCATCATCGTCGATCTCGTCGCCGACCGCGACCGCCGCGAGCCCGGCTTCTCGGAGCTGCTCGCCGGCGAGGCGATGTTCTCCGACATCATCATGCGCGAGCCGGGTTCGCGTCTGCACCGCATCGGCTCCGGTCATGCCGGCCGCGACGCGGTGCTGGCCGCGCCCGACCTCGTCGAGGTCGCGCTCGACGCGCTCTGCGAGACCTATGACTGGGTGCTCGTCGCCGCCGCCTCGAACGACGACGGCGCCGTGCTCGCGCCGCTCGCCGCGCGCGCGCAGGGCGGGCTCGTCATGGCAGGCACGGCCAGCAACGGCCACGCGGTCGAGACGGCCTATCGCCTGTCGGACCTCACCAAGGCGCCGGTCTCGCTGGTGCTGGACCAGCCGGAGGGCGGGCAGCGCCTGCCCTTCGAGGCGCGCGAGCGCGACGCGGCGACGCTCTGAGGG
Organism: Allobosea sp. GW821-FHT12C12; assembly: GCF_058807355.1. NCBI lineage: Bacteria > Pseudomonadati > Pseudomonadota > Alphaproteobacteria > Hyphomicrobiales > Alloboseaceae > Allobosea > Allobosea sp. GW821-FHT12C12. The sequence goes on from NZ_JBXAQP010000005.1 coordinate 230,471, forward strand.
CTACTCCTCGGCGGCGCGGCCGCGGCCGCGCGCCCTGTCCATGAGCCCCGAGGCCCGGCGGGTCAGCTTCAGCAGCCGCGGCTGGGTCTTGATCCAGCGCTTGGCCGAGCGCTTGGCGCTGGCGACGCCGGCGAAGGCGCGGCCCTTCAGCGTGACCGGCACGAAGGTATCGACCAGCTCGTCGCGCGCGTCGCAGATCGTCGTCTTGTAGCGCGCCTCGCCGACGCCGAGATCGAAGACCGCGATGCCGGCATGGCATTGCAGCTTGATCAGCTCGACGAGCAGGATCTCGCCGGGGCTGGTCCTGGCGACCTCGCTCTCCATATCGAACGACGTCGCCATCCCCGAGAAGCGCTGCCCCTGCACCGCCCCGACATAGGTCGCGACGGACCGGCCGGCGAGATCGAGCGAATAGAGCTGCAGCGCGGGCCTGTCGCCGCTGGCGGCGCGTTTCAGGAAGGCGCGCATGCCCGGATCGGCGAAGGGATCGGCGATGCCCATGGCGGCGAAGCGCATCGCCTTCTGCGCCAGGAACGCCGCGACGACGCGATCGATCTCGTCCGCGCTCGTCGCCCGCACGACCTGCGAGGGGCCGAAGGTCGTGAAGCGGTTTCGCTTGTTCTTGAGCTTCTTATGGGCGTGGCTGCTCATCGCCCGGCGCAGCGTGCCGTCGCAATCGCCGGCGGCCAGCGCGAGCTTGTGGGCCCCGCTCGGGCTCGGGCCCGCCGCCAGCAGCGCCATCGGATTGGCGAGGCCCCGCCACTCGACCGGCTGGTTGACGAAGACGAAGGCGTCGAGCCCGCCGATCGCGCCCGCGATCTCCGCCAGTATCGCGTGGGTCGCCTCCGCATCGAGACTCGCGGCGAACTCCGGCGCATAGACGCCCATGTGATAGTTGGCGTGCTTGCCGCCGATGAACTCGGCGAAGCGGATGCCGTTGCGCCGCGTGATCGCCAGCGGCAGGATCGCCACGGCCTGACCGCGTCCGTCGCGGAGCACGACATGGCGAAAGTCCATGCCTTGGTCCTTGCCGACCGTCGCGACGAAGGCCGCGACCCAGCTCAGCGCCTGATAGGGCGTCAGCAGCGCCGTCGCCTCGAGGCCGCGCCAGTCCTCCGCGATCGCGCCGATCTCGCGCTCGACCGTGATGCTTGCGAAGCCGCGCGCGGCCGCGCTTTGGCGCTGGGCCAAAGAGAAGGCCACGGGGCGTTCGGCGAGGGCTGACACGTGCGGTCGATCCGATGGGTGCATTGAATACGCCTTCTCCTTAACCCCGCATTGTGAACAGACCGGGCAGGATCGCGGCGTCGAAGCCAGGCTTCGGCGAACAGCGTTAGCAAGCGGTTGCCGCGGACGGAAAGATGAGCCTGCGCCACGAAGCCTTCTCTGCTGCCTTCAGGGCGATCGCGCTCACCGGCGCCGATCGCTGGGGCAGGAGATTCGCGCAGGGCATGGGCGTGATCCTGACGCTGCACCATGTCCGCCCCGCGCGCGCCGATCCCTTCCAGCCCAACGGCCTGCTCGAGATCACGCCCGGTTTTCTCGATGCGACGCTGCGGCTGATCCGCGCCGAGGGCCATGACATCGTCTCGCTCGACGAGGCGGTGACGCGGCTGACGGCGTTCAAGCCCGGACGCTTCTTCGTCGCGCTGACCTTCGACGACGGCTACCGCGACAATGTCGAGCATGCCTGGCCGGTGCTGGCGAGGCATGAGGCGCCCTGGACGCTGTTCGTGACGCCGGGCTTCGCCGACCGCACCGCCCGGCTCTGGTGGCTTGAGCTGGAGGAGGCGATCCGGGCGCTGCCGCGTTTTTCGGTCGAGCTGCCGACGGGCGGCTTCTCGGCCCGGACGGAGGCGCCGGCGGAAAAACAGCTCGCCTTCGAGCAGCTCTACTGGCGTCTGCGGAAAGAGCCGGAAGCGATTCTGCTGTCGGTGATTTCCGACCTCGCGCGGCAGGCGGGGATCGACGCGGAAGCGCTGGTCGAGCGCGAATGCCTGCCCTGGGAGACGCTGCGGGCGCTGTCGGGCGCGCCTGGCGTCACCATCGGCGCGCATACGCTGAGCCACCCCATGCTGGCAAAACACCCGCCCGGGATCGCCCGCGCCGAGATCGCCGGGAGCAAGGCGCGGCTGGAAGCCGAACTCGGCTTGCCCGTCCGCCATTTCGCCTATCCGGTCGGCGATCCGACCTCGGCCGGCCCGCGCGAATTCGCACTCGCGGAGGAGGCCGGCTTCGCGAGCTCCGTCACGACGCGGCCCGGCCATCTCCACGAGCCGCATGCCCGCCATCTCCAGGCCCTGCCCCGCGTCTCGCTCAATGGCTACCACCAGAGCGAGGAGGCGGTGCGGGCGCTGCTGTCGGGGCTGCCGTTCCTGTTGTGGAACAAGGGGCGAAAGGTGAATGTGGGTTAGGTGGAGACCTAACCTCCATCCTTCCGCTCCATCCACCTGATCAGCGGCAGCAGCGGCAGCACCCAGGCCAGTCCCAGCGCGATATAGGCGATGGCCTGCACCAGCTTCGGCGCCTCGGTGATGCGGCCCTGCGCCAGCGCCATCGCGACCAGCGCGTAGACGCAGACGAAGACGAGGATCGCGACCGTCCCGATCAGCTTGCGGCGGCTCTGGGTCATCGCGTCGTCTCGCCGCAAGGGAGGCCGGCTGCGGCAATGCGGGCGTTGTCGGGTGTTTTCATGGCGTCTATCTGTCACCGCGACGACCGTTTGTGAAGCGCGACAATCCGTGACGGCAGATCCCGAAACGACGGAAAGCCCCAACCCGTGACCATCGCCCTCGACCGACCCGCATTCGCGGCCGAAGACAACGCCGGGCGCGCCGCGATCCGGCGCTGGCTCTGGACTGTCGCGGCGCTGGTCTTCGTCATGGTCGTGGTCGGCGGCGCGACGCGGCTGACGGGGTCTGGCCTCTCGATCACAGAGTGGCGGCCGGTGACCGGCGCGCTGCCGCCATTGTCCGACGCCGCATGGGCGCTCGAATTCGAGAAGTATCGCGCCAGCCCGCAATACCTGCTGCTCAACGCCGGGATGGGCATCGGTGATTTCAAGTTCATCTACTGGTGGGAATGGGGCCATCGCCAGCTTGGCCGCTTCATCGGGCTGGTCTATCTCGGCGGCTTCCTGGTGATCGCGGCGCTGCGCATCCTGCCCTGGCGGCAGACGCTGGTTCTGTTCGGCATGGGCCTGCTGCTCGCGCTCCAGGGCGCGATCGGCTGGATCATGGTGGCGTCCGGCCTCCAGCCCGGCATGGTCGCGGTCGCGCCCGTGAAGCTGATGCTGCACCTCACTTTCGCCGGGCTGTTCTTCGCCTCCGTCGTCGCCTTCGCGACCGCGATGACGCCGCCGCGACGCGTCGAGGCCGCGCAGGGCGGGGCGGCGGCCTGGACCCTGCTGGGCCTGACCTTCGCGCAGATCGCGCTCGGCGGGCTCGTCGCCGGCTCGAAGGCCGGCCTCGCCTTCAACACCTGGCCGCTGATGGACGGCGCGCTCTTGCCCTCGTCGGCGACGCTGTTCGCCCAGACGCCGTTCTGGGAGAACTTCGTCGACAATGTCGCGCTGGTTCAGTTCAACCACCGCCTGGGGGCCTATGCGCTACTGGTTTTCGCGCTCTGGCATGCGTTCGCCCTGCGCCGCGTCGCGGCGGGGTCCGGCGGGGCGAAGCGCGCGACCGCGCTCGCCGGCATGATGCTGATGCAGGGCGCGCTCGGCGTCGTCACGCTGCTGCTGGTCGTGCCGCTCTGGGCCGGGTTGGCCCATCAGGCGCTCGCCTTCGCGATCCTCGCGATGGCGGTGGCGCATGTGACGCGCCTGTCGTTCCGGAGCGCGCCGAAGGCGGCTCCCCGGAACGACAGAGGCGGTCACGCCAGCGCCTGATCCAGATCGTCGATGATGTCCTGCACGTCCTCGAGCCCGATCGAGAGCCGGACCACCTCCGGGCCCGCGCCCGACGCCGTCTTCTGCGCGTCCGAGAGCTGGCGGTGGGTGGTCGAGGCCGGGTGGATCACCAGCGAGCGCGTGTCGCCGATATTGGCCAGATGCGAGAACAGCTTCAGGTTGGTCACCAGCTTGACGCCGGCGTCGTAGCCGCCCTTCAGGCCGAAGGTGAAGACCGCGCCCGCGCCCTTCGGGCAGTAGCGCCGCGCCAGCGCGTGGTGCTTGTTGTCGGGCAGGCCGGCATAGCTGACCCAGTCGACCGCCGGATGCTGCGAAAGATGCTGCGCGACGGCGAGCGTCGACTCGCAATGCCTCTGCATCCGCAGCGGCAAGGTCTCGATGCCGGTCAGGATCATGAAGGCGTTGAAGGGCGCCAGCGCCGGGCCCATGTCGCGCAGGCCGAGCACGCGGGTCGCGATCGCGAAAGCGAAATTGCCGAAAGTCTCGCCCAGCACCATGCCGTTATACTCCGGCCGCGGCTTGGAGAGCATCGGGTAGCGCTCGTCGCCGACCCAGTTGAACGAGCCGCCGTCGACGATCAGCCCGCCGATCGAGTTGCCGTGGCCGCCGAGGAACTTGGTGGCCGAATGCACGACGATGTCGGCGCCGTGCTCGAAGGGGCGGATCAGGTAGGGACTCGCCATCGTGTTGTCGACGATCAGCGGAATGTTGTGCTTCCTGGCGATCGCCGCGATGCCGGCGATGTCGACCACGACGCCGCCCGGATTGGCGATGGATTCGATGAAGATCGCCTTGGTCTTCGGCGTCACGGCGGCGGCAAAGGCCTCCAGATCGTCGGAATCGGCCCAGATCACGCTCCAGCCGAAATTCTTGTAGGAGTGGTTGAACTGGTTGATCGAGCCGCCATAGAGCTTCCTGGCCGCGACGAACTCGTCGCCGGGCTGCAGCAGCGCATGGAAGCACAGGAACTCGGCCGCATGGCCCGAGGCGACCGCGAGCGCCGCCGTCCCGCCCTCCAGCGCCGCGACGCGCTCCTCCAGCACGGCGTTGGTCGGGTTGCCGATGCGGGTGTAGATGTTGCCGAAGGCCTGCAGCCCGAACAGCGACGCCGCATGGTCGACATCGTCGAAGACGAAGGAGGTCGTCTGGTAGATCGGGGTCGCTCGCGCGCCCGTCGCGGCGTCGGGAGCCGCGCCCGCATGGATGGCGAGCGTGTGGAAACCCGGTGCGCGGTCGGTCATGGCGTGCTCCCTGAAAAATTCCGGTCGTGAGACGTGCCGTTCGTTTTAACGAACGCTCTGGGCTGCGTCAATTCGACGGCGGGACGAGTTCAGGCCCGATATGCTCCGGCCTGATCCCGAGCCCGACGATCCGGGCGGGAATGCGCCGCAGCGGCGGCAGCCAGTCGAACAGCCGCGCCAGCCAGGGCGCGCGCAGCGGCGCATCGCTTCCGGCGCGGGCCAGCAGCGGCGAGATGATCCGGTTCTGCGCGATCACCTGGATGCGCTGGGTCGCCCGTGTCGGAAATTCGCGGCGCGCCTGGACCGCGGCGAGATCGGCGTCGCTGACGCGCTTTTCGCGCAATGGCGCGGCGAGCCGGTTGGCGGCGGCGACGGCGTCCTGCACCGCCAGGTTGACGCCGACGCCGCCGATGGGGGACATGGCGTGCGCCGCGTCCCCGATACAGAGCAGGCCGGGCCGCCACCATTTATCGAGCCTGTCGATGCTGACGGTGAGCAGCTTGATCTGGTCCCAGTCGGCGATGCTGTCGATGCGGTTGGCGAACCATGGCGCGAGCCTGACGATGTCGTCCCGGAAGGCCGGCAGTCCGGCGGCGCGCAATTCGTCGAACTTGCCCTTCGGAATGACGAAGGCGCTTTGCCAGTAGTCGCCGCGATCGAGCGTCACCAGCAGGCGGCCATTGGCGACCTGCCCGCCGGTCTGGCCGGGATCGCCGGGCTCCCGCGCCAGCCTGAACCAGAGCACGTCCATCGGCGCGCCGATGTCGATCGTGGTCAGGCCGGACGCGGCCCGGATGTCCGAGCGGCGTCCGTCGGCGGCGACGACGAGGTCGGCCCTGACCGAGAAAGGCCCGTCCGCGCCTGTTCCGGTGAGCCCGACCACCTTGCCGCCGTCCTCGATCAGGGTCTCGGCCTTCGCGTTCATCGTCAGCGTGAAGCGCGGCTGCTCGCGGCCGCGATCGGCCAGGAAATCGAGGAAGTCCCATTGCGGCATCATCGCGATGAACGGCGCCACGACCGGCAGGTGCGAGAAATCGACGAATTGGACCGTGTCCTGCCCGAACCTCATCGCAAGGTCCGACACCTTGCTGTGCGGCAGCCGGAGAAAATCCTCGAGCAGCCCGAGCTCGTGCATCAACTGCAGCGTCGAGGGATGGATCGTGTCGCCGCGGAAATCGCGCAGGAAGTCGGCGTGCTTCTCCAGCACGACGACCTCGACGCCGGCCCGCGCCAGCAGGAAGCCCAGCATCATCCCGGCCGGGCCGCCTCCGGCGATGCAGCAGGTGGTGGTGAGCGTATGCATCGCGGAGCCCTCGCGAAATCAGGCCGCCTTCACGTCCCCGGCCGGTGGATCGTCAGCTTCTGGAAGCCCTTGCCCGCCAGCGCCGGCTTCTTCGACGACAGGATGCGCGAATTGATGCCCTGCCAGCCGATTTCGCCCGAGAGCCGGCCATATTCGATCTTCGGGCAGCGGTTCATGATCACGGTGACGCCCTTCGCCTCGGCGCGGGCGGCGGCCTCGTCGTTGCGCACCGAAAGCTGCATCCAGATCACCTTAGGCAGCGGGTCGAGCGCCAGCGCCTCCTCGGTGATCGGCCCGGCGGCCTGCGAATTGCGGAAGATCTCGACCATGTCGATCGCGCCGGGGATGTCCCTGAGCGAGCCATGGACCGTCTTGCCGAGCAGAGTCTGGCCGGCGAGCCCCGGATTGACCGGGATCACGTCGTAGCCGCGATCGAGCAGGTATTTGGTGACGATCCAGCTAGGCCGCGCCTCGCTGGCGGAGGCCCCGACCAGCGCGATGCGCTTCACGGATTTGAGGATGTCGCGGATCTGGCTGTCGGGGTAGGCGTCGTGGGTCATCACACTTGCGTTTCGAGAGTCGGATAGCGGGAAGCCAATCCTTACAGGAGTGGGGTTCCCAGCGCCTACCCCTCCCATACCGGCGCGCGCTTCGCCACGAACGCGCCGATGCCTTCCTCCGCGTCCCGCGCCAGCATGTTCTCGACCATCACCGCCGAGGCATGGTCGTAAGCCGCCGCCAGGCCCATCTCGCGCTGCTCGTAAAACGCCCGCTTGCCGATCTTGATCGTCGCCGGCGACTTCGAGGCGATCACGGCGGCGAGCCTGCCCGCTTCCGCCAACGCGCCGCCGGTCGGCACGACCCGGTTGACCAGCCCCATCCGCGCCGCCTCCGCAGCCGGCAGCATCTCGCCGAGCAGCAGCAACTCCATCGCGTGCTTGGCCGAGAGATTGCGCGAGAGCGCGACCATCGGCGTCGAGCAGAACAGGCCGATATGGACGCCGGGCGTGCAGAACTTTGCGTCCGCGCCCGCCACCGCGAGGTCGCAGCTCGCGACGATCTGGCAACCCGCCGCCGTCGCCGTGCCCTCGACCGCCGCGATGACCGGCTGGGGCAGGGCGGTGATCGCCCGCATCACGGTCGAGCAGCGCCCGAGAACGTCCGTGAAATAGGCTCGTCCCCGATCTGGGTCGGCCCGATGCGCGCTCATCTCCTTGAGGTCGTGGCCGGCGCAGAACACCGGGCCCTCGGCCGCGAGGATCACGACCTTGACCGCGCGGTCCGCCGCGATCGCCGCAAGGCTCTCCGACAGCGCCGCCAGCAACGCCTCGCCGAGCGGGTTGCGCGCGTGCGGCCGGTTCAGCGTCAGCGTCGCGACGCCGTCGGCGTCGGAGCGCAGCAGGACGGGGGCGGTGTTGATGGCATGGGCGTTCATCGCAGGGCCTTTCGCAGACACGCCTATTGTCGGTACGCCGGCCGCATGCTGCAAGGGACGGCAATGCCGAAGCCGGAGCCGTTTGCCGCACCATGACGACCACCGCCATGACCGCCTCCGAGATCGAGCGGTATCTCGATCGGGTCTTCCCGCAGCTGCACATCGGGGGGCGCACCTATTTCGTCGAGGACGTCGGGCCGATGAGCGCCCGGATGCGCTGCGATTATCACGAGCGGCATCTGCGTCCCGGCGGCACGATCTCGGGCCCGACCATGATGGCGCTGGCCGATCTCGCGCTCTATGTCGCGATCCTGGCCCAGATCGGCCCGGTCGCGCTCGCCGTCACGACGAGCCTGAACTACAATTTCCTGCGCAAGCCGGGTCAGGCGGCGCTGATCGCCGAATGCAAACTGCTCAAGCTCGGCCGGCGGCTCGCGGTCGGCGAGGTCTCGCTGTTCTCTCAGGGAGAAAGCGAGATCGTCTGCCACGCGACCGGGACCTATTCGATCCCGGCGCAGCGCTAGGCAGGCCCACGTATTTTACCGTCATGGTCGGGCTTGTCCCGACAATCCACGTCTTCCGGCGGCGAGCCCATGCCCAAGACGTGGATGCTCGCCACAAGGGCGAGCATGACGGGCGAGGGCAGGGCGCTACGGCTTCTGCGGCAGCGGTTCCAGCCCGGTCTTCTTGATCGCCGGCGCGGCCTCCGGCGAGCCGAGGCAGGCGATCAGCTTCTTCGCCGCTTCTGGCCCTTCGATCCGGCTGCGATCCCGGCCGCCGTGAAGCCGCAGGATCTGATGACATGGACGTCCGCCATGGTCGGCGCGGCGATCATGAGCGGGGCGGCGACCGCGCCGAGCGAAAGCAGGGCCGACAGGTTCAGAGTTCTCGTCATGGATGTTTCCTCCGGACGCATGTTCGCCCGGACCGGAAACAGGCGGCAAGACGCAGCACGGCAAGGATTTGCGGTATCCAGATACCTTATATGGCATATCGTTCAAAAATCAGCGATTTTCGCTCGCGAGCGCGCATTGTGGCGCTTGACAGCCTGCCGTCGCCGCCCTATCCACCGCCCCACATCGCCGCCGGTCTCCGGCGGCTTGTCGTTTTCTCATCAGCCAATCGAAAGGGCGCCGCGATGAAGACCATGTCGCTGAAACCCGCCGATGTCGAAAAGAAGTGGGTTGTGATCGACGCCTCCGGGCTCGTCGTCGGCCGCCTCGCCACCATCGTGGCGCTGCGTCTGCGCGGCAAGCACAAGGCCGATTACACGCCCCATGTCGACTGCGGCGACAACATCGTGATCGTGAATGCCGACAAGGTCGTCCTGACCGGCCGCAAGCGCGACCAGAAGGTCTACCACCACCACACCGGCTATGCCGGCGGCATCAAGGAGCGGTCGGCCAAGTTCATCCTGGAAGGCCGCTTCCCCGAGCGCATCGTCGAGAAGGCCGTCGAGCGCATGCTGCCGCGCGGCCCGCTCTTCCGCCAGATCCTCGGCAATCTGCGCGTCTACAAGGGCGCCGAGCATCCCCATGCCGCGCAGTCGCCGGAGACGCTCGACGTCGCCGCGCTCAACCGCAAGAATGCGAGGGTCTGACCATGGCCGAGGTTCTCCAGTCTCTCGAGCAGCTCGGCCAGGTCGCCAAGACCGCGCAAGCCGACGCCCCCGTCCACGTCAGGAAGGTCGACGCGCAGGGCCGCGCCTATGCCACCGGCAAGCGCAAGAACGCCATCGCCCGCGTCTGGATCAAGCCGGGCTCCGGCAAGATCACGGTCAACACCCGTGACCAGGAGGTGTATTTCGCCCGCCCGGTGCTGCGCATGGTCCTGCAGCAGCCGCTGCAGCTCGTCGAGCGCATGACCCAGTACGACGTCGTCGTCACCGTCAAGGGCGGCGGCCTCTCCGGCCAGGCCGGCGCGGTGCGCCACGGCATCTCCAAGGCCCTGACCTTCTACGAGCCCGAGCTTCGCGGCCCGCTCAAGAAGGGCGGCTTCCTGACCCGCGATTCGCGCGTCGTCGAGCGCAAGAAGTTCGGCAAGGCCAAGGCCCGCCGCAGCTTCCAGTTCTCGAAGCGCTGATCGAACGAAAGCCACGGCCGTCGTTTACCGGCCATGCATCAGGGCGGCTCGCAAGAGCCGCCCTTTTCGTTTCTATTGCTGGAGATCAGACGCTCAAACTGTCGTGAGCGTGTCGAGTGGGAGAGTTCTGTCTTGGGAATGTTCGACGCGCTATTGGGCCATGGGACTGACGTCGACCCGGAGAAACTGCGTCAGCGACTCGAGGGCGTCCTGATCGAGAATGAACGGGTCGATATTGCGTACAAGATCATCAGGGACTTTTTCGTATTCACCAATTTTCGCGTCATCCTGGTTGATGTGCAGGGCATCACTGGCAGCAAGGTCGATTTTATGTCGATCCCCTATAAAGCAATCACTCGATTTTCTGTTGAAACCGCTGGTACTTTTGATTTGGACGCGGAGCTGAAGATTTGGGTGTCTGGGAGCCCCGATCCAATCCAGAAGACGCTGAAGAAGGGTAGCGATGTGCGCGGTGTCCAGCGGGCAATCGCGGCTGCAATCTTTCGCTAGAACTCACGCCTGATCGAAAAAGGCCGTGAGCCTCGGTGCTCGCGTGGTCCTATTGGAGCCCGCCCATGACTCGCCCCGTCCTCCTCGTCACCGGCGGCAGCCGCGGCATCGGGGCCGCCACCTGCATCCTGGCGGCAAAGCGTGGCTATGACGTCGCGGTGAACTACCAGGGCAATGCAGAGGCTGCGGCGACCGTCGTCGCGGCCTGCGAGGCGGCCGGAGCCAAGGCCGTCGCGATCCAGGGCGACATGGCGAGCGCGACCGACGTCATCCGGCTCTTCGCCGAGGCGAAGGCGGCGCTCGGGCCGATCTCGCACGTCGTCAACAACGCCGGCATCACCGGCAAGGCGAGCCCGCTGGCGGACGCCGACACCGCCGTCATCCGCGCCTGCATCGACGTCAACGTCACCGGCGCGATCCTGGTGGCGCGCGAGGCGGCGCGGGCGCTGACGGCGAACGGCGACGCGCCGGGCAGGGCGATCGTCAACATCTCATCGGCCGCCGTCACGCTCGGCTCGCCCGGCGAATATGTCTGGTACGCCGCCTCGAAGGGCGCGATCGACTCCCTCACAATCGGGCTCGCCAAGGAACTGGCCCCGGCCGGGATCCGCGTCAACGCGGTCGCGCCCGGCATGACCGGGACCGACATCCACGCCTTGTCCACCGGCGATCCCGGCCGCGTCGCGCGCATCGCGCCGAGCGTTCCGCTCAAGCGCGCCGCGACGCCCGAGGAGATCGCCGAATCGATCCTGTTCCTGCTCTCGGAGGCTTCGGCCTACACGACGGGCGTCGTGCTGCGCGTCGCCGGCGGGCGCTGATCGCGACCGGGACGACAGATTCGGCTGCCATCGACGTCGATCCCGACTGCCACCCGCGCAGGGCCGTGCTAAATCCCCCGCTCCACTCCGCCCGCGAGCCACAATGCGCGTCCTTCTCATCCTGATCGCCTTCGGCATGATCGCCGTGCCGGCCCTGCTCGCGCTGTCCAGCGCCCGGCATGGCCGGGCGCGGCGCATCGCCAATGCGCTGGCGATCTTCCTGACGCCGGCGATCGCGCTCGGCCTGATCCACGGCGCGCCGGAACTCGACGGCCGGGCCCTGCGGAATCCCGTGGCCTGGACGACGCTTCGGCTCGTGCTGTCGGGCCTCGCGCTGATCCTGCCCTGGTGCCTCTATGTCTGGCTTGCCGGCGCGCGCCGCTGACCCTTGAGACTGAAACCGATGACCGAACCCGCCGATACCCCGACGATCGACCACGCCTTCACCGGCGACAGGCGCGGCCCCGCCCATGACCCGACCTATGCCGGCGCGCTCTCCTTCATGCGCCGCCGCTACGGCAAGGACGTTTCCGGCTGCGATCTCGTGATCTGGGGCGTGCCCTTCGATCTAGCGGTCTCGAACCGCCCCGGCGCGCGCTTCGGCCCACAGGCGCTGCGCCGCGTCAGCGCGATCTTCGACGGCGACGCGCAATTCCCGTCGCGCATCGACCCGTTCGAGAGCCTGAGCGCGGTCGACTATGGCGACTGCCTGCTGCCGCGCGGCGATCTCCAGGGCTGCGCGAAAGCGATCGAGGACGGCGCGGCCGGGATCATCGCCAGCGGCGCCCATCTCGTCACGCTCGGCGGCGACCATTTCATCACCCTGCCGCTGCTGCGCGCCCATGTCGCCCGCCACGGCAAGCTCGCGCTCGTCCAGTTCGACGCGCATCAGGACACCTGGGACGACGGCGTCGGCGCGATCAGCCACGGCGCCTTCGTGCTGGAGGCGGTGCGCGAGGATCTGATCGACGTCGAGCGCTCGATCCAGATCGGCATCCGCACCGTCGCGCCGCGCGATTGCGGGCTCGCGGTGATCGACGGCTACGAGGCGCAGGAACTCGGCGTCGAGGGCGTCGTCGCCCGCATCCGCGAGCGGGTGGGGCAGGGCCCGGCCTATCTCACCTTCGACATCGACGCGCTCGACCCCGGCCACGCGCCGGGCACCGGCACGCCCGTCGCCGGCGGGCTGTCAACGGCGCAGGCGCTGCGCATGGTCTGGGGCCTGCGCGGTCTCGATCTCCGCGGCATGGACATCGTCGAGGTCTCGCCGCCCTACGACCACGCCGACGCGACCGCGATCGCGGGAGCGGCCGTCGCGCAGCACTACATCCAGATGCTGGCGCTGAGGAAGGCCGGTTGAATCGGGATGTGAGGCGGTTGAATCAAGGCGTTTGCCAAACCGATGAACTGACTCATGTTGCGCGACAATTCCTTCCACTCATGCCCGGGCTTGTCCCGGGTATCCACGTCTTGACCGCCGTGGCCGCCGAGGAAGACGTGGATGGTCGCCTTTAGGGGGCCATGACAAGGAGCGAGCGAAGGGCTCCCTGATTATTGACAGCGTCGTCCCACTCCCTCATATCCCTGCCATGCCCGCGAACTTCTCCCGACGTCGCCCGTCCCCGGCCGCCCCTGCGCGACCGCGATGACGCTCGGCTGCCAGTCCGAACGCCCGCGACCGCGCCCCGAGCGCGGTTTTTTTATGCCTGAAGCCGGCCAAGTTTTTTCGCCTATCTCCACCAGACGCCTCGCGAGGGTCCGATGAACCAGAATCTGAAATCCATCTTCATCGACGGCGAGGCCGGCACCACCGGCCTCGGCATCCGCGACAGGCTGGCCGCCGTGCCGGAGGTCGTGGTCAGGAGCATCGACCCCGACAAACGCAAGGACGCGTCCGCCCGCAAGGCGATGATGGCCGGCGTCGACCTCGTCGTGCTCTGCCTGCCCGACGACGCGGCGAGGGAATCGGTCGCGCTCGCCGACGAGCTGGGCTCCGACGCACCCAAGATCGTCGACGCCGCGACCGCGCACCGGATCGCGCCGGGCTGGGTCTATGGTTTCGCCGAGCTCGCCCCAGGCCATGCCGACAGGATCGCCAACGCCAACCGCGTCGCCAATCCGGGCTGCTATCCGACGGGGGCGATCGCGCTGCTGCGGCCGCTCGTCGATGCCGGGCTGCTGGCGCGGGATCAACCGCTCGCCATCAATGCCGTCTCCGGCTATTCCGGCGGCGGCAAGGGCATGATCGAGGATCATGAGGCGGGCAGGGCGCCGGCCTTCGAGCTTTACGGTCTCGGGCTGAAGCACAAGCACCTGCCGGAGCTGCAGGAATATGCCCGCCTGACCCGGCGGCCGATCTTCGTGCCGTCCGTCGGCGGTTTCCGTCAGGGCATGCTGGTCTCGGTGCCGCTGCACCTCGACACGCTGCCGGGCGGACCGAAGATCGCCGACCTTCAGGCTGTGCTGGCGGAGCGTTATGCCGGCTCGACCTATGTCTCCGTCGTCGACGGCGCGCTCTCCGGCGGCAAGCTGGAGCCGGAGGCGCTCAACCACACCAACCTGCTGGAATTGCGCGTCTTCGGCGACGATGCGCTCGGTCAGGCTCTGCTCGTGGCAAGGCTCGACAATCTCGGCAAGGGCGCGTCCGGCGCGGCGGTCCAGAACATCAGGCTGATGCTCGGTTTGCCGGCATGATCTTCACGGGATCGTGATCGCCCGACCAGTGGCGATCGGCGCAACAATTTGTCCCGGCAACCATTTGAATCGCATTGATTCATTCGTTTGCTCCGCCAGAAGGTTGCGCCTTGCCTGACGCCGACGATCGCGAAGAGGGCCTGATCGACCGGATCTACGAGGCCGCGATCGTGCCCGAGGGCTGGCCCGAGGTCCTTCGGGTCACGGCCGCGATCGCCGGTTGTCGCGAGGCGCTGTTCGGAACGATCCTGAACGACCAGGCCCGGCTGACGGCGTCTTCCCCTGAATTCGGCCGGGCTTACGACCGGATTCTCGAACGCCTTCCGATCCCGGTCAACCAGCGCGCTCTGCGCCTGATGGGCGCGCGGAATCGCGGCTTCATCACCGACATGGACGTTTTCACCGAAGCCGAGATCGCATCCGAGCCGCTCTATCAGGAAATGCTGATCCCGTCGGGCTACGGCTCGGGCGTCGCGGCGGCCATCGCCGCGCCGAGCGGCGAGATGATCGTCGTCCATTGCGAGCGCGCGATCGCCGAAGGCGCCGTCGACCCGGCCACGATCGCCGCGCTCAACCGCTTGCGGCCGCATTTCGCCCGCGCCGGGCTGCTCGCGCGCCGTCTCGACATGGAGCGCGCGCAGGCGGCGGCGGCGGCGCTGGCGCAGATGGGGCTGCCCGGCGCGGTGCTGGGCCCGGACGGGCGCATCGTCAGCGCGAACGCCCTGATCGAGGCGCTCATGCCGGCGGTCTTCCGCGACAGGCTCGGCCGGCTCTCGATCGTCGATCCCGTCGCCGACCGGCTTCTGGGCCTCGCACTGGCGGGGCTGGCGCCTGACGGGCACGACTCCGCCGTGCGCTCGATCCCGATTCCGGCGAGCGAGGAGCGGCCGCCCATCATCCTCCACCTCTCACCGGTCAGCCGCCGCGCCCGCGACGTCTTCGCGAATTCGGCCGCGATCCTGATCGCGACTCCGCTGCGGCCGCACCGCGCGCCTGGCGCCGACATCATCGAGGGCCTGTTCGACCTGACGCCGGCCGAGGCGAGGCTCGCCGTGATGATCGCCGAGGGCCTGACGCCGCGCGACGCGTCGCAGCGGCTCGGCGTCACCGAGGGCACGGCGCGCACGACCCTCAAGCGCGTCCTGGCCAAGACCGGCTCGCGCCGCCAGTCCGACCTCGTCGGCATGCTGCGCGGCGCGGCGAGGCCGGGCTGAGCGCTGCTCCCATATGGGAGGTGTGCCCATGCGGCAGCCGTGAAATATCAGGGCTTCGCGGCCTTCGGGCCGCGGTTCTGGAGCGCGGTCACTCCCGCTCTCCGCCGCGCGCGGGCGCTCATGGCAGATCGGGCCGCCCGCCGTTTCGAGCTCCTCCGCCGTCATGACCGGGTCAAGCGGTCATGACGGCCTTTTTCGTTTCAGGCCGCTTTCAGGCGGCCTTGAACGGCCGGAAGTTCTGCTTCTGCGCGCCGAGCCCATCGATCCCGAGCGTCACGACCTCGCCGCCCTTGAGGAAGCGCGGCGGCTTGAAGCCGAGGCCGACGCCGGGCGGCGTGCCGGTGGTGATGACGTCGCCCGGATCGAGCCGCATGAACTGGCTGATATAGTGGACCAGATAGGTCGCGCCGAAGATCATGGTCTTGGTCGAGCCGTTCTGGACGCGCTCGCCATCGACCTCGAGCCACATGCCGAGGTTCTGGATGTCGGCGATCTCGTCGGGCGTCACCAGCCAGGGGCCGAGCGGCCCGAAGGTCGGGCAGCCCTTGCCCTTGGCCCACTGGCCGCCGCGCTCGGTCTGGAAGGCGCGCTCGGAAACGTCGTTGCAGACGCAGAAGCCGGCGATCGCGGCCATCGCGTCCTTCTCCTCGATATAGGAGCCGCCATCGCCGATCACGATCGCAAGCTCGACCTCCCAGTCGGTCTTGACCGAGTTCTTCGGGATGACGACGTCGTCGTTGGGGCCGACGATGCAGTTCGGCGCCTTGTTGAAAAGGATCGGCTCGGCGGGAATCGCGGCGCCGGTCTCGGCCGCATGGTCGGCGAAGTTCAGGCCGACGGCGATGAAATTGCGCACATCGCCGACGCAGGCGCCGATTCGGGGCGAGCCCGGAACGGCCGGCAGCGATTCGGGACTGGCGGCCTTGATCGTCGCCAGAGAGGCCGAAGTCAGCGCCTTGCCGGCAAGATCCGGAACGAGTCCGGATATGTCGCGCAACACGCCCTTGGCGTCGAGCAGCGCCGGCTTCTCCTGGCCGAAATCGCCATAACGTAGCAGTTTCACGTCGTTTACCCCATTTCAAACGATCTGATCGAGCGGCGCGATCCTGATCGGAGGCGCGGCGCCAAGACAAGCCCGTTTGCGCGCATGGCCCGGCTGCGCCCGAGCCCATGTCGCGATGTTGCCGGAATGACACGCGACGCGTGAAAGAGAAGCGCCCAACGATGAGGCTGTCATGGTCAGATTCCCGGCAGTCGCGCCAAAAATCGCGATAGTTCCTATGTAAACGATCCTTTTCGCCCGGGGCTTGCGTGCAAGCCGACGAAATTGACCCGAATTCTCGTGTTTTCCGCGTTTCCGATGGAGCAGGCTCGGAGCTGATGGCGAAATTGGGGCCTGTAAGGCGGGATTGCGGCAAGGACGGGCTCGCGGCATGGTGTCGTCGAAGCGGGGCGAAGCGACCCCGACGCAAGATCGATCGCCAAGATCATTCGAGACAAGATCACTCCAAGGGATGGGCATGATGCAGAGCCGCCTCCGTTACATCGCCGCCGCCACGGTTTCCGTGCTCGCGCTCACCGCCTCGGGCGCGGCGCTCGCCGGCTCCTTCGCGATCCGCTCGGGCCAGAGCGCCGAGGGCCTCGGCATGGCCTATGCCGGCGCGGCTTCGGGCGGCATCGGGCTGGGCTCGATGGCCTGGAACCCGGCCACCATCACCATGTTCCCGGGCCGCAACAGCAACTGGAACGCGACCTATATCGCGCCGAACGGCGAATATAACCCGACCTCGCAGACCCTGGTCCGCAACCCTGCGACCGGCGGCCTGATCCCCAACACCCTGGCCGGCGGCAGCCCGGCCGGGACGGGCAATCTCGGCGGCGACGGCGCCTTCGTGCCGGCCTCCTTCTCGGCCTGGCAGTTGACCGACCGGCTCTGGATCGGCGTGACCTCGACCGCGCCGTTCGGCCTGCGCTCGAAGGCCGAGAACAACTACAACGCCGCCCAGACCTATGGCCGTTCGGCCAAGGTCCGCACCATCAACATCGCCCCGACGATCGGCTATCAGGTCAACGACTGGCTCGCGGTCGGCGCGGCCGTGCAGGGCTAGTTCATCAAGACGAACCTGAAGTCCGCCACCGCGGTGACCGCCACGGCCCCGAACGCGATCCTCGACGGCGATTCGATCGACCTCGGCTACCGCCTCGGCATCACCCTGACCCCGATGAGGGGCACCACGATCGGCGTCGGCTACCGCTCCTCCATCCGCCAGACGCTGGACGGCGACTTCTCGACCCCCGCCGGCGCGATCCCGATCAAGGCCAATCTCAACCTGCCCGATTCGGTCGTCGTCGGCGTCTCGCATCAGATCAACGAGCAGTGGCAGGTCCATCTCGGCTACGAGTGGACCAACTGGAGCCGCTTCCGCAACATCCCGATCGTCAACAAGCTGACGGGCGGCGTTCTCGGCCCCCTGCCGAGCCTGAACTTCCAGTATGACGACAGCCATTTCGTCTCGGCCGGCGTGGAATACCGCTACAACCGCGACCTGACGCTGCGCGCCGGCGTCGGCTACGAATGGTCGCCGGTCAACGACCGCAACCGCACGGTCTTCATCTCCGACAACGACCGGCTCTGGCTCGGCGTCGGCGGCAGCTACCAGATCACCGACAAGCTGAAGCTCGACATCGGCTACAGCTACCTGAACGTGAAGAAGGCGACCGTGAACTACGGCGGCACGCATCCGCAGCAGAACCCCAACGTGTTCTACACCGCCGAGGCCAAGCCCTACATCCACATCGTCTCGGCCGGCCTGACCTATCGCTGGGACAACCCCGTCGAGACGATTCCCATGGCCCCGGTGGTGCGCAAGTACTGATCGTCGCCCCAAGGCGAGACGAAGAAGCCGGCCGCGAGGCCGGCTTTTTTTGTGTGGCGGGCTGCGAGAGGTGGATGTCCGGAGAGGGTCGGAAGCTGCCCCGCTCTCCCACATCCTCACGCCTTCACCCTCACATAGCTCCCCGGCGCATCCTCGATCGCCTTCAGCTTGCCGCCGCCCGGCTCGCGCGCCTTGACCCTTTCCGGCGCCTGCTTTTCCAGCCAGGCGAACCAATGCGGCCACCATGAGCCCGGCGTCTCGGTCGCGGCCTTCATCCAGTCCTCGAAAGCCCCCTCCGCCTTGCCGCCGGTCCAGTACTGGTACTTCACCTTGGTCGGTGGGTTGACCACGCCGGCGATGTGGCCCGAGCCCGCGACGACATAGTCGACCGGGCCGCCGAAGCATCGCGAGCCGAGGAAGACCGAGGGGGCCGGCGCGATATGGTCCTCGCGCGCCGCGAGGTTGTAGACCGGGATCGTCACCTTGCCGAGGTCGAGCGCCTTGCCGCCGATGCGCATCTCGCCTTTGGAGAGCCTGTTTTCCAGATAGCAGTTGCGCAGGTAGAAGGAGTGGTTCGCCGCCGGCATCCGGGTCGAATCCGCGTTCCAGTAGAGCAGGTCGAAGGCGGTCGGGGTCTTGCCCTTGAGGTAGTTGTTGACCGCATAGGACCAGATCAGGTCGTTGGGCCGCAGCATGTTGAAGGCGCCCGACATGCGCGCCCCGTCGAGATAGCCGCGCTCGGCCATCTGCTGCTCGATCGCCCTGATCTGGCCCTCGTCGACGAAGACGGAAAGCTCGCCGGCATTCGAGAAATCGACCTGGGTGGTGAAGAAGGTCGCGCTCGCGATGCGCTTGTCCTTGACCGCCGCCATATAGGCCAGCGTCACGCCGAGCAGCGTGCCGCCGACGCAATAGCCGATCGCGCTGACCGATTTTTCAGCCGTAGCCTCTTCGATCGCGTCGAGCGCGGCAAAAATGCCCTCGCGCATATAGCTCTCGAAGTCCTTGGCGGCGTGGCGCGCGTCGGGGTTGACCCAGGAGATGCAGAACACGGTGAGCCCCTGCGCCACGCACCAGCGGATGAAGCTCTTCTCGGCGTTGAGGTCGAGGATGTAGAACTTGTTGATCCAGGGCGGCACGATCAGGAGAGGGCGCTTCAGCACGTCCGGCGTCGTCGGCGCATACTGGATCAGTTCGATGATCTCGTTGCGGAAGACCACCTTGCCGGGCGTGGTGGCGATGTTGCGGCCGACCTCGAATGCGCCGGCGTCCGATTGCCGGATCTTGAGCTCGCCGCCGCCGGCCTCGATGTCCTCGGCCAGCATCTTCATGCCGCGCACCAGGTTCTCGCCGTTCTGCGCCAGCGTCTCGCGCAGCAGTTCGGGATTGGTCGCGACGAAGTTCGAGGGCGAGAGCGCGCTGGCGATCTGCTTGACGTAGAAACGCGCCTTCTCGCGGGTATGCGGATCGAGATCCTCGGCCTTGTCGACCATGGTTTCGGCCCAGCGCGAGCCGATCAGATAGGCCTGCTTGACGAAGTCGAACATCGGATGGGCCGACCAGTCGGGATCGGCGAAGCGGGCGTCGCGCTTGTCCGGCTCGGCGACGGGGGCCGTCTCCTCGCCGCCGGCGCGCTTCAGCGTGTTGCTCCACAGGCTGAGGAAGTCGCTGGTCAGCGCGCCTTGCGCCTCGATGATCTTGCGCGGGTCGTTGACCCAGCGCTCGGCGACGCGGCTGAGCGTCCTGACCATCTCGCTCGCCTCCTCGGCCTGGCCGCCCTTGGCTTCGCCGCGCTCGACCGGCTTCAGGTAGGCGGCGGTGGCCTTGCCGTATTCCTCGACCAGCCTTGCCATGTTCTGCGAGAACTGGTCGAAATCCGGACCGGCAGGCAATCCGGCAGGCCCTTGGGCCGTCGGGTTCGCCGGCTTGCCTTTCGGCTCATGCTCGCCTTTCGAGCCCATGGCGCCTCTCCCCTGGCCGTTTCCGCTGGGGGCGTTCGATGCGTCCCCATTTTGGTCCCATTAAGGACGTAGCCGATATGATCGATAAAGAGAATTCCGCACGATGCCGGACCGCACCATGACCGCCTCGCCCATGCCTGTTTCGCCGACGCCGTCGCCGAGGCGAACCCCGGCTCCGCTGCTGGCGGCCGTCGCCCTGGCCGCCTCGCTGGCCGGCTGCGGTTCCGACGGGCCGGTCAAGGGCGTCGCGGAGGCGGCGGGGCTCGCGACGACGGCGCAGGAATCGAAGGCCTTCGTCAGGGAAACCCGTCCGGTCGATCCGGCCTACATCCCGGTCGGGCGCGTCTTTCCCGAGGAGCCGCTCTGCTTCGGCGACACGCTCCCGCCGCCCTACACCCCGTCGGGAACCGCCGCCAACTTCCTTCGGCCGGCCGCGCGCACGCGCGCCGACGCCTGCAAGCCGCGGGCCGATTTCAAGAATATCGAGGCCGATCTCGAGGCCAAGCGGCTCCGGAACGAAGCCGCGAGCACGCAGGCCAGGGCGCTCGGCCAGGCCCTGCCTCCGCCCAAGCCCGCCGCGGTGCAGCCGACCAACTGAGTCCGCCTCCGTCGCAAACGGCCTCACGCGTCGATTCTTGCGTTTTTACATCTGCCATGACCAAAGATGCGGTGCTAAGCAGATTCGACGCAATGATTTGATCGCCGGGTCCGATTCCGGTCTCCGGCCAGGGACGTTTTCGAGATGGCCGATTTTCACCGCATCAAGCGCCTGCCGCCCTACGTCTTCGAGCAGGTCAACAAGATCAAGGCGGCCGAGCGCGCCAAGGGCGTCGACATCGTCGACCTCGGCATGGGCAATCCCGACCTGCCGGCGCCCCGGCACGTCATTGAGAAGCTGGTCGAGACCGCCGGCAAGCCGCGCACCGACCGCTATTCGGCCTCCAAGGGCATCGCGGGCCTGCGCCGGGCCCAGGCGCATTATTACGAGCGCCGCTTCGGCGTGAAGCTCAATCCCGACACGCAGATCGTCGCGACGCTCGGCTCGAAGGAGGGCTTCGCCAACATGGCGCAGGCCATCACCGGGCCGGGCGACGTCGTGCTGGTGCCCAATCCGAGCTATCCGATCCATGCCTTCGGATTCCTGATGGCCGGCGGCGTCATCCGCTCCGTCCCGGCCGAGCCGACGCCGGCGATGTTTCCGGCGCTGGAGCGGGCGATGATGCATTCGGTGCCGAGGCCGATCGCGCTCGTCGCCTGCTATCCGGCGAACCCGACCGCCTTCACCGCGACGCTGGATTTCTACCGCGACCTCGTCGCCTTCGCGAAGAGGCACGAGCTGATCCTGCTGTCGGACCTCGCCTATGCCGAGGTCTATTTCGACGACGCCGACCCGCCGCCCTCGATGCTGCAGGTCAACGGCGCGATCGACGTCACGGTCGAGTTCACCTCGATGTCGAAGACCTTCTCGATGGCCGGCTGGCGCATGGGCTTCGCGGTCGGCAACGAGAAGCTGCTGGCGGCGCTGGCGCGGGTGAAGTCCTATCTGGACTACGGCGCCTTCACGCCGATCCAGGTCGCGGCTGCCGCCGCGCTGAACGGCCCGGACGACTGCATCCGCGAGATGCGCGAGACCTATCGCAAGCGCCGCGACGCGCTGGTCGAGAGTTTCGGCAAGGCCGGCTGGGACATTCCTGTGCCGCGCGCCTCGATGTTCGCCTGGGCCCCGATCCCGGAGAAATTCCGCCATTTGGGCTCGTTGGAGTTCTCCAAGCTGCTGATCGAGAAGGCCGAGGTCGCGGTCGCGCCCGGCATCGGCTTCGGCGAGCATGGCGACGATTTCGTCCGCATCGCCATCGTCGAGAACGAGCAGCGCATCCGCCAGGCGGCGCGCAATCTCGGCCGCTTCCTCAAGACCGCCGACCAGACCCTGCACAACGTCATCCGGATGCCGAAGGCGGGGTGAGGGGAGGCCCGCGACTCCACCCCTCGCCGTCGTCACGGACAAGCCGCGCGGCCGCGCGGATCCGGGACCCATCACAGGGCGGGACGCTGCTCCCGGATGACGCCCGGGTCTCCGCCTCGCCGCGTCCGGCATGACGGCGGTGATCGCTTGCGCGGGGAACACTGGACCCCGCCTTCAAAACATGGGAACTCCTTGCGCACGAACGGGGCTTGCCCCGACACTCGGTTCGAGGCGCTGGACATGCTTTCCACAGGCCGGTTGATCGGCATCGGCTTTGGCCTGTTCGCTATCGTCTGCTTCATCCTCACCTATGACTATTCGCGCGGACGGCTGTCGCAGACGGCCTCGCCGCTCGTCTCCGACGTGCTCGCCGCCACGACCGCGCGCGATTGCGGCCGCGACGCCACGACGATCGCCCAGCGCTACTTCCCTGTCGGGATCGAGCAGGCCGAGGCCGAACGCATCCTCAAGGAGGCCGAGATCGTCCCGCCGAAACCCTGGTTCTGGAAGCCGACGATCGAGAACTCCACGAGCTGGAACGGCGACACGCTGGAGGCGCTGCGCACCATCAAGGCGACCGCCTTCGGCAACAACCTGCTGCGCATCCATATGACCTTCGGGGAGGGCAGGCTCCGCAAGCTCGCGGCCGAGGTGGTGTGTCGGTTCGATTGATCGCATCGGCTTCCCGCCGCCGTTGACTCCCATCCCGCCTCATGCGACCCCGCGCCTCATGACGACCGCGACCTCCACGCCGCCCGACGCCGCTTTTCGCATCGGCATCGCCGGACTCGGCACCGTCGGCGCCTCGGTGCTGCGCATCCTGCGTCGCCGCGAGAACGCGCTGGCCGACCGCTGCGGCCGCGCCATCCGCGTCACCGCCGTCTCGGCCCGGGACCGAAAGCGCGATCGCGGCGTCGATCTCGGCGGGCTCGCCTGGTTCGACGACCCGGTCGCGCTCGCGGCCTCGCCCGAGATCGACTGCCTGGTCGAGCTCGTCGGCGGCGCGGACGGTCCTGCCAGGGCAGCCGTCGAGGCGGCGCTGTCGGCGGGCAAACCGGTCGTCACCGCCAACAAGGCGCTGCTCGCCCATCACGGCGTCGCGCTGGCCGAGCTCGCCGAGGCCAACGGCGTCGCGCTCGCTTTCGAGGCCTCCTCGGCCGGCGGCATCCCGGTGGTCAAGACGCTGCGCGAGGCGCTCGCCGGCAACAATGTCACGCGGCTCTACGGCATCCTCAACGGCACCTGCAACTACATCCTCTCGCGCATGGAGCTGGAGGGGCTGACCTTCGAGGCCTGCCTGAAGGAGGCCCAGCGGCTCGGCTATGCCGAGGCCGACCCGACCTTCGACGTCGAGGGCTTCGACACCGCCCACAAGCTCGCCATTCTGACCAGCCTCGCCTTCGGGACGAAGATCGATTCCGAAGCGATTCACGTCGAAGGCATTTCCTCGATCGCGCCGCTCGACCTGAAGATGGCCGACGAACTCGGCTACCGCATCAAGCTGCTCGGCGTCGCCGAGCGCACCAAGACCGGCATCGAGCAGCGCGTCCACCCGACCATGGTGCCGAAATCCTCCGCGATCGCGCAGGTGACGGGCGTCACCAACGCCGTCACCATAGACGCCGACGCGGTGCGCGAGATCACGCTGGTCGGGCCCGGCGCGGGCGGCGACCCGACGGCCTCGGCCGTCGTCGCGGACATCGCCGATGTGGCGCGCGGCGTCGCGGGCCAGCCCTTCGGCCTGCCGGTGGCGCGACTCGAAGTGGCCGCCCGCGCGCCGATGCAGCGCCACGAGGGCGGCTACTACATCCGTCTCGCCGTCGCAGACCGGCCGGGCGCGGCCGCCGCGATCGCGACGCGCATGGCCGAGGCCGACATCTCGCTGGAGAGCATCGTCCAGCGCCGCTCGGAAGCCGCGGCCCAGCGCGATCCCTCGGGCCGGTCCGGCGCGCCGGTTCCGGTCGTGCTGATCACCTACGCCACCAGCGAGGCCGCCATCCGCGCCGCGCTCGAGAAGGTCACGGCCGACGGCCATGTCGCCGAAGCGCCGCAAGTCATCAGAATAGAACGGGAGTAGGCATCGGCAGGTGGCGGTTAGGGGATGGCCGACCGCCCACTGCCGATTGCCCGCTGCCCGAGGGAGCCCAGAATGTCCGACGAACTCCGCATTTCCTCCGAACAGATCATCGAGCGCTATCTCTCGATGGAGCTGGTCCGCGTCACCGAGCGCGCCGCCGTCTCCGCCGCGCGCCTGCGTGGCCACGGCGACGAGAAGGCGGCCGACCAGGCGGCGGTCGACGCGATGCGGCGCGAGCTGAACCGCCTGCCGATCGACGGCGAGATCGTCATCGGCGAGGGCGAGCGCGACGAGGCCCCGATGCTGTTCATCGGCGAGAAGGTCGGCACCCGGCAGGGCCCGAAGGTCCATATCGCCGTCGATCCGCTCGAAGGCACGACGCTCTGCGCCAAGGACATGCCCGATTCCATCGCCGTGATGGCGATGGCCGAGGCCGGCAAGCTGCTGAACGCGCCCGACGTCTACATGAACAAGATCGCCATCGGTCCGGGCTACGCGCCGGGCGTGATCGACCTCGACGCCTCGCCGACCGACAACATCCATGCGCTCGCCAAGGCCAAGGGCTGCAAGCCCCACGAGATCTCGACGCTCGTCATGGACCGCCCGCGCCACGCCAGGCTGATCGAGGAAATCCGCAAGACCGGCTGCTCGATCCGCCTGATCACCGACGGCGACGTCGCCGGCGTGATCTACTGCACCGAGCCGGAGAAGACCGGCATCGACCTCTATCTCGGCATCGGCGGCGCGCCCGAGGGCGTGCTGGCGGCGGCGGCGCTGCGCTGCGTCGGCGGCCAGATGCAGGGCCGGCTGATCCTCGACACCGAGGAGAAGCGCAAGCGCGCCCACGGCATGGGCGTCACCGATCCGAACAAGAAATACGACATGTCGGAGATGGCCTCCGGCGACGTCATCGTCTGCGCCACCGGCGTCACCGATGGCGGCATGCTGTCGGGCGTCAAGTTCAACAAGAACGTCATCCTGACCGAGACGATCGTCTACCGCTCGATCACCGGCACGGTCCGTCGCATCCATGGCGAGCATCGCGAGTTCGGCAAGTTCAAGCTGGACTGAACGAGGCGCCTGTCGCGCTCTTTCCGGCCGACGGGACACACCGAGGACGACCGCCGATGCCCGCCGCGGACCGCTACGACCGCATGACATACAATCGCTGCGGCCGCAGCGGCCTGATGCTGCCGGCGATCTCGCTCGGGCTCTGGCAGAACTTCGGCGGCACGTCCCCGCGCGAGACCGGCCGCGCCATCTGCCGCACGGCCTTCGACCTCGGCATCACCCATTTCGACCTCGCCAACAACTACGGGCCCCCACCCGGCTCGGCCGAGACGCTGTTCGGCGAGATCCTGCGCGAGGACCTCGCCGGGCATCGCGACGAGCTGGTGATCTCGACCAAGGCCGGCTACCGCATGTGGCCCGGCCCCTATGGCGAATGGGGCAGCCGCAAATACCTGATCTCCAGCCTCGACCAGAGCCTGCGGCGGATGAAGCTCGACCATGTCGACATCTTCTACTCGCACCGCTTCGACCCCGACACCCCGCTCGAAGAGACCATGGGCGCGCTCGACTCGGCCGTGCGTCGAGGCAAGGCGCTCTATGCCGGCATCTCCTCCTACAATTCCAGGCGCACGCGCGAGGCCACGGCGATCCTCAGATCGCTCGGCACGCCCTGCGTCATCCACCAGCCGAGCTATTCGATGCTCAACCGCTGGATCGAGGAGGACGGACTGCTCGACACCCTCGACGGGGAGGGCGTCGGCTCGATCGTGTTCTCGCCGCTGGCGCAGGGCATGCTGACCTCGAAATATCTCGGCGGCGTGCCCGAGGGCAGCCGCGCCGCGAAGAAGGCCCCGTCCTTTCGCGACGGTTTTCTGAGCGAGGCCAATCTGCGCGCCATCGCGGCCCTGAACGAGATCGCGGCGGCGCGCGGGCAGAGCCTCGCCCAGATGGCGATCGCCTGGGTGCTGCGCGGCGGCCGGGTCACCTCGGCGCTGATCGGCGCGAGCCGGCCGGAGCAGGTCGTCGAATGCGTCGCGGCGCTGGAACGCCCCGATTTCTCCGCGGAGGAACTGGCGAGCATCGACCGCAACGCCGTCGAGGGCGGGCTGAACATCTGGGCCGCCTCGGCGGAGCGCTGAGCGGCGCGAGCCGCTCGTCTCGGCGCAGCAGGCCGGGGCCGCGCGATGCTTTGCCGCCCGCGCCGGACGCCGGGACGCCATGCGCTGCCGCGATTGTCATTTCCGGCGCGGATCGTAAGACGGAGCCGGCGTCGGATACGGCCGCATGCGGCCGGCCAGATGGCCCCTCCGGCAGCGGCATGAAGCAGCGACGATGAACCAGAACATCACCCCGACCATGTCCCATCGCGCCGTCGTGCCCGTGCTGGTCGGCCTCGGCGCGGTTCATCTGCTCAACGACATGATCCAGTCGCTGATCCCGGCGATCTATCCGATCATCAAGAGCGCCTATGCGCTCGACTTCGGCCAGATCGGCCTGATCACGCTGACCTTCCAGATCTGCGCCTCGCTGTTCCAGCCGCTCGTCGGCCAATACACCGACCGCAACCCGATGCCCTATTCGATGGTCGTCGGCATGGGCTTTTCGCTCATGGGCCTGGTCGGGCTCGCCTATGCCGGCAGCTACCCGCTGCTCCTGCTGGCGGCCGGCTGCGTCGGCATCGGCTCGTCGATCTTCCACCCGGAAGCGACGCGCATGGCGCGCAGCGCGTCGGGCGGCCAGCACGGTCTGGCGCAGGGCATCTTCCAGCTCGGCGGCCAGGCCGGCGGCGCGGTCGGCCCGCTGCTCGCAGCCTTCATCATCGTGCCGCGCGGGCAGGCGAGCCTCGCCTGGTTCTCGCTGGCGGCCTTCGCCGCGATGCTCCTGATGATGTGGATCGTCGGCCGCCACGCCGCGCTCGACCGCGGGCCCGCCGCCACGCCGGTCGCATCCGTTCCCGCCGGCGCGTCCGCGACCCTGGCCAGGCCCACCGTCAACGTCGCCTTCGCGATGACGATCCTCGTCATCCTGCTGTTCTCGAAGAACGCCTATTCGTCGAGCTTCTCCTCCTTCTACACCTTCTACCTGATCGGCAAGTTCGGCGTTTCGGTCGAGACCTCGCAGGTGATGCTGTTCCTCTTCCTCGGCGCCTCGGCGGTCGGCGCGGTCGCCGGCGGCATGCTGGGGGACCGGATCGGCCGCGACCGCATCATCTGGTTCTCGATCCTCGGCGCGCTGCCCTTCACGCTGGCGCTGCCCTATGCCGACCTGTTCTGGACCGGCGCGCTTACGATCGTGATCAACCTGATCATGTCGAGCGCGTTCGCAGCGATCCTGATCTATGCGATGGAGCTCTCGCCCGGCCGTGTCGGCCTGATCGGCGGCCTGTTCTACGGGCTCTCCTTCGGCCTCGGCGGCATCGCGGCGGCGATGCTGGGCGAGCTCGCCGACCGGATCGGCATCGACGCCGTCTACCGGATCTGCTCCTTCCTGCCGCTCATGGGCCTGCTCGCCTGGTTCCTGCCGAGCCTGAAGGAGCGGCCCGCGCCGTAGCGCGCGTCTTTCACGCCGCCGCCTTCGCCGCCGCCCGTCCGGCCGCGCGGCCCGAAAAGATGCAGCCGCCGAGGAACGTGCCTTCCAGCGCGCGGTAGCCATGGATGCCGCCGCCGCCGAAGCCCGCCGCCTCGCCGGCCGCGTAGAGGCCCGGCACGGCCTGCCCACCGGCGTCGAGCACCCGGGAGGACAGGTCGGTCTCCAGCCCGCCCAGCGATTTCCGCGTCAGGATGTTGAGCCTGACCGCGATCAGCGGCCCATGCGCCGGGTCGAGGATGCGGTGCGGCTTCGCGGTGCGGATCAGCCGATCGCCGAGATAGGCGCGCGCGCCGCGGATCGCGGTCATCTGCAGATCCTTGCCGAAGGGGTTGTCGATCTCGCGGTCGCGCGCCTCGATCTCGGCGCGCAACGCCGTCCCGTCGAGCAAGGCCTCGCCGGCAAGCGCGTTCATGCGCGCGACCAGCGTCGAAAAATCGCGCTCGACGATGAAGTCCTCGCCCTTGTCCATGAAAGCCTGAACCGGCGCGGGCACGCCGGCGGTGGCGCGCTCGATCACCTGCCGCCAGCTCTTGCCGGTCAGGTCAGGGTTCTGCTCGGAGCCCGACAGCGCGAACTCCTTGGCGATGATCGAGCGGTTCAGCACGAACCAGGAATGGTCGAAGCCGGTCTTGCGCAGGTGTTCGAGCGTGCCCAGCGTGTCGAAGCCGGGAAACAGCGGCGCGGGAAGCCGCCGCCCGCGCGCGTCGAACCACAGCGAGGAAGGGCCGGGCAGGATGCGGATGGCGTGGCGCGGCCAGACCGGGGCGTGGTTCGCGATGCCCTCGACGTAATGCCACATCCGGTCGCCGTTGATCAGCCGGCCGCCGGCGGCCTCCGCGACGCCGAGCATCGCCCCGTCGACATGGGCCGGCACGCCGGACAGCATCGTCGCCGGGGCCGAGCCCAGCCGCCGCGGCCAGTTCCCGCGCACGAGCTCGTGGTTGCCGCCGATTCCGCCGGAGGCGACGATCACGGCCTGCGCCTTCAGCGCGAAGGAGCCGGCGACGACCCGCGAACTCGGCTCGCCGCGCCCGACATCGCTCGGCTCCAGCACCTCGCCCTCGACGCCGTCGATCGCGCCGGCGCTCCGCGTCAGCGCGGTGACGCGGCGCCGGAAGCGGAACTCGACCAGCCCCGCCGCCCGCGCCGCCTTCACCCGCCGCAGGAACGGTTCCAGTACGGCCGGCCCCGTGCCCCAGGCGACATGGAAGCGCGGCACGGAATTGCCGTGGCCGGTGGCGGCGTAGCCGCCGCGCTCGGCCCAGCCGACGACCGGGAACCAGCGCATGCCCTGCTGGTGCAGCCAGGCGCGCTTCTCGCCGGCCGCGAAATCGAGATAGGCCCGCGCCCACTGCCTCGGCCAATGATCCTCCGGCCGGTCGAAGCCGGCCGAGCCCAGCCAGTCCTGCGTCGCCAGCGCCAGCGAGTCGCGGATGCGCAGCCGACGCTGCTCGGGCGTGTCGATCAGGAACAGCCCGCCGAAGGACCAGTGCGCCTGTCCGCCCAGCGTCGCCTCGGGCTCCTGGTCGAGGATCACGATCCTGCGGCCGGCATCGGCCAGCTCGGCCGCCGCGACGAGGCCCGCGAGCCCCGCGCCGACGATGATCGCATCAGCCTCCCGCGCCATGACGGGCTCCTTGGTTCAGGTCTGAACGATCCGCAGTATGACGGGGATGGCGGCGCTCGCAAGGGCGGCGGCGGTTGACGGATGCGCGCGGCTGAGCGACCCCGTTCAGGTGATGAATCCCCAGCCCCCGCGCGCCTTTCTCGGCGTCACGCGCTCCGCGCTCGGCCGGCCCTGGCGCGACCGGCTCGATGCGGCGGGCTTGGGTCGGGCCGAGGCGCTGGCGCAGGTCGGGGGCATTCCCGACGTGCTCGCGCGGATGCTCGCCGGGCGCGGCGTCGAGCCGGCGGACGCCGCGCGCTTCCTCGAGCCGAAGCTGCGCGATCTCCTGCCCGATCCCGCGACGCTGACCGGCATGGAGGCCGCCGCCGACCGGCTGGCCACCGCCGCGCAACGCGGCGAAAAGGTCGCGATCTTCGGCGATTACGATGTCGACGGCGCCTGCTCGTCGGCGCTCCTCGCCGGCTTCCTGACGCAGGCCGGGGCGCGCCCGCGCATCCACATCCCCGACCGGCTGATCGAGGGCTACGGCCCCAATGCCGAGGCGATCGCGATGCTGGCGGGCGAGGGCGCGAGCCTTCTCGTCACCGTCGATTGCGGCACGACCAGCCACGAGCCGCTCGCCGGGGCGCGCCGGCTCGGGCTCGATGTCGTCGTGCTCGACCACCATCAGGCGCCCGAGCGGCTCCCGGAGGTCGAGGCGCTGGTCAATCCGAACCGCCAGGACGATCTCTCGGGCCTCGGCCATCTCTGTGCCGCGGGCGTGGTCTTCCTGACGCTGGTCGCCACGAGCCGCGCCTTGCGGGGCAGGGGGTTCTGGAGCGGGCGACCGGAGCCGGATCTGCTCGCCGCCCTCGATCTCGTGGCGCTGGCGACCGTCGCCGACGTCGTGCCGCTGGCCGGGCTCAATCGCGCCTTCGTCCGGCAGGGGCTCGCCATCCTGCGCGGCCGGGCGCGGCCGGGCCTCGTCGCGCTGATGGATGTCGCCGGGCTCGACGGCCCGGTCCAGCCCTGGCATCTCGGCTTCCTGCTCGGGCCGCGCATCAACGCCGGCGGCCGCATCGGCGATGCGGCGCTCGGCGCGAGGCTGCTGCTGACCGACGACGAGATCGAGGCGCGCGCCATCGCCGCCGGGCTCGACCGCCTCAATCGGGAACGCCAGGAGATCGAGCGGCAGGCGGTGGTCGAGGCCGTCGCCGAGGCCGACTATCGCCTCTCGCTCCAGCCCGACCGGCCGGTGCTGATGGCGGGCTCGGCCGACTGGCATCCCGGCATCGTCGGCCTCGTCGCGGCGCGGCTGAAGGAGCGCTTCCGGCGGCCGGCCTTCGCGCTGGCCGTGAACGGGGAGGGCGGCGCGACCGGCTCCGGCCGCTCGGTCGCGGGCGTCGATCTCGGCCGCGCCGTGCGCGCGGCGGTCGAGGCGGGGCTCGCCGTCAAGGGCGGCGGCCACGCCATGGCGGCCGGCGTCACGCTCGCACCCGGCCAGAGCGGGATGTTCCTCGCCTTCCTCACGGAGCGTCTGGCCGGCGAGGTCGCGGCCGCGGGCGAGGCCGAGGCGCTGCTGATCGACGGCGCGCTCGGCGCCGGCGGGGCGAGCCCGCGCCTGCTCGCCGAGATCGACAAGGCCGGGCCGTTCGGGGCGGGCGCGCCCGAGCCGGTCTTCGTCTTCCCCTCGCACCGTCTGACCGATGTCATGGAGGTCGGCGGCGACGGTCATCTCAGGATCAGGCTGCGGGCCGGCGACGGCGCCAGCGTCGGCGGCATCGTCTTCCGCGCGGCGCGGGAGCCGCTCGGGCTGGCGCTGCTGGCGGCGCGCGGCGAACTCGTCCATCTCGCCGCCACGCTCACTCTCAACCGCTGGGGCGGCAACGAGAGCGCCGAACTGCGGGTGCTCGATCTCGCCCGCGCGACCGGCTGAGACCGGCCCGGCGCACCCTTGCCGCGCGAAACGGCTTGCCCTCTCCGGCCGCGGTCACTATAGCTCGCCCCGCTCCGGCGCTCGCGCGACTCAAGCGTGCTCCGCGACCTTCGTCTATCGGTTAGGACACCAGCCTTTCACGCTGGGGAGACGGGTTCGACTCCCGTAGGTCGCGCCACTCCGGTGCAAAGCTGCGAATATGTTTAGTCCCGACATTCATGGCTTCGGCACTTCAAGACGGAATGCGGCCCGAACCGGGCGCTCCAATCGCAATGAGACCCACGGGAGCATGGCAACCCAGGCGGGGACGGTCGCAGCCTCCAAAGCGGCGCGGCGCAAGCTGCCGCGCCGTCATCCCAACAGCTTGGGGGCGATCAACGAGATCCACGGCACGAAGGCGATGATGAACAGCGCGACCACCATCAACAGGAACATCGGTACGAGCGGGCCGTTTGCCTTGTTGACGTCGACCTTGGCGATCTTGCAGGTGATGAGCACGAGCACCGCGACGGGCGGTGTCAGCGACCCGAGCAGCACGCCGAAGACCACGACCATCGCGAAATGGTACGGGTTGAAGCCGTAAGCCTCCGCGATCGGCTGCAAGACCGGAACCAGCATCACCATCGCCGGGATGGGCTCGATGAAGATGCCGACGACGAGCAGCACGGCGAGGATCAGCACCATCACGATCCAGGGTTGGCTCGTCATCGCCTGCAGCCAGTCGGCGATCATCACGGGCACGCCCTCTCGGGCCACGATCCAGCCGAACAGCGCGGCCCCGCCGAGGATGATCATGATGCTGGAGGAGACGATCGTCGCCTCGGTGACGTTGTCGATCAACTGGCGCAAGGTGCTTCGTCGCGTCAGCAGCGCGTAGGCGACGCCATAGGCCACGGCGATCACGCCGGCCTCGGTCGCAGTGAACAGCCCCGACATGATGCCGCCGACGATGATCGCCGGCATGATCAGCGCGGGAACCGCGTCGCGGGAGGCGCGCCCGATCTGGGCGAGCGAGGCGCGCGGGTATTTCTTGAGGACGCTGCGCCCGGCCATGACATAGACCGCCACCATCATGATCAGGGCGATCAGGATTCCCGGTCCGATGCCGGCCAGCAGCAGCGTGCCGATCGATAGGCCGGTCATCGCGCCATAGATCACCATGACCACGCTGGGCGGGATCACGGGGCCGAGGATCGCGCCCGCCGCGTTGATGACGGCCGCGTCCTCGGGCCGGTAGCCGTCCTTCTTCATCTCCGGGATCAGCATCGAGCCGACGGCGGCCGCGGACGCCGCAGCCGATCCGGAAATCGTCGAGAACAGTACGTTGGTGACGATGGTGACATGGCCGAGCCCGCCGCGGAGATGCCCGACCAGCGCCCGCGCCAGGCCGATCAGGCTGGCCGTGATCCCGCCGACATTCATCACCGAGCCGGCCAGGATGAAGAGAGGGATGGCCAGCAGCGGGAAGGAATCGAGCGAGGAATACATCTTCTGCGGCAGCACGATCAGCGGGACCGAGCCATCGACCAGGAGCGCGGCGACGGCTGCGAGCCCCATCGAGAAGGCGATCGGCATGCCGATGGCGATGAAGAGCATCAGCGAGAGGACGAGTGTCCAGAGCATCAGTCGAAGCCTCCGATGCTCTGCCCTTTCGGCCGGGTCAGCAACACGATGACGGAGAGGGCGGCCGAGACCGGTATCGGCAGGAAGAACCACAGCCGTGACAGGCCGAGCGCCGGCGAGGTGACGTTGAGGCCGCGCAGCATGAAGGCGTAGCCCGACCAGGCGAGGATTGCGCAGAAGGCGACCGAGCAGGCGAGGTTGGCCCCGTCCTTGATCGCCTGGGCGCGCGGATCGGGCGTCGGCAGGACGTCGACCACGATCTCCTCGTGGGTCCAGAGCTGCACGGGCAGCCCCAGCAGCATCGACCAGACCAGGAGGAGGACGATCAGCTCCTCCGTCCAGAACATCGGCAGCCCGAACGCATAGCGGTTGACCACCTGGACGAGCGTCAACGCGATCATCGCGGCGAAGCAGCCCGCCGCGATGAGCTTCGTGACTCCAATGATGCCGCCGATCACGTTGCGGATCATCGCCGCGCCGTCACAGCTTGCGGATCGCGTCGAGGACGGAAGTCCCCTTCGAGGCCGCGGCGAACTCATCCTGTAGCTTGGCGAGCGCCTCCGCGAACGGCTTCAGGTCCGGTTCGTTGAGCTGCATCTTGCCTTCGCCGGTCAGCTTGGCGAGCGAGGCCTTCTCGCGCTCGAAATGCTGCGCGCGTTGCTCGACTGCCGCATCCTGTGCCGCCTTGAGGATGAGCTCCTGCTCCGGCTTGGAAAGCTTGCCGAAGAGCGAGCTGCTGATCGCGAAGGAACCGTCGAGCAGGATGTGACGGGTCATCGAGAGATACTTGGTGACGTCGTAGATCTTGAAGGTGTAGGCGACCTCGGCCGTCCCCTCCATCGCATCGACCACGCCGGTCTGCAGCGCAGCGTACATTTCCGGGGCCGGGATCGGCGTCGGAATCGCACCCAGCGTCGAGAAGGTCTTCACGAAGACCGGGGCCTCCGGCAGGCGCACCTTGAGGCCCTTGAAATCGGCCGGCTGTGTGATCGGCTTGCCGCGCAGATAGGTGTAGCGGTAGCCGGTCACCATCCAGTTGACGATCCTGATGTTCGCCTTCTTGTCGAGCGAGCTCGCGAGCGAGGCGCCGACCTCGCCATCGACCGCCCGCTTCCAATGGTCGAAGTCGCGGTAGAGATAAGGCAGCGCGACGACGCCGAACTCCGGCACGTAGTTGGCGTAGAGCCCGGACTCGCCGAACCCCATGTCGAGCGTGCCGATCGAGACCGATTCGATGATCTCGCGCTGGCCGCCCATCTGGGCGGCGGGCAGGATCTGGATGGTGATCGCCCCCTTGGAGGCTTCGGCGACCTTCTTCGCGAAGATCTCGGCCGCGGCGTGCTGTTCAGACTGGATCGGCAGGTGATGGGCGAGCCTGATCGTGCGCTTGCTCTGGGCGCGAACGAGGCTCGGCGCCGCGAGCGCCGTCACGGCCGCGACTCCGCCGGCGACGAGGCTGCGGCGGTCGATCATGGGCTTGGTCGTCATAATGGTCGTCCTCCCTGACTGTTGTTGCTTTCTTGTGCCGTCACGGCATCACGCTGCCGCCGTTCACCTCGATGATCTGGCCGATTACGTAGCTGGCAAGCTGTTCGCTCGCGAGAAACAGCACGGCTCCGGTGCATTCCTCGGCTAGGCCAAGCCGCCCCATCGGGATGCCCGCCTCGAGCGATCTCAGCAGCTCCGGTGAGGTATGTGCGTCATGGATCGGTGTCGCGATCACGCCGGGCGCGACCGCATTGACGCGAATGCCATCCAAAGCGAGTTCCTTCGCCAGCGCCCGGGTGAAGGTCGAGACATAGGCCTTGGTCGAGGCGTAGAGGCCGGCGCCGGGGCTGGCGCCCGTTCGTGCGGCCTGGGACGTCATGTTGATGATCGAAGCACCGGATCTGCCCCGCATGGCGGGAATCAGCGCACGCGTCAGCGCCAGCATGGACCGGGCGTTGAGATGGAAGACCGCGTCGATCAGCGCATCGTCTGCGTCGCTCAATCGCGCGCGCTGGACGAAGCCGCCGGCATTGTTGACCAGGATGTCGACATGGCCGAAGCGGGCGATGACCGCGGCGGCGAGCCGGTCGGTCTCGGCGGTCACCGAGACGTCGGCCTGGAAAATCTCGGCCTCGCACCCATGCGACCTGACATCGAGCGCAACCGCCTCCGCCGCCTCGCGCTGCGAGCGGTAATGCACCGCGACATGGCTGCCCTGCGCGGCGAAGGCACGCGCGACCGCAGCGCCGATGCCGGAGGAGGCGCCGGTGACGAGGACGACCTTGCCTTTCAGATCCTGCATGGCGCGCCTCGATCCTCAGCCGCGTGGATAGGGACGGTGGAGCTGGCATTCGGGATTGAGCCTGACGCCGAAGCCCGGCCTGTCGAGCGCGGATGTCCTGATCCGGCCGTTCTCCGGCAATGGCTCGTCGAGCAGCAGCGGATGGAACATCGGCACGATGCGGTCGGCATCGGGCGCCATCATCAGGAACTCGGCGAACGGGCTGTTCTGGCGCGTCGCCACGAAATGATAGCTGTAGACGCTGGAGCCGTGCGGGATCGTCATGACGCCATGGGCGTCGGCGAGCGCGCTGATCTTCAAGAGCTCCGTCAGCCCGCCGCACCAGCCGACATCGGGCTGGATGATGTCGCAGCAACCCATTTCGAGCAGCATGCGGAAGCCCCAGCGCGTCGCCTCGTGCTCGCCCGTGGTCACGAGCATCCCGGGCGGCACGGCCTTCTTCAGGGCGGCATAGCCCCAGTAGTCGTCGGGCGAGAGCGCCTCCTCGATCCATTTGAGGCCATGCTCGGCGCTGGCCCGCGCGAGCCGCGTCGCGTAATCGAGATCGAGCGCCATCCAGCAGTCGAGCATCAGCCAGAAATCGGGGCCGACCTTGTCGCGCATCGCCGCGAGCGCCTCGATATTGGCCTTGAGGCCCTCGTCACGCTCGGCCGGACCGTGCTTGAGCGGCATCTTGCCGCCGATGAAGCCGAGGCCCTTGGCGAGGTCGGGACGCGGACCCGTCGCGTAGAAGACCAGTTCGTCGCGCACTGGCCCGCCGATCAGGGCGCAGACCGGCTCGCCCCGCACCTTCGCCAGCAGATCCCAGAGCGCGAGATCGACGCCGGAGATCGTGTTCACCACCACGCCCTTGCGGCCGTAATACTGAGTGGCAAAGTACATCTGGTCCCAGATCGCCTCGATCTCGGTGACCTTGCGGCCTTCGATGAAGCGGGCGAGGTGCTTCTCGACGATGAAGGCGCCGATCTCGCCGGCCGTCGTAACGGCAAAGCCGATCGTGCCGTCGCTGGCCTCGATCTCGATCACCAGCGTGCCGAGCACATTGAGGCCGAAGGAGGAGCGCGTCTGCCGGTATTCGGGGTAGCGCGACATCGGAGTCGCGATCTGCCCGTCGATCCAGTGCCCGCCCTTCTGATCGTGATAGTCGGCTCCGCCGCCCCGGACGGTGAAGGCACGGACATGGCTGATCGTCGGCATCGCCATCGCGATCTCCCTCAATAGACCGCGCGACCGCCGGAGATGTCGAAAACGGCGCCGGTCGAGAAGGCGCAGTCCTCCGACGACAGCCAGCCGATCAGTGCCGCCGCCTCCTCCACCGCCAGGAAGCGGTTCATCGGGATCTTCGAGAGCATGAAGTCGATATGCTCCTGCTTCATCTGGTCGAAGATTTCGGTCCTGGCGGCCGCCGGCGTGATGCAGTTCACCAGGATGCCGGTCTGGGCGACCTCCTTGGCGAGCGATTTCGTCATCCCGATCAGTCCGGCCTTCGAGGCCGAATAATGCGAGGCGTTGGGGTTGCCTTCCTTCCCGGCGATCGAGGAGACATTGACGATGCGGCCATAGCCCTGCGCGATCATGTGCGGAACCAGCGCGCGGCAGGTCAGATAAGGCCCGACCAGATTGACGTCGACGACGCGTCGCCAGGTTTCGGGGTCGAGTTCCCAGAGCTTGCCGTTGCCGCCGGTGATGCCGGCATTGTTGACGAGGATGTCGACCTTGCCGTGATGCTCGATCGCGGCGGCGGCGGCGTTCGCGACCGAGTCTTCGTCGGTCAGCTCGACGGTCGCGGTCGAGACTTCGCCGAGAGGCGAAAGCTTCGCCTGAGCCTGCGCCAACCGCTCCGCGTCGATGTCCCAGAGGGTGACGCCCGCACCCGATCGGAGCATGCGTTCGGCGGCGGCGAAGCCGATGCCGCGTGCGCCGCCGGTGATCACGGCGATACGGGTCTGAAGATCGATATGGTTCACGCGCGCATAGCCCCTCATCGACCGCCGGCAGGAGCCCGGCGGCCTGAACTCGATCGAGACGGGGAT
The DNA here is from genome assembly GCF_058807355.1 of Allobosea sp. GW821-FHT12C12. Taxonomy (NCBI): domain Bacteria; kingdom Pseudomonadati; phylum Pseudomonadota; class Alphaproteobacteria; order Hyphomicrobiales; family Alloboseaceae; genus Allobosea; species Allobosea sp. GW821-FHT12C12. Next base: position 267,643 of record NZ_JBXAQP010000005.1, read on the forward strand.
GTCGCGTTTGCGGCGTCCTCCGGCGTCCTCCTGACAGGCCGTCGTCCCGGGGCTCGATCATCGAGGATCGCCTGGGCGCTGCCTTGCCTCTCCGAGAAACGCTAGCGACAATTGCGATAAGCAAATAATGAAAAATACGACATGATCACTTCCAGAAAGTTATCGCAATGAGCTTCATCGCGTCACTGCCGCGGCACATGATGTCCCGGCTGCGCATCCGGCATCTGTTGCTCGTCTCCACGATCGCGCGCGTGGGCACGCTGCATCGGGCCGCGGAGGAGATGAACGTCACGCAGCCGGCGGTGAGTAAGATGCTTCACGACATCGAGGACATGCTGGCCGTGCGCATTTTCGACAGGCAGCCGCGCGGGCTGGCGCCGACGGAGATCGGCAGCTTCGTCATCAACTATGCCGACCAGCTCCTTGTCGATCAGGAGCGCTTCCTGAGAGGACTCGGCAATCTCAAGCGCGGGGGCTATGGCGCGCTCTCGATCGGGGCGATCATGGCGACCGCGCCGGACATTCTTCCGGCGGCAATCGCGGAGCTGAAGCGCCGCCGGCCGTTGATGACGATCCGGCTTTCGGCGACGACCAGCGACGAACTGCTGCGCGGCTTGGAGAAGAACGAGATAGACCTTGTGATAGGGCGCCTGACCGAGGCACGTCACCACGCGATCTTCGATGTCGAGCCGCTCTCGAACGAGAGCCTCTGGGTCTTCGCCGCCTTCGACCACCCGCTGGCCGGAAGAGACGAGGTCTCGCTGGCCGAAATGGAGGTCTATCCCTGGGTGCTGCAGCAGCAGACCAGCCCGATGCGGCAGGTCATCGATCGATCGTTCGCCGAGGCCGGACTGCCGTCGCTCGATAATCTCGTCGAGACGACCTCGATCTACGCGACGCTGCAGCTCGTGCGGCGAGCGCAGATGATCTCGGTGCTCCCCCATACCATCGTCATGGAGGCGATCGACCGGGGCGAACTTGTCCGGCTGCCTTTCTACCTCGACAATCCGCTGGAGCCCTACGGCATCATCCGCCGCAGCGGCGAGGCCCTTTCGGCGAATGCCGAGGATTTCGCGGGGATCATCAGGGAGCTCGCTGGGGGCCGATCGTAGATTGACCTCCATGCACCGCTGGAAAGCGGACGAAGGAACCGACAGAGGCGCCGGTCTCCCGGCGTCTCCTTGGATGCTCACCGAACTGGTGGAGCATATTGCAGGCCGCCTTTGGTCCAGTTCAGACGCAAGGCGCGATCAGCGCGGACGAGGTGGCCCGATTTAAATAGCCCGGGACGCATGCCGGAGCGAAAATCGGCAGGGCCGGATCGCGAGATCGGGCCCCTTGTCCTATGCGCCGGGAGCCTCGAACTCCGCGAACCTCGCCATGAAGCGGCGGTCGATCCAGTCCTTCCAGCGCCAGATCGGCGCACCTTCCGCCGAGAACCACGCGCCGCGCCCGGCGATGGCCCCGCCGTCGCCGGTCATCAGGATGACGAGATAGTCGCGCTGGGCCTTGTGCGCGGCGAGCGGCCGGCCCTGCGTCCGGGCGCGCAGGTTGCCGGCGAGCACCGGCCCCTGCCGGACCGCGAAGACGCCGGCCTTGGGGCGGGGCTCGCCGATGACCGTCGCGCAGTCGCCGACGGCGAAGACGGCCTCGTCATCCTCGATTTGGAGCGTCGCCCTCGTCCTGACCGAGCCGTCCGCCGCCAGCGGCAGGTCCGTGCCGGCGAGCCAGTCCGGCGCGCGGGCGGCCGTCGAGAACAGCGCCGCGTCGACGGCGAGCAGGCGTCCATCGGCGGCGGTCAGGCCGGTCTCGCTCAGCGCGACGGCCTCGAATCCGGTCAGGGCCGCGATCGACCGGCGCGCCAGCGCGTCCGCGACGCGGCGGCGGACGCCGCCGTTCAGCGTCGCGACGAGCGGCCCGCCGCCGGCGAGCGTGACGGCGAATGCTTCCGGCCGGCTGCCCGCCTGCCGCGAGATCGCATCGAGCCGCGTCCGCAGGGCGAACGCGATCTCGACGCCGGCCGCCCCGCCGCCGACGACGGCGAAGCGGCGCGGCCCGTCGCGTTGCGCGGCGCGCGCCAGCAGCGCGTCGAGCCGGTCGAGAAAGGAGCCGATCGGCTTGACCGCGACGCCGTGATCGGCCGCGCCGGCGATGCCGGACAGGTCCGGCGCGATGCCGAGATTGAGCGAGAGCGTGTCGTAGGCCAGCGGCGGCTGGCCCTGCAGCAGGAGTTGCCGGCCGTTCCGATCGAGCCCGGTCGCCGCGGCATGGACCAGCCGCGTCCCGGTCGCCCGCGCCAGCCGGGCGAGGTCGATATGCATCTCGTCATGGCTGTAGAAGCCCGCGACATGGCCTGGCAGCATGCCGGAGTAGGGCGTTTCCAGCCGGTCGGCGACCAGCGTCAGCCGGACGCCGGGCTCGGGCTTCGTCCCGAAGGCCGTCATCGCCTGGACATGGGTATGGCCGCCGCCGACGAGGACGATGTCATGGCGGGCGGGAACGGCGCTTCCGTCCGGCGTCATCGCCATCTGAAGCCGCGAACGCGTGTCACCGGCATGCGCTCGCTCGGCTGCGGGACAGGTAGCCGGAAAAGACGCGGGCGCGGGCGGCGATCATGGCGTCACTATGCGGGGACGCGGCGCGTCGCGTCCATCGGTCGGGCCGCCCTTTTCGCCGGTCCGTCTCCTTACTGCCCGTAATCGACGAGCAGTCTCGGCAGCCACAGCACGGTCGACGGAAACAGCGAGATGATGATCAGCACGACGATTCCGGCCCCGAGGAAGGGGCCGAGCTCGCGGCTTTCCTCCTCCAGCTTCACGCCGGCGAAGTTGGCGCAGATGTAGAGCAGGATGCCGACCGGCGGCGTGATCAGCCCGAGGCAGAGGTTGAACACCATCACCAGCCCGAAATGGACGAGGTCGATGCCGACCGCCTGCACCACCGGCACCAGCACCGGGATCAGGATGAACATCGCCGGCAGCGGCTCCATGAAGATGCCGATGATCAGCAGGAAGACGTTGACGATCATCAGGATGATCGTCGGGTCGGTGGAGACCGTGCCGATCCAGGCCGCGATCGCGCGCGGCGCGCCCGAGACCGCGAGCAGCCAGCCGAAGCCCGACGACAAGGCGATGATGAACATCACCAGCGCGGTGTCGAGCGCGGTCTGGACCAGGATCGGCCAGATCGTCCGGATGTTCAGCTCCTTGTAGACGAAGAAGCCGATGAAGGCGGCGTAGACGACGGCGATGGTCGCGCTCTCGGTCACCGTGACGACGCCGCCGGTGACGCCGATCAGGATGATCACCGGCATCATCAGGGCCCAGCTCGCCGGCAGGAAGAGCTTCGGGATCTCGCGGATCGGCACCGCCTCCGAGACCGGGTAGTTGCGCTTCACCGAGATCCAGTAGGCCGCGATCATCAGCGAGAGCGCGAGCAGGATGCCGGGGATGATGCCGCCGAGGAAGAGCGCGATGATCGAGACGCCCTTGGCAGCCGAGAGCCCGTAGATGACGAGCGGGATCGAGGGCGGGATGATAGGCCCGTTGACGCAGGCGGACGCCATCAGCGCCGCCGCGAAGCCGCCGCCATAGCCCTGTTTCTTCATCGCCGGGATCAGCACCTTGCCGAGCGCGGAGGCGTCGGCAGCCGCCGAGCCCGACAGTCCGGAGAAGATCATCGCCGCCGTCACCGAGGTCAGCGCCAGCCCGCCGCGAAAGCGCCCGACCATGGCGTTGGCGAGCCTGATGATCTGGTTGGTGATGCCGCCGCCATTCATCAGGTTGCCGGCCAGGATGAAGAACGGGATCGCCAGCAGCGCGTAGGAATCGGCGCCGACCAGCGTGCGCTGGGCCAGGATCGACATCGGCAGCGAGCCATGCGCCATGATAGCGCCGATGGTCGCGAGCCCCATCGCGAAGGCGATCGGGACCGAGAGCGCCAGCAGCAGGAAGAAGCCGCCGATCAGGACCGTGCTCATCATCTCAGAAATCCCCCGCGAAGCCTTCCGGCTGCCGTTTCGAGGGATCGACGATCTTCTCGACGAAATAGAGCATCATCATCGCGCAGGAGACCGGCGCGGAGAGATAGAACCAGGCGGGCGTGATATCGAGCGCGCCATAGGTGTTTGGCAGCACGTCGATCGAGAGCTTCACGCTGTAGACGAAGAGCACCGTGATGAAGATCAGGTTGGCGATCTCGATCGCCCAGAACACGATCTGTTGGGCGCGGCCCTTCAGCATGCCGATGAACATGTCGACGCCGATATGGAGCTTCTGCCGGTAGAGAACCGCCGCGCCGATGAAGGTGATCCAGATGAACAGGATGTTGGAGACCTGCTCGATCCAGGCGATCGGCGAATTGACGACATAGCGCCACCACACCGCCGCCAGCGTTATCAGCACGATCGCGGCGACGCAGAGGCCGAGCGCGAATTTGGCCGCCTCGGTGACGATCTCCGATAGCTGGCCTATGACCGCCTTCATGCGATTCTCCGCTAACGTCTGGAGGTCGACCGCTTCGCGCGGAACCCCTCCGCCGTCGTCCCGGACGAGCCGCGCGGCGGCGCGGCTCCGGGTCCATCATCAAGCATTGCTGCGCCTCGCGATGGATCCCGGGACGATCTTCGGTCGCCCCGGATGACGAGAGTTTCCGAGTGAAATCGCCGTAGTGCTGCTATAGCCCGCCTCAGGCGATCTGGCCGATGCGGTCGGCCCATTTCTTGCCGGCCGGGAACTCGGTGGTCAGGGTCTTCACCGTCGCGGTGAAGGCGGCCTTGTCGACCTCCGAGATCACGATCTTCTTGGCCTTGATCAGCTCGAGGATGCGGACATCGTCGGCGATCACCTTGGGGCGCATCTCGGCCTCCATGTCGCGCGCCGCCTGGTCGACCGCCTGGCGCAGTTCCGGCGTCAGCTTCTGGTAGGCCTGATCGCCCGTCAGGATGCAGTTGTCCTGCATCATGTGCTCGGTCAGCGAGAGATGCGTGTTGGCGTCGAAGATGCCGGAATTGTAGGTCAGGCCCATCGGGTTCTCCTGGCCGTCGATCACGCTCGATTTCAGGGCCTGGAACACCTCGGGGAAGGGCAGGGGCGTCGGCGAGGCGCCGAACAGCTCGAAGGTGCGCCGCCAAAGCGCCGTCTCCGGCACCCGGATCTTCAGTCCCTTCATGTCGGCCGGCACCTTGACCACCCGGTTGCAGGAGAGCATGCGCGGCATGCGCGGGATCGCGCCGAGCGGCCTGAGCTTGGCGGTCTTGGCGATGTCGTCCTGGTATTCCGCCCGCATCGTGTCCCAGACGCGGTCCTTGTGCGCGACGTCCTTGAACAGATAGGGATGGGTCCAGACCTCGGCCGGGCGGTACCAGCCGGCGACCACGCCCTGGCCCGGCGTCGCGATCTGGACCGCGCCCTGCAGCACGGCCTCGACATGCTCGCGCTCGCCGCCGAGCGCGCCGCCATGATGCGCCTGGATCGTGATCTGGCCCTTGCTGAGCTCGGCCAGGCGCTTGCCGAAGAAGTCGAGGCTGATGCCGATGAAGTCCTGCTGCGAGGCGGCGTTGGCGCCGATCCAGCTGACCTTCTGCGCCCTGAGCACGCCGGGCATCGCGATCAGCGCCGCCCCGGTGGCAAGGCCACGGAGCGCCGCGCGGCGGGTGGGCAGGTTCCGTCCCGTAATCGTCATGGTCTTGTCCTCCTCCGTCGTGGTTCGGCCCGTTTTCGGGCTCTGGGGTATCGCGACGGGGCGCGGCCGCGCCCCGTCGTGGAATTCCTCACGCAGCCTTGGTGTTGGGGCGCGCGAAGGCTGCCTCCATCTCGCGCCGCACCTTCACGGCGGTGCTGGCCGGATCGTAGGCGACGTCGCTCCATTTCAGGCGCTGGCCCTCGGCGATATCGGTCTTGAGCTTGACGTTGTGGGCGAGCCCGAGCGGCAGATAGCCCTGGTCGAGCGAGGCCGAGGCCGGGGTCTGCTTGCCCCAGACGCAGAAGCCGCCTTCGCCGTCGAGCATCTCGCCCGCCTTGAGCGCGCGCTTGGCGGTGGCGACCACGTCGGAGTTGAACATGATCGGCGCCCCGGTCGGCTCCTTGCGCAGCGCCGCCGAGGCGACCGAGATGCCGAGTTCGAGTCCGATCATGTGGATCGGCCGGTAGAGGCACGCGTATTTGCCGCTCCTGTCCGGCAGCATCGAATACTCGCGGAAGCACTCCTCGCTATAGGCGCTGTCGGTCTCGAACACGACATAGGTGCCCATCACCAGCGAATGCGGCACGTCGGTCCCGTCGCGATAGACCGAGGACGTGACCTCGGTGACGCCGGCCCGTTCGAGCACGCCGCCGTCGGCCTTCGGCTTGCAGATCTCGGCATGCTCGAAGCGTGTCGCCGGTGGGAAGGACAGGCCCTCGGCCTGCGACTCCAGCCCGGTCGCGTTGCACACCGCCGTCATCTCGATGCCCGACTTCGTGCCGTCGACGAAGGAGTTGAACATCTTCGGATTGATCGAATTGCGGTCCTTGATCTTCATGTACCTGTCGAGGATGTCCCAGACGGTGTCGGGCGTCGACCGGTGGTAGGTCGGGTGGTAGCGCGTGCCCTTGCCGGCCGCGACCACCTTGAACCCGGCCGCGCGGGCCCAGTCGACATGGTCGGCGATCAGCGCCGGCTGGTCGCCCCAGGCCAGCGAATAGACCACGCCGGCGGCCTTGGCCTTGCGCGCCAGGACCGGCCCGGCGACGGCGTCGGCCTCGACATTGACCATGACGACGTGCTTGCCGTGTTCGATCGCCTTGAGCGCGAAGGCGATGCCGGCGCCGGGATCGCCGGTCGCCTCGATGATCACCTCGACGCCGGGATGGGTGACGAGGTCGTCGGCATTGTCGGTGATCACGGTCGAGCCGTGCTTGAGCGCGTCATCGATCGAGGCGGCGGCGTATTGCTCCGCCGGCCAGCAGCCGAGCCTGAGCTGCGAGCGCGCCCTGTCGGTGTTGAGGTCGGCGACGCCGACGATGTGCATGCCGTCGGTGCTGCGGGCCTGCGAAAGGAACATCGTCCCGAACTTGCCGGCGCCGATGATGGCGACCGTGACGGGCCGTCCGGCCGCCTTCCGTTCGAGGAGCATGCGATGCAGATTCATGTCGTCTTGCCTTCCGTCTCGGCCGCTCAGGCCAGCCTCGTCCAGTGAGGAAACGGTCGGGAAGAGCGATCTCCGCGCCGCATGCGTTACGGCCCGTCACGCGCCGGCGGGCGAGAGCGCATCTCCCCGCCGGTCTCCGCCTCCCGCTCGTGCCGGTGACGTCTCCTCCCGAGCGAACAGCTTCTTTCGGTGAGCTGCATTCCTCATTGATCAGTGCTAACATGACGAAATAGATGCGCGAAAGCGAATAAGGATGCCGCTATCGATGAGAAGGATTTGTCAATGATCGGCGGGCTTCCGCCCTTGCAATGGCTGCTGACCTTTCGCGCGGTCATGGAGGCCGGCAGCTTTGCCGGGGCGGCCAAACTGCTCAACCTGACGCCGTCGGCGATCAGCCACCAGATGCGCGCGCTGGAGGGCATGCTGCAGCGTCCCCTCTTCCTGCGCGTCAAGCGCAGCGTCGTCCCGACCGAGGAGGCGCTGACCTACAGCGCATCGATCGGCGAGAGTTTCGCCCGCCTCGTCACCGCCACGAGCCGCGTCGCCTCGGGCGTCGGCGTGCGCCGGCTGCCGATCCACGCCTCGCCGAGCTTCGCGACGCTCTGGCTGGTGCCGCGTCTGGGGCAGTTCCTGCGCGAGCACCCGTCGATCGACATCGCGCTCTACGCCAGCCATGAGCCGGCGCGGCTCGGTCAGGACGGCATCCTCGTCGACATCCAGTATGCCCGGCCGGTGCCGGAATCCTGCGAGGCGGCGCCGCTGGTAGAGGAACTGATCGTGCCGCTGGCGAGCCCGGCCTTCGTCGCCGAGCATCGCTTGAGCGAGCCGTCCGACATCGCCCGTGTGCCGTTGATCCATTCGCTGCGCTGCGTCGTGCCCTGGGACCAGTGGTCGGCCAAGCACGCGCCGCTGGTGCCGCTGAATCCGCGCGGGCTGCAGTTCGACCGCGCCCATCTCGCGCTGGCGGTCGCGGCGGACGGGCTCGGCCTCGCGCTCGAATCGACGCTGCAGGCCGGCGGCCATCTGCGCCGCGGCGCGCTGACGATGCCGTTCGGGCCGCTCGGGATCACGATCATCGCGCACCGCCTGCTCTACCGCCGCGAGGACCGCGCCAATCCGGAGATCATCGCCTTCGTCGACTGGATCACCGGGCTGATGGCGCAGGAGGCGAGCAAGGCCGGCTGACCGCCGGCCGGCGCGGCCTCGCCCTCAGCGCGAGAACCGGACCGGGACCGCGAGGCTGATCGTGCCGCCGCCGAGCCCGCTCGGCGGGGCCGGCACCGGGCTGGCGCGCCGGATCATGGCGACGGCCTCCTGGTCGAGCGCGGTGTCGCCCGACGAGCCGGCAAGCCGCGCCGAGAGCACGTTGCCGCCCCGGTCGATCGCGAAGGCGACCTGGACGGTGCCGGGGTTCGCCCCGCCGGGGAAACGCTTGTAGCGGTTGAGATGCGCGATCAGCGTGCCGCGCCAGCTCGCGGTCGAGACGCTCGGCTCCGCTGCCGCTCCGTTCGCGGCCGGGCTCGGCGCGGCGGCGCGCGCCGGCGCGGGCGGCGGGGCCGCGGCCTCCTTCTGGCGCGGCTTCTCGACCGGCTTTCGCTCGACCACGCGCGGCTTCGGCGGCGGCTTGCGCTCGACCGGCTTCTCGACCTGCTTCGGTCTTTCGGGCGGCGGCGCGAGCACGGCCAGCGCGTTGGGGATAGCCGGCAGCTCCGGAATCTTGATCTCGGGCTCCGGCATCCGGACCGGCGTCGGCTCGGGCTCCGGCGCCGGCTCGACCGGCTTCTCGACCACGGGCTCGGGCGGCGGCTCTTTGGGCAATTCGGGCGCGACTGGCTCGGGCGCGGGCGGCAGCGTCTCGGCGGGTGCTTCCGGTGCGACCGAGACGGCGGCGAGCTCGATCATGATCGCGGGCTCGGGCGCGCCGGCGGCGGCCTCGGCATGGGCCGGCTGCCAGTTCAGGGCGATCCAGACTGCGCCGCCATGGGCCGCGGCGACCACAAGCGCCGCCGTGCTCCAGCGCAGCAGGCCGGGCCAGCGCCGGTTCGGCGAAGGCGCCATCACGGCGCGGGCCCGCGGTCGGCCGCGCCCGGGCGGCTAGGGGCTGGCGCGTTCGTCGCGACGACATCCGCTGTCAGGGCATACGGCAAGGCGACATCCCGCTTTCGATGCCCCGCGCGACGCGACGGGGCCCTCACATTGCGGTGAAGGCCGGCCCGGCAGGATGAAAATCCGGCCGATCGCGACGCCCGGCAGCGGCGCCATGGACATAGCCCAGAGCAAATAGCCGCGCAATCACAGTATTTTAGACGGATTCTAAGATTGGCGGCGGCCCCGGTCGGGTCGCCGCTCGCGCGTCGTGCCGGAACGGCCGGCGGCGGCGCGCCTCGGCCTCACTGCTTCTTGCCGTCCTTGTCGAACTGCTTGAGCCAGGCGGTCAGATCCCTGATCTCCTGCTCGTTCCTGATGCCGGCGAAGATCATCTTGGTTCCGGGGATAATGGCCTTGGGATCCTTGATGTAGTCGGCGAAGACGGCCTCGTCCCAGGTGATGGCGGCGGTCTTGTTGGCGGTCGAGTAGCTGTAGCCCCCGACTGTGCCGGAGACGCGGCCGAACAGCCCGTTGAGCTGCGGGCCGACCGTGTTCCTGGCCGATTCGCCGAGCTGGTGGCAGGCGCGGCACTTGTTCCAGGAGCGCTCGCCCGCGGCGATGTCCTGGGCTTGCGTCGGGTCGGCGGCCAGGGCTGCCAGCAGGAGGGCTGCCAGCAGCAGGGCGGCGGCGGTCGGGCGTATCATGCGGCGTCTTTCGGCTAGGTCCAGATCGAGCAGGGCCCGCCCGGCGTCGCGACCGGCCGGGCGAGGTTATGCGAATCGTCGCGGAGAAGAGGGCGGAGACCGCAGGATACCGATATAGACATGCGGATGTGGCTATGTCAGGGACCGGCAACCCGTCAACTCGTCAAGCCGGCGCCTTCGCGAGGCTTTGTGACGATCCTGTCGCGTCCATGCCGTCCGGCTGAGAGCGCATGAGGGGGCCCGGCTGGCCGAATGTGACATATCGGTCGGTGAGCCGTCCTCGCACGCTTGCGCGACCGCCTGATCAAGACGTTGGTTTCACTGGCTTATCCCATGATCCTGCAAGCGACGGCCTTGTCATGCGCTCGAATTCGCCGAATATGTCATGTCGCTGTCACACAGAGGGTATTTGGAGGACGCGCTGAAGCACCTGCGACCCAGAGAGGACACCTCATGCGCAAACTTCTCATTCTCGCGGCCGCGTCCATCGGTCTTTCGGGCGTGGCCCAGGCCGCCGACATCACCGGCGCCGGCGCGACCTTCCCCTTCCCGATCTACTCGAAATGGGCCGAGGCCTACAAGAAGGAGACCAATGTCGGTCTCAACTACCAGTCGATCGGCTCGGGCGGCGGCATCCGCCAGATCAAGGCCAAGACCGTCGCCTTCGGGGCGACGGATGCCCCGCTCAAGGGCGAGGACCTGACCAAGGACGGCCTGATCCAGTTCCCGACCGTGATGGGCGGCGTCGTGCCCGCGATCAACGTCGCTGGCGTCGAGGCCGGCAAGCTCAAGCTCACCGGCCCGGTCATCGCCGAGATCTATCTCGGCACGGTCAAGAAGTGGAACGATCCCAAGATCGCCGCGCTCAACGCCGGCGTGACCCTGCCCGACGCCAACATCAACCCGGTCTATCGCTCGGACGGATCGGGCACGACCTTTGTCTTCACCGACTATCTCTCGAAGGTCTCGGCCGACTGGAAGTCCAAGGTCGGCGCCAACACCTCGGTCCAGTGGGCGGTCGGCATCGGCGGCAAGGGCAATGAGGGCGTCTCGGCCTCGGTCAAGCAGGTCGCCAACTCGATCGGCTATGTCGAATACGCCTATGCCAAGCAGAACAAGCTCAACTTCGCCCTGATCCAGAACGCCGACGGCAACTACCCGGCCCCGGACGACAAGTCCTTCCAGGCCGCCGCCGCCAACGCCAACTGGAACGAGGCGCCCGGCTTCGGCATCTCGCTGAACAACCAGAAGGGGGCGCAGGCTTGGCCGATCACGGCCGCGACCTTCCTGCTGATCCACGCCAAGCCGGAGAAGCCGGAAGAGGTGCAGGCCGCGCTGAAGTTCGTCGACTGGGCCTTCAGGAACGGCGACAAGCTGGCGCTCGAGCTCGACTACGTGCCGCTTCCGGCGGGCGTCAAGGATCAGGTCCGCAACGCCTGGAAGGGCGTCACCGACCCGGCCGGCAAGCCGATCTTCTGATCGGAGGTTCGTGGGGCGCGGTTTCGCCTCCCGCCGTCATGGTCGGCCTTGTGCCGACCATCCACGTCTTCGCTGGTCGATCGTCGTGGTCAAGGCGTCATGCTCGGGACAAGCCCGAGCATGACGTGATTGGCTCGGCGCAGAACATCACCCCAACCCTCACCCTCAAGGGGAGAGGAGCCTGCCGGAGCTCCGCGGATGACCGCCGTGACCGACCAGATGACCATCCCCGGCGCGGCGCCCCGTCGGCGGACGCCCAAGGGCGGCTTCGACCTGGTCTTCCGCAACGCCAGCTTCCTTTCGGCCCTGTTCGTGCTCGTCCTGCTCGCCGGCATCATGCTGTCGATGGTGGTCGGCGGCTGGCCGGCCTTCCGCGAGATGGGCGTCGGCTTCCTGACCTCGAGCGTCTGGGACACCCAGAACGACCAGTACGGCGCGTGGCCCGCCATCGTCGGCACGCTCTCGACCGCGCTGATCGCGCTGCTGATCGGCATGCCGCTCTCGCTCGGCATCGCGGTCTACCTGACGCAGCTCGCGCCGGCCTGGCTGAAGCAGCCTGTCTCGACCGCGATCGAGCTTCTGGCGGCCGTGCCCTCGATCATCTACGGCATGTGGGGCCTGTTCGTCTTCGTGCCGCTCTTTGCGGCCTATGTGCAGATTCCGCTTTCCACCATCGTCGAGGGCATGCCGATCGTCGGCACGGTGCTCTACTCGCGCTCGCCCTCGGGGCTCGGCATCCTGACGGCCGGCATCATCCTCGCCTTCATGATCATCCCCTTCATCGCCTCGATCACGCGCGACATGCTCGACCAGATCCCCTCCGTGCTGCGCGAGAGCGCCTATGGCATCGGGGCGACGACCTGGGAGGTGGTGCGCCACGTGCTGGTGCCGCAGGCCGGCGTCTCGATCATCGGCGCGATCATGCTGGGGCTCGGCCGCGCGCTCGGCGAGACCATGGCGGTGACCTTCGTCGTCGGCAACGCCAACCGGCTGTCGGCCTCGGTCATGGACCCGGGCTCGACCATCGCCTCGCGCATCGCCAACGAGTTCAACGAGGCTCTGGGGCTGCAGCTCAACGCGTTGATCGCGCTGGGCTGCATCCTGTTCTTCGTCACCTTCGTCGTCCTCGTCGTCGCGCGCATGCTGGTGTCGCGCGTCAAGGCCTACTGAGCGAGCCCGCCATGAGCACGACGACGCCCCCCACCGTCCGCACGCTCCCTCACGCGGAGTGGGGCCGCGTGCGCCAGTCGCGCCGCACCGCCGACAAGGCGATGCGGGTGACCGCGACCGCCTTCACGGTGATCGCGGTCTTCGTGCTGTTCTGGATACTCGGCATGCTGGTCGTGAAAGGGATCGGCGGGCTCTCCACTGCCACCTTCACCCAGATCACGCCGGGCCCAGGCTCGGAGGGCGGCGGCCTCGCCAACGCAATCGTCGGCTCGATCGTGCTGACCTTCCTCGGAATCGTCGTGGCGACGCCGATCGGCGTGCTCGCCGGCACCTGGCTCGCCGAATACGGCAAGGGCTCGAAGCTCGCCGACCTGATCCGCTTCATCAACGACATCCTGCTCTCGGCCCCGTCGATCCTGATCGGCCTGTTCGTCTACGTCATCATGGTCGAGCCGCTCGGCGGCTATTCCGGCTGGGCCGGCGGCGTCGCGCTCGGCATCATCGCGATCCCGGTGATCGTGCGCACCACCGAGGACATGCTGCGCCTGGTGCCGGGCCCGCTGCGCGAGGCCGGCTCCGCGCTCGGCGCGCCGCCCTCGGTCGTCATTACTTCCATCACCTGGCGGGCGGCCAAGTCCGGCATGGTCACCGGCATCCTGCTGGCGCTGGCCCGCATCGCCGGCGAGACCGCGCCGCTGATCTTCACCGCGCTGAACAACAATTTCTGGTTCTCGCCGACGCTCAGGGGCGGCGTCTCCAACCTGCCGGTGACGATCTACCAGTTCGCCTCCGCCCCTTACGAGAACTGGCAGCAACTCGCCTGGGCCGGTTCGCTGATCATCACCATGTCGATCCTGATCCTGTCGCTGATCGCCCGCCGCATCGTGCGCGGCGGCAAGTGACGGACAAGCGACCGTCCGCAGGCCATAACCGTCGCGTCCGTTTCCCGAAGGAACCCGTCGATGCTTTCGACCCTGGAACTCAGCCCTCGCTCGCTCGATGCGGACGCCCCCGTCCGGATCGCGGTCAAGAACCTCGACTTCTATTATGGCGAGCACCGCGCGCTCAAGGCGGTGGATCTCGACTTCCGCGACCGCCACGTCACGGCGCTGATTGGCCCGTCGGGCTGCGGCAAGTCGACCCTGCTGCGCATCTTCAACCGGATCTATTCGCTCTATCCCGAGCAGCGCGCCACCGGCGAGGTAATGCTCGACGGCCGCAACGTCATCTCCGACGACATCGACGTCAACGAACTGCGCTCGCGCATCGGCATGGTCTTCCAGAAGCCGACGCCGTTCCCGATGTCGATCTACGACAACGTCGCCTTCGGCATCCGCCTCTACGAGAAGCCGCCGAAATCCGAGCTCGACGACCGCGTCGAGGGCGCGCTGCGCCGCGCCGCGCTGTGGGACGAGGTCGGGGACAAGCTGAAATCCTCCGGCATGGGCCTGTCGGGCGGTCAGCAGCAGCGGCTGTGCATCGCGCGCACCATCGCGCAGAAGCCCGAGGTCATCCTGTTCGACGAGCCGACCTCGGCGCTGGACCCGATCTCGACCGGCAAGATCGAAGACCTGCTGGAACAGCTCAAGACCGACTTCACCATCGTCATCGTGACGCACAACATGCAGCAGGCGGCGCGCATCTCGCAGTACACCGCCTTCATGTATCTCGGCGAGGTGATCGAGTTCGCCCCGACCAACACGATCTTCATGAACCCGCACAAGAAGCAGACGCAGGACTACGTCACCGGCCGCTTCGGCTGAAATTCCCAGCCCTGCTCAAACGCCGTGACGCCGCATCCGCTCCAAAGGACACCGCCGCGATGACCGACCACATCGTCCGCTCCTACGACGCCGAACTTGAGGCGCTGCGCCGCAGCCTCGCCGAGATGGGCGGCATGTCCGAGCGCATGCTCGGCGACTCGACCGTGGCCCTGGTGCGCCGCGACACCGCGCTCGCCCAGAAGGTGATCTCGGCCGACCAGCGCCTCGACAATCTGCAGCGCGACGTCGAGGAGCGCGCCGTGCTGACGATCGCGCGCCGGCAGCCGCTCGCCAACGACCTGCGCGAGCTGATCTCGGCGATCCGCATCGCGTCCGACATCGAGCGCGTCGGCGACCTCGCCAAGAACATCGCCAAGCGCGCGGTCGCGATCTCGGGCCAGTTCCAGCCGCCGCACCGCGCCGTGGTCGGGCTCGAACATATGAGCCGGCTCGTCCAGGCCCAGCTCAAGGACGTGCTCGACGCCTACGCGTCCGGCAACGAGAACAAGGCGATGGAGGTCTGGCGCCGCGACGGCGAGATCGACGCGCTATACACCTCGCTCTTCCGCGAATTGCTGACTTACATGATGGAAGATCCGCGCAACATCACCTTCTGCACGCATCTGCTGTTCTGCGCCAAGAACGTCGAGCGCATCGGCGACCACACCACCAACATCGCCGAGACGATCCACTACCTCGTCACCGGCGGCACGCTCGACATCAACCGGCCCAAGCTCGACACGACCGACATCAGCGTCGAGGCGGTGGCGCGCTCCTGAACGCGCCGGCTTCGCAGGGAACGAACGAGACATGCCCGCACGCATCCTGATCGTCGAGGACGAGGAGCCGCTGACGCTGCTCCTGCGCTACAACCTCGAGGCCGAGGGCTTCGAGGTCGACAGCGTCGCGCGCGGCGACGACGCCGAGCTCCATCTGCGCGACAACACGCCCGATCTCGTCCTGCTCGACTGGATGCTGCCCGGCCTGTCTGGCATCGAGCTCTGCCGCCGCCTGCGCGCCCGGCGCGACACCGAGCGCGTGCCGATCATCATGCTGACCGCGCGCGGCGAGGAGACCGAGCGGGTGAGGGGGCTCGCCACAGGGGCCGACGACTACGTCGTCAAGCCGTTCTCGCTGCCGGAGCTGATCGCCCGCATCCAGGCGCTGCTGCGCCGCGCCAAGCCCGGCCATGTCGCGGGCCTGCTCGCGGCCGGCGACCTCGAGCTCGACCGCACGACGCGGCGCGTGCGCCGCTCCGGGGCGGAGCTGCATCTCGGTCCCACCGAATTCCGCCTGCTCGAATTCCTGATGCAGGCGCCGGGCCGGGTCTATTCGCGCGCGCAGCTTCTCGACGCCGTCTGGGGCCGCGACGTCTATATCGACGAGCGCACCGTCGACGTCCATGTCGGGCGCCTGCGCAAGGCGATCACGCCCGACAACGCCAGGGACCCGCTGCGCACCGTGCGCGGCGCGGGCTATTCCTTCGACGAGAATTTCGCCAGCGCGTCGCGGTAGCCTCCGGCCGCCGTCGCGAGCTCGCCCAGCCGCGCTCCCGCGAGCCGAGGCAGCCACATCCGCGACGCCGGATTGGGCGAGTTCGCCGCAATTGCCTGTTTCTTCGGCAACGGCGATCACCTGCCGTCAACTCCCGTCCGGCGCAGACGCCGCTCGGCGGCCGTGCCGCCGCGTCCGGCGTGGTCGGATCCGCTGGCATACGGGTTGCTAAGCCCGATACGCCCGCGCCGGGTCAACCCAGGGGAGAACGACCGTGCCATCATCGACCATTCTGCGCTCAGCCATCCTGGCGCTCGGCCTCTCGACCGCGTTGGCGACAGGCGCCGCCGCCCAGGAAAAGGTGCTGCGCATCGGCATGACGGCCGCCGACATCCCGCGCACCCACGGCCAGCCCGACCAGGGCTTCGAGGGCAACCGCTTCACCGGAATCCCGATGTATGACGCGCTCACCCACTGGGACCTGTCCTCGGCCGAAAAGGCGAGCGTCGTCATTCCCGGCCTCGCCACCGAATGGGCGGTCGACGCGACCGACAAGACGAAATGGACCTTCAAACTGCGTCCGGGCGTGAAATTCCAGGACGGTTCGGCCTTCGATGCGGCGGCCGTGGTCTGGAACGTCGACAAGGTGCTGAACAAGGAGGCGGCGCAGTTCGCCCCCGACCAGATCGGCGTCACCGTCTCGCGCATGCCGACGCTGAAATCGGCCAGGGCGGTCGATCCGCTGACGGTCGAGCTCACGACCTCGGAGCCCGACGCCTTTCTGCCGATCAACCTGACCAATCTGTTCATGGCCTCGCCGGCGCATTGGGCGGCCAAGCTCGCGGCCGTGCC
Source organism: Allobosea sp. GW821-FHT12C12 (assembly GCF_058807355.1). Taxonomy (NCBI): domain Bacteria; kingdom Pseudomonadati; phylum Pseudomonadota; class Alphaproteobacteria; order Hyphomicrobiales; family Alloboseaceae; genus Allobosea; species Allobosea sp. GW821-FHT12C12. The sequence goes on from NZ_JBXAQP010000005.1 coordinate 284,322, forward strand.
GGCCTCGGTGACCGATCCGGCCGAGCGCGCCAGGCAGGCCTGGACCGCCTTCTCGGGCGATCCCTCCGGCACCGGCCCGTTCAAAGGCGTGCGCCTCGTGCCGCGCGAGCGCTTCGAGATGGTCGCCAACAAGGCCTATTGGGACCCGGCGCGCGTGCCGAAAATCGACCGCGTCGTGCTGCTGCCGCTTCCCGAGGCCAACGCCCGCACAGCGGCGCTGCTCTCGGGCCAGGTCGACTGGATCGAGTCGCCCTCGCCGGACGCCGTGCCGCAGATCAGGCAGCGCGGCTTCACCGTCTACACCAACGCCCAGCCACATGTCTGGCCCTGGCAGCTCTCCTTCGCCGAGGGCTCGGTCTGGCTCGACAGGAAGGTCCGGCATGCCGCCAATCTCTGCGTCAATCGCGAGGAGCTGAAGACCCTGCTCGGCGGGCTGATGGAGATCCCGAAGGGCACCGTGCCTCCGGGCCATCCCTGGTGGGGAAACCCGTCCTTCGACATCAGATACGACCTCGCCGCCGCCAGGAAGCTGATGACGGAGGCCGGCTTCTCGGCCTCCAGGCCGGCGAAGGTCAAGGTGCTGACCTCGGCCTCGGGCTCGGGCCAGATGCAGCCTTTGCCGATGAACGAGTTCATGCAGCAGGCGCTGAAGGAGTGCTTCTTCGACGTCGCGCTCGAGGTCGGCGAATGGAACGCCGTCTTCACCAACTGGCGCGAGGGCGCCAAGAGCCCGAACGCGCGGGGCGCCAACGCCACCAACGTCACCTTCGCGGCGATGGACCCGTTCTTCGCCATGGTGCGGTTCGCCTCGACCAAGACGTTCCCCCCGGTGTCGAACAACTGGGGCTATTTCGGCAATGAGGAGTTCGACAGGCTGATCGCCGACGCGCGCACCTCCTTCGAGGGCCCGGCCCGCGACGCGGCGCTGGCCAAGCTCCATGCCCGCATCGTCGAGGAGGCGCCGTTCGTCTGGGTCGCCCATGACGTCGGCCCGCGCGCGATGAGCGCCCGGGTCAAGGGCGTGGTCCAGCCGAAGAGCTGGTTCATCGACCTCGCGCCGATGTCGATGGAATGAGACGCCCGAGGCGTTAACGCCTGAACCACGACCGTCATGCTCGCCCTTGTGGCGGGAATCCACGTCTTTGGCGTAGGGCTCGAAGCGCGAAGACGTGGACGGCCGGCACGAGGCCGACCATGACGGAGGAGGTGCGGTTGGCGGCGGCCCGACTGGCACGTCCCTTGCTGCGCAGGCTGGAACCCGTCCAGCCCGGAGACCGCCGATGATCCGCAGCGTCCTTGCCATTACTCTCGCGGCCGGCGTGTCGCTTCTCGCCGCGCCGGCGCAGGCCCAGGGCACGCTGCGCATCGGGATGACCGCGAGCGATATCCCGCTGACCACCGGCCAGACCGACCAGGGCGGCGAGGGCCAGCGCTTCATGGGCTACACGGTCTACGACGCGCTGATCAATTGGGACTTGTCGAAGGCGGACAAGCCGTCGGAACTGGTTCCAGGCCTCGCCGCCGCCTGGGCGGTCGACGCCGCGGACAAGACGAAATGGACGTTCACCCTGCGCGAGGGCGTGAAATTCCATGACGGCTCGGAATTCACCGCCGAGGCCGTCGTCTGGAACCTCGACAAGCTCCTGAAAACCGACAGCCCCCAGTTCGACCAGCGCCAGGCGGCGCAGGGGCGCTCGCGCATCCCGGCGGTCGGCTCCTACAAGGTCATCGACAGGTACAAGGTCGAGATCACGACGAAGACGCCCGACGCGACGCTGCCCTATCAGCTCGCCTGGATCCTGATGTCCTCGCCGGCGAACTGGGAGAAGCTCGGCAGGAGCTGGGAGGCCGTCGCCAGGACGCCGTCGGGCACCGGCCCGTGGAAGCTCACCGCCTTCCAGCCGCGCGAGCGCGCCGAGCTTTCGCCCAACGCCGACTACTGGGACAAGGCCCGCGTGCCCAAGCTCGACAAGCTCGTGCTGCTGCCGCTGCCCGAGCCGAACGCGCGCGCCGCCGCGCTGCGCGCCGGTCAGGTCGACTGGATCGAGGCGCCGTCGCCCGACCTCATCCCTTCGCTGAAGAGCGCCGGCTTCCAGGTCGTCACCAACGCCTATCCGCATAACTGGACCTGGCATCTCTCGCGCGCCGAGGGCTCGCCCTGGAACGACATCAGGGTGCGCAAGGCCGCCAATCTCGCCGTCGACCGCGAGGGGCTGAAGGAGCTGCTCGGCGGCCTGATGATTCCCGCGCAGGGGTTCTATCCCCCCGGCCACCAGTGGTTCGGCAACCCGAAGTTCAAGCTCGGGCTCGACCGGGCCGAGGCCAGGAGGCTCCTCGCCGAGGCCGGCTATTCGCCCGCCAGGCCCGTCACGGCCAAAATCCTGATCGCGCCGTCGGGCTCCGGCCAGATGCAGCCCTTGCCGATGAACGAGTTCGTCCAGCAGAACCTCGCCGAGGTCGGGATCAAGATCGATTTCGAGGTCGTCGAGTGGAACACGCTGATCAACATCTGGCGCGCCGGCGCGAACCATGAATCATCGCGCAAGGCGACGGGGATGAACTACACCTACTTCATCCAGGACCCCTTCACCGGCTTCATCCGGCATCTGCAATGCGATCTGAAGCCGCCGGCGGGGACGAATTGGGGGCTGTATTGCGACCCGGAGATGGACAAGCTGTTCGACCAGATTCGGACGACCTTCGATTCGGCCGAGCAGACCAAGGTGCTGCAGAAGGTCCATGAGAAATATGTCGACGAGGCGCTGTTCCTGATGGTCACCCATGACGTCAACCCGCGCGCGATGAGCGCCAAGGTGAAGGGCTTCGTCCAGGCGCAGAACTGGTTCCAGGACTTCTCGCCGATCACGATGGCGAAGTGAGAGAATGATCGGAATGCTGGCCCGAACCGTGCCGCGAGACGCCGTCCGAACTCCTTCCCCCCGCTTGCGGTGGGGAAGGGAACAGGTCGCTGCCCGGCAGACCGGAGCAGCGAACCCATGCTGACCTATCTCGCCAAGCGCATCCTCTACGTCCTGCCGGTGGCGCTCGGCGTCAGCCTGTTCTGCTTCCTGCTGGTCCACATCGCGCCGGGCGATCCGCTGACCTCGGTGCTGCCGCCCGACGCCTCGCAGGCGATGCAGGACGAGCTGCGCCGGATCTACGGCTTCGACCGGCCGCTGCCGGTGCAGTTCGGCCTCTGGCTGATGAAGGCGCTGCAGGGCGACCTCGGCGTCTCGATCGCCACCGGCCGCCCGGTCGCGGCCGAGGTCTGGCGCGCGGTCGGCAACACGCTGCTGATCGCCACGCTCGCCACCGTCATCGGCTTCCTGCTCGGCTCCTTCTTCGGCTTCGTCGCCGGCTATTTCCGCGGCTCCTTCCTCGACAAGTTCGCCTCGATGCTGGCGGTGCTCGGCGTCTCGGTGCCGCATTACTGGCTCGGCATGGTGATGGTCATCGTCTTCTCGGTGCAGCTCGGCTGGCTGCCGCCGGGCGGGGCGGGGCCGGGCGGCTCGGCCGCCTGGAAATGGGACTGGGAGCATGTCAGCTACATGATCCTGCCCGCCATCACGATGTCGGTGATCCCGATGGGCATCGTCGCGCGCACCGTGCGCGCGCTCGTCGCCGACATCCTCAACCAGGAATTCGTCCCGGCGCTCAGGGCCAAGGGCCTGATGGATTTCGGCGTGTTCAGGCATGTCGTCAAGAACGCGGCCCCGACCGCGCTCGCCGTGATGGGCCTGCAGCTCGGCTATCTGCTCGGCGGCTCGATCCTGATCGAGACGGTGTTCTCCTGGCCGGGCACCGGCTTCCTGCTCGGCAACGCCATCTTCCAGCGCGACCTGCCCCTGCTGCAGGGCACGATCCTGGTGCTGGCGCTGTTCTTCGTTACGCTGAACGTGCTGGTCGACATCGTCCAGGGCCTGCTCGACCCGCGCGTCAGGAGGCGCTGAGATGAGCGCGATCTCCGGCAACGCCGCCATCACCGCCGCCGTTCCGCCGCTGGCGAAGTCGCCCGGCTACTGGGCCGGCGTCTGGCGGCGCTTCAAATACGACAAGGTCGCGGTCGCTGCCGGCCTCGTCGTGCTGGCGATCATCCTGATGGCGGTCTTCGCCGACTACATCGCCCCGGCCGACCCGACCCGCTCCTCCATGTTGCGGCGGCTCAGGCCCATCGGTACGCCGGGCTATCCGCTCGGCGCCGACGAGCTCGGCCGCGACATGCTCTCGCGGCTGATCCACGGGGCGCGGCTCTCGCTCTTCATGGGCGTGGCGCCGGTCTTCGTCGCCTTCGCCCTCGGCTCGCTGATCGGCGTCTCCGCCGGCTTCTTCGGCGGCGCCTTCAACACCATCGCCATGCGCACGGTCGACGTGTTCTACGCCTTTCCCTCGGTGCTGCTGGCGATCGCGCTTTCGGGCGCGCTGGGAGCCGGCATCACCAACTCGCTGCTCTCGCTGACGATCGTCTTCATCCCGCCGATCGCGCGCATCGCCGAGAGCGTCACCACGCAGGTCCGCAACATGGACTATGTCGAGGCGGCCCGCGCCAGCGGGGCGAATGCGCTGACCATCATCCGGGTCCATGTGCTGGGCAACGTGCTCGGCCCGATCTTCGTCTATGCGACGAGCCTGATCTCGGTCTCGATGATCCTGGCCTCGGGCCTGTCGTTCCTCGGCCTCGGCACCAAGCCGCCGACGCCGGAATGGGGCCTGATGCTGAACACGCTGCGCACGGCGATCTATGTCCAGCCCTGGGTCGCGGCGCTGCCGGGCGCGGCGATCTTCATCACCTCGATCTCGTTCAACCTGCTTTCCGACGGCCTGCGCTCGGCGATGGATGTGAAGGGCTGACGATGGCGCTCGACTTGAACCCCGATCGCGGCGGCGCGGGCACGCCCCTGCTCGAAGCCCGGACCTTGACGAAGCATTTCCCGCTCGGCGGCGGCGCCGTGGTGCGCGCGGTCGACGGCGTCGATTTCGCCGTTCTGAAAGGCGAGACGCTCGGCGTCGTCGGCGAATCCGGCTGCGGCAAGTCGACCACGGCCCGCGTCGTCATGCAGCTGATCCCGCAGGACAAGGGCGAGTTGCTGTTCGACGGCGAGATCGTCGGCGGCTCGGCGCTGACCCTGAAGCAGTATCGTCGCCAGGCGCAGATGGTCTTCCAGGACTCCTACGCCTCGCTCAACCCGCGCCTGACGATCGAGGATTCGATCGCGTTCGGGCCGACCGTGCACGGCGTCTCGAAGCGGGCCGCGATCCTGAAGGCGCGCGAGCTCCTGACCAAGGTCGGGCTCGATCCGGCCCGCTTCGCCGCGCGCTATCCGCACGAGCTCTCCGGCGGCCAGCGCCAGCGCGTCAACATCGCGCGCGCGCTCGCGCTCGGGCCCCGCCTCGTCATCCTCGACGAGGCGGTCTCGGCGCTCGACAAGTCGGTCGAGGCGCAGGTGCTGAACCTCCTCGCCGATCTGCGCGAGGAGTTCGGTCTGACCTACATCTTCATCTCGCACGACCTCAATGTCGTCCGCTTCATCAGCGACCGCGTCATGGTGATGTATCTCGGCGAGGTGGTCGAGATCGGCCCGGTCGACGAGCTCTACGACGACCCGCGCCACCCCTACACCTGCGCGCTGCTCTCGGCGATGCCGTCGATGGACCCCGACAACCGGACGATGGAGGCCCCGCTCGCCGGCGATCCGCCCAACCCGATCAACCCGCCGGACGGCTGCCGCTTCCATCCGCGCTGCTCCCACGCCCAGACCGTCTGCGCCAGGGTCAAACCGGCGCTGGTGTCGACGGGGACGGGCATGCGGCTGGCCGCCTGCCACATGCAGGTCGCCGGCTCCGGCCACAGCCGCGCGCCCAAGCTGGAGGAAGCCGCGTGACCGCCCCGCTCGTCAGGATGGAGAACGTCACCGTGCGCTTTCGCGGCGCCCAGACTGTCCATGCGGTCAACGGCGTCTCGCTGACGCTGGAGGCCGGCAAGGTGCTCGGCATCCTCGGCGAATCCGGTTCCGGCAAGAGCGTGACGCTGAAGACGCTGCTGCGGCTGCTGCCGGAAAGCCGCACCGATATCGGCGGCAGCGTCCGGGTCGACGGCCGCGACGTGCTGGCGCTGAGCCCGCGCGAGCTCGCCGATTATCGCGGCGGCGTGACCTCGATGATCTTCCAGGACCCGGCGCTGGCGCTCGACCCGGTCTATACGGTCGGCGAGCAGATCGCCGAGGCGATCACCCGCCACGCCAAGGTCGGGCGCAAGGCGGCGATGGCGCGCGCGCTCGAGCTGCTCGAACTCGTGCGCATCCCCTCTCCGGAGCGGCGGCTGAAGGCCTATCCGCACGAGATGTCGGGCGGCATGCGCCAGCGCGCCATGATCGCGCTCGCGCTCGCCGCCGGGCCGAAGCTCCTGCTCGCCGACGAGCCGACGACGGCGCTCGACGCCACCGTGCAGATCCAGATCCTGCTGCTGCTGCGCCAGCTCCAGCGCGACATGGGCATGGGCATGCTCTTCGTCACCCACGACATCGGCGTCGCCGTCGAGGTCTCGGACCGGCTCGCGGTGATGTATGCCGGCCAGATCGTCGAGACCGGCACGGTGCGCGAACTGCTGCGCGACCCGCGGCACCCCTATACGCGCGGTCTGCTCGCCGCGAACCTGCATGGGGCGAAGAAGGGCGAGCGGCTGGAGGCGATCCCAGGCGCGCCGCCGGCGCTCGACTCCGTCCCCGATTCCTGCTCCTTCGCGCCGCGCTGCAAGCATGTCCGGGAGCGCTGCCGCGCCGCGCTTCCGCCGGTCGTCGAACGCGGCGAGGGCAGGGTGGTGCGCTGCATACTGGCGGAGCAGGCGCTGGCGGCGGCGTGAGCGCCCGTCTGCCTGCAACCCTCTGTGTCGTCCCGGACAGGCGGCGAAGCCGCGCCGATCCGGTATCCATTCCTGAACCGGTCCGGAATGGGTCCTGGCTCTTCGCTTCGCCGCGCCAGGGACGGCGCTGGAAGGAACGGCCGGATTCACCCCTCCAGTCGCGCGCCCAGTCGCCCGGCCAGATCCTGGATGTACTGCCACGCCGTGCGGCCCGAGCGCGAGCCGCGCGTCGTCGCCCATTCCAGCGCCTCGCGCCGCAATTCGTCCGGCGCGACGCCTAACCCGAAATGGCCGACATAGCCGTCGATCATCGCGAGATATTCGTCCTGGCTGCATTTGTGGAAGCCGAGCCAGAGTCCGAAACGGTCCGATAGCGAGACTTTTTCCTCGACCGCCTCGCCCGGATTGATCGCGGTCGAGCGCTCGTTCTCCATCATCTCGCGCGGCAGGAGATGGCGGCGGTTCGAGGTCGCGTAGAACACGACATTGTCGGGCCGGCCCTCGACGCCGCCGTCGAGAGCCGCCTTCAGCGACTTGTAGGAGGTGTCCTGCCCGTCGAAGGAGAGGTCGTCGCAGAACACGATGGCGCGGTGCGGGTCGGGTCGCAGCAGCCCCATCAGGGCAGGCAGCCCCTCGATGTCCTCGCGGTGGATCTCGATCAGCTTCAGCGGCCGAATCCCTGAACCCGAGTTCCGACCGGCGAGCCGCGTGTTCGTGTCGGCATGGACCGCCTTGACCAGCGAGGACTTGCCCATGCCGCGCGCGCCCCATAGCAGCACGTTGTTGGCTGGCAGCCCGCGTGCGAAGCGCTCGGTGTTCTCGGCCAGCGTGTCGCGGACCCGGTCGACGCCGCGCAGCAGCGAGAGCGCGACGCGGTTGACCTTCGCGACGGGCGCGAGCTCCGCACCCGTAGGATGCCAGACGAAGGCGTCGGCGACGGTGAGGTCGGCGGCCTTCCGCGCCGGCGGCGCGAGCCGCTCCAGCGCCGAGGCGATCCGCAGCAGCGTTTGCAGGGTCAAATCGTCGGTCGGTGCGGTCGTCATCGTGAATGCCATTGCGCGAATGCCGCCAAGCTCATAGGTGATGCGGCGGCGGCGGTCCATCGGTTGACCGAGGGCTTGCCGAGATTGATTTACCGGCGTCGCTGGCTATAGTCCGCGCGCTTTTCGAGGCCTGCCGAAACGCAAGGCTTGACGACACATTTGCCGCCATCGCGGCCGTTGGCCCTCTGCGCCATCGACACCAAGGAGCCTTTTGCGTGATCACCCCTGCTTTTGCCCAAGGAGCCGGCGGGGGCTCCACCGACGTGCTGATGTCGCTGGTGCCCTTCGTCCTGATCTTCGTGATCATGTGGTTCCTGATCATCCGCCCGCAGCAGAAGCGCGTGAAGGTGCATCAGGAGATGATCAAGAACGTCCGGCGCGGCGACACGGTGGTCACGGCCGGCGGCATCGTCGCCAAGGTGACCAAGGTGACCGACGACGCCGAGCTCGAGGCCGAGATCGCCGAGGGCGTCAGGGTCAAGCTCGTCAAGGGCATGATCACGGACGTCCGCGCCAAGGGCGAGCCCGTCAAGAGCTGAAGGCCGTCCCGGCCCGGAGACGGGCCGGCGCTACAACAGGGCTGTTTTCGCCAATGCTTCGTTTCCAGGCCCGCAAGGTCATCCTCGTCCTGCTCGTGCTGCTCTTCGGCTGCGGGCTCGCTCTGCCGAACCTGTTCTCGCCCGAGACGCGCAGCGCGATCGAGCAGGGCGCGCCGTCCTGGATTCCGAGATTCCTGCTGCCGACCAGGGCCGTGGTCCTCGGCCTCGATCTGCAGGGGGGCTCGCATGTGCTGCTCGAGATCGACCGCGCCGATCTCGTGCGCAGCCAGGTGATCCAGCTTCGCGACGATCTGCGCGCGAGGCTGCGCGACGAGCGCATCAACTTCCAGGGCGGCATCGGCGTCACCGCGCGCGGCGTGCAGGTGCGCGTGCCCGACGCCGCCGACCGGGCGAGGTTGCTGCCGAAGCTGCGCGAGCTCGCCCAGCCGGTCGGCACGCTCGGCGCCTTCGGCCCGTCCGGCAACATGACGATCGAGGTTTTGGAGCAGCCCGACGGGCTGATCCAGATGAACCTCACCGAGGCCGGCGCCAACGAGCGCGTCCGCCGCGCCGTCGAGCAGGCGATGGAGGTGCTGCGCCGCCGCGTCGACGCGCTCGGCACCACCGAGCCCAACATCCAGCGACAGGGTCTCGACCGCATCCTCGTCCAGGTGCCGGGCCTGCAGGATCCCCAGCGCCTGAAGGACATTCTCGGCCAGACCGCGAAGCTGCAGTTCCGCATGGTCGCCGACAACCAGGGCGGCGATGTCGACATGCTGCCCTCGCAGGATGCCGGCGGCCAGCCCGTGCCGGTCGAGCGCCGCGTCATCGTCGAGGGCGCGGACCTGACCGACGCCCAGCCCGCCTTCGATTCCCGCACCTCGCAGCCGATCGTCAATTTCCGCTTCAACATCCGCGGCGCGCAGCGCTTCGGCCAGGCGACGACGGAAAATCTCGGTCGCCCGCTCGCCATCGTGCTCGACAACAAGGTGATCTCCTCGCCCGTGATCCAGTCGCCGATCACCGGCGGCTCCGGCCAGATATCGGGTAATTTCACCGTCGAATCGGTCAACAACCTCGCCATCCTGCTGCGCGCCGGCGCGCTGCCGGCCAAGATGACGATCGTCGAGGAGCGCACCGTCGGCCCCGGCCTCGGCGCCGACTCGATCCAGGCCGGCAAGATGGCGACCGTCATCGCGACCGTGCTGGTGATCCTCTACATGATCGGGACCTATGGTTCCTTCGGCCTGATCGCCTCGATCGCGCTTCTGGTCCATGTCTGCCTGATCTTCGGGCTGATGTCGCTGCTGGGCGCGACCATGACGCTGCCCGGCATCGCCGGCATCGTGCTCACCATCGGCACGGCGGTGGACTCCAACGTGCTGATCTACGAGCGCATGCGCGAGGAATCGCATCAGGGCCGCAGCCTGGTCTCGGCGCTGGAGGCCGGCTTCCAGCGCGCCTTCGCCACCATCATCGACTCCAACGTCACGATGCTGATCGCGGCGGTGGCGCTGTTCACGCTCGGCTCCGGCCCGGTGCGCGGCTTCGCGGTCGTCTTCATCCTCGGGATCCTGACCACGGTCATCACGGCGGTCACGCTGACGCGGATGCTGATCGCGCTCTGGTATCGCTGGGCCAGGCCCAAGGCGCTCCCTTTCTGACGCTGCCATCTTTCAGGAGACAAGCGCATGCGTCTGCTTCGCATCGTTCCCGACAACACCAAGTTCAAGATCGTCCGTTTCCGGCGCTTCAGCTATCCGTTCTCGGCCGCCTATTCGATCCTCGTCATCGCGCTCTTCCTCACGGTCGGGCTGAATTTCGGCATCGACTTCCGCGGCGGCACGCTGATCGAGATGCAGGCCAAGTCCGGCAAGCCCGAGATCGCCCAGATCCGCGCCGACGCCAACGGGCTCGGCTTCGGCGAGGCCGAGGTGCAGGAGTTCGGCTCGGCCGGCGAGGTCTCGATGCGCTTCGCGCTGCAGCCCGGCGGCGAGCCGGCGCAGCAGCAGGTCGTGGTCAAGGCGCGCGAGGCCTTCGCCCAGGCCTATGATTTCCGCCGCGTCGAGACGGTCGGGCCGCGCGTGTCGGGCGAGCTCGTCCAGGCCGGCACGCTCGGCGTCGTGCTCGCGATCATCGGCGTGCTGGTCTATCTCTGGTTCCGCTTCGAGATGCAGCTCGCTATCGGCGCGATCCTCGGCACGCTGCACGACATCGTGCTGACGATCGGCTTCTTCCTGATCACGCAGCTCGAGTTCAACCTGACCTCGATCGCGGCGATCCTGACCATCGTCGGCTATTCGCTGAACGAGACCGTCGTCGTCTTCGACCGCACGCGCGAATTGCTGCGCCGCTACAAGACCATGCCGATCCCGGACCTGCTCGACCTCTCGGTCAACTCGACCCTGTCGCGCACCGCGATCACCTCGACCACGACCGTTCTGGCGCTGATCGCGCTGGTCATCTTCGGCGGCTCGGCGATCGAGGGTTTCGCGCTGGTGATGCTGTTCGGCGTCGTGGTCTGCACCTATTCCGCCATGTTCATCTCGACCCCGGTCCTGCTCTATCTCGACGTGCGCGCCGGCCGTCTCGACCAGGCCGAGGACAAGCTCGCCCCGGCGGCCAAGGCGCGGGTCTGACGCGCGCCCGACACGGCCAGGCGCGCCATGCCCCTCTTCGACGGCTACGTCCCCGGCCGCCACCAGCTCGACGCATTCGGGGCGGGGGGCTTCCGCTTCGCGGGAATGAGCCATCGCGGCTCGATCCTGGCGACGCCGGCCGGCATCCGGATCTGGCCGGTGACGGCGCTCGCCGGCATCACCGCCGCCAGCCTCCAGCCGGTTCTCGACGAGGCCGACGCCATCGACTTCCTGCTGATCGGGACCGGGACCGACATCGCCTTCATCCCGGCCCCGCTGCGCGAGCGCTTCCGCGAGGCCGGCATCGCCATCGAGGGCATGGCGACGGGCGCCGCGGCGCGGACCTACAACGTTCTCGTCGGCGAGGACCGGCGCGTCGCCGCGGCGCTGGTCGCGGTCGACTGAAAGCACGCCCGCCATCGCGATCGGGCATAGCCAGCGCCGCCCGGTCTGGCCTAGACTGAGCGTCGGGACGGGGCAGAACCGCTGTTATCGCCGAAGGCGCGACGATGCCGCAGACGACCGAGACCGATGACCGCCATGTAGCCGAGCCGCTCGCGCTGCCCGAGGCCTATGGCCATTGCGCGACGCTGATCCGCGAGCACGACCACGACCGCTACGTCGCGACGCTCTATGCGCCCGAATCGAAGCGACCGGCGCTGTTCGCGCTCTATGCCTTCAGCCACGAGATCGCCCGCATCCGCGCGCTGGTCAGCGAGCCGCTGCCGGGCGAGGTCCGGATGCAGTGGTGGCGCGACCTGCTGGAGGGGCAGGATAAGCAGGAGCAGGAGAGGGGGCGGGCGCAGGCCCATCCCGTCGCCGCCGCCCTGCTCGACGCGATCGCGCGCTATCGCCTGCCGATCGCGCCGCTGACCGCGCTGATCGAGGCCCGCGTCTTCGATCTCTACGACGACCCGATGCCGCGCCTGTCGGACCTCGAAGGCTATGCCGGCGAAACCGCGAGCGCGCCGATCCGGCTCGCCTGCCTGATCCTCGCCAATGGCCGCGATCCGGGCGGCGCGGCGGCCTGCGGCCATGCCGGCGTCGCCTATGCGCTGGCCGGGCTGATGCGCGCCTTCCCCTGGCACTCGGCGGCGGGCCAGGTCTACATCCCGGCCGACATCCTCGGCCGCAACGGCGTCACCCGCGACGACATCGTGCGCGGGCGCGGCGGGCCCGGCCTGCATTATTCGCTGAAGGAACTGCGCGAGATCGCCCGCGCCCATCTCAAGAAGCTGCGCTCCCTGCGCGAGACGATACCGGCGGCCGTAGCGCCCGCCTTCCTGCCCGTCGCGCTGGTCGAACCCTATCTGCGCCGGATGGAGCAGCCGGGATACGATCCCTACCGCACCATCGTCACCCTGCCGCCCTGGCGCCGGCAATGGGCGATCTGGCGCGCGGCCAGGGTGGCCGGCTGACGCGGCGCGGCCGGGCGGAGCGCTCCTGCCATTTCCTGTCAGCAACCGCTGCCGCCCGCCGCGCGGCTCCTTGCCCCGCGTGATAAGCAGTCCGGCCGCCCGCGAGCCGGGCTGGCATGGCCCGGCTTTTGCCCTATCTCTACCGCTTCAGCCCAAACGGACGCGACCATGGCCCGCAAACCGTCTTCCGTCGGCAAGCCTTCCTCCGCCGGCAAGACCTCTTCCGCCGGCAAGACCTCTTTCGCCGGCAAGAACAGCCTCGACGGCCAGGCCGCGTCGCTGGAACGCCTGTTCGACGAGGCCCGCGGGACCGATTCCCGCGTCATCTCGGTGCGCGGCGCCCGCGAGCACAACCTCAAGAACGTCGACCTCGCCATCCCGCGCGACAAGCTCGTCGTCTTCACCGGGCTGTCGGGCTCGGGCAAGTCCTCGCTCGCCTTCGACACGATCTACGCCGAGGGCCAGCGCCGCTATGTCGAATCGCTCTCGGCCTATGCCCGCCAGTTTCTCGAGATGATGCAGAAGCCCGACGTCGACCAGATCGACGGGCTCTCGCCGGCGATCTCGATCGAGCAGAAGACGACCTCGAAGAACCCGCGCTCGACGGTCGGCACCGTCACCGAGATCCACGACTACATGCGCCTGCTCTGGGCCCGGGCCGGCATTCCCTATTCGCCCGCGACCGGCCTGCCGATCGAGAGCCAGACCGTCAGCCAGATGGTCGACCGGCTGACCGAGCTGCCGGAGAAGACGCGCGGCTATCTGCTCGCGCCCGTGGTGCGCGGCCGCAAGGGCGAGTTCCGCAAGGAGATGGCGGAGTGGCTCAAGCGCGGCTTCCAGCGCGTCAAGGTCAATGGCGCGTTCGTCGAGATCCCCGACGCGCCGGCGCTCGACAAGAAGTTCAAGCACGACATCGACGTGGTGGTCGACCGGATCGTGATCCGGCCCGATCTCGGCGCGAGGCTCGCCGATTCGCTGGAGCAGGCGCTGGAGCTGGCGGACGGCATCGCCGTCTTCGAATACGCCGACGAGACCGAGGAGGACGGCTCGGCCCGCCGCGTCGTGTTCTCGTCCAAGTTCGCCTGCCCGGTCTCGGGCTTCACCATCGCCGAGATCGAGCCGCGGCTGTTCTCGTTCAACAACCCGTTCGGCGCCTGCCCGGCCTGCGACGGCCTCGGCCACGAGATGCGGATCGATCCGGACATGATCGTGCCGGATTCCGCGCTCTCGCTGAAGAAGGGCGCGATCGCGCCCTGGGCCAAGTCGACCTCGCCCTATTACGGCCAGACGCTGGAGGGGCTCGCCCGGCATTTCGGCTTCTCGATGACCAGGCCCTGGTCCGAGCTGCCGGACAACGCGAAAAACGCGATCCTGTTCGGCACCGGCTCGGAGGCCGTGCGCCTCGCCTACAACGACGGCCTGCGCGCCTATGAGGTGAGAAAGCCCTTCGAGGGCGTGATCACGAACATGGAGCGGCGCTGGAAGGAGACCGACAGCGACTGGGCCCGCGAGGAGATCGGCCGCTTCATGTCGGAGACGCCGTGCAAGGCCTGCGACGGCTTTCGCCTCAAGCCCGAGGCGCTGGCGGTCAAGATCGACCACCGCCATATCGGCGAGGTCTCCAGGCTCTCGGTCAAGGACGCGCTCGCCTGGGTCGCCGCGCTGCCCTCGCGGCTCAGCCAGAAGCAGAACGAGATCGCCCCGCGCATCCTCAAGGAGATCCGCGACCGGCTGACCTTCCTGCTCGATGTCGGACTTGAATACCTGACGCTGGCCCGCGCCTCCGGCACGCTGTCCGGCGGCGAGAGCCAGCGTATCCGGCTTGCGTCACAGATCGGCTCCGGCCTCACCGGCGTGCTCTATGTGCTGGACGAGCCCTCGATCGGCCTGCACCAGCGCGACAACGAGCGCCTGCTCGGCACCTTGCGGCGGCTGCGCGACCTCGGCAACACCGTCATCGTCGTCGAGCACGACGAGGACGCGATCCTGACCGCCGACTACGTGGTCGATGTCGGCCCCGGCGCCGGCATCCATGGCGGCCGGATCGTCGCCAGGGGCACGCCGCAGGACATCCTCGACGATCCGAACTCGCTGACCGGCAAATACCTCACCGGCGAGCTCTCCGTCGCCGTCCCCCACAAGCGCCGCAAGGCCCAGAAGGGCCGCAGCCTGAAGATCGTCGGCGCGCGCGGCAACAACCTCAAGGACGTCAGCGTCGAGATCCCGCTCGGCCTGTTCACCTGCATCACCGGCGTCTCCGGCGGCGGCAAGTCGACGCTGGTGATCGACACGCTCTACAAGGCGGTGGCGCGCAAGCTCAACGGCGCGATCGACCATCCGGCGCCGCACGGGCGCATCGAGGGCATCGAGCATCTCGACAAGGTCATCGACATCGACCAGTCGCCGATCGGCCGCACGCCGCGCTCCAACCCGGCGACCTATACCGGCGCCTTCACGCCGATCCGCGAATGGTTCGCGGGCCTGCCCGAGGCCAAGGCGCGCGGCTACCAGCCCGGCCGCTTCTCCTTCAACGTCAAGGGCGGCCGCTGCGAGGCCTGCCAGGGCGACGGCGTCATCAAGATCGAGATGCACTTCCTGCCCGACGTCTACGTCACCTGCGACGTCTGCAAGGGCAAGCGCTACGACCGCGAGACGCTGGAGGTGAAATACCGCGACAAGTCGATCGCCGACGTGCTCGACATGTCGGTCGAGGAGGGCAAGGCGCTGTTCAAGGCCGTGCCCTCGATCCGCGAGAAGATGGAGACGCTGGCCCGCGTCGGCCTCGACTACGTCAAGGTCGGCCAGCAGGCGACGACGCTCTCGGGCGGCGAGGCCCAGCGCGTGAAACTCTCCAAGGAGCTCAGCAAGCGCGCCACCGGCCGCACCCTCTACATCCTCGACGAGCCGACCACCGGCCTGCATTTCCACGACGTCGCCAAGCTGATGGAGGTGCTGCACGAGCTGGTCGACCAGGGCAATTCGGTCGTGGTGATCGAGCACAACCTCGAAGTGGTGAAGACCGCCGACTGGGTGATCGACATGGGCCCGGAAGGCGGCGACGGCGGCGGCGAGGTCGTGGCGGAGGGCACGCCGGAGGAGATCGTGCGGGTCGGCAAAGGGCACACGGCGCGGTTCCTGCGCGAGGTGCTGGCGAGAAGGCCGATCAAGGGGGCGAAGGGGGTGGGCGCGCGGCAGGCGGCGGAGTGATTACTTTGATCGCTGAGAAGCTGTATCCTGCGGTGAAAACATTAATGGCACCGGAATATGGCGAGTCTTGAAAGGGCGACCCGTTTTTTTATGTGTATGAGTGCTTATACGATATGTATCATTTTTCTCACAAACGTGTACCGAAACATCTGGACGCTCGGCAGTCAAAGATTCAATCCAGCGAGTCATTACTTGATCGATACGCTCTTGATAAATGAATATTATTAGATCTCCACTGTCTTGTCCGGGCATTCCTGTCGAATAACGTGTGTCAAGCTGGCTAAAACCCTTGACGAGCCAATCATAACTGCTGTGCTTCTTTGCCTCGCCTATCCAAAGAAAGCCATCGTCAGACTGAATAACTATGTCACAATGCCCGCCGATCTGCTGGTCGTGGGTAGGATGAAGTCCCATACCTAGTAAGATATTCATTAGGCTATTCGTTAATTCGTCCTCGGAAAAATCTTGGTAGTGCTGGGGCGTTTTGATCATTTCACGAACAGAGAAATCTACTGCCGTTTCGACAAGCTCAAGCCTCTTTTCGAAGTTTGGGTTTAACAGCATCCCAATCATAACCGTGTGAGGCGTGTTATTTCTTGCCAACAGCTGTAGGTCGTGAAGCGTTACATCGCCGCTCATTTTAAAGAACCGAATTCCGCAGTAGGAGAGAAAAATGGAATTATCTTAGATTCAAAATTTGGAACCGCTCTTCCGGTAAGCGGATGGATAAATTCACCACTATCCTTGGCTTCTGCTACCTCTTTTATAGGTATTTCAAATTCGTTTTCGTTATCATCAACAAACAATGCATGAATATTAAGCACTTTCAATTCCGTAGTTGAAAGTATATTTATCGCAGCTAGCAGATCGTTATCCATTTCTATTTTGTGGCATGCATGTATAAAAGTCCGGTAAGTTAGCATCTTGCGCTGATCGTGGGGTAGATTGGAAACGAAGTCTATGAGATGAAGGCACAATTGTGCTACGGGGCTTTTGTCGCCCCACCGCCGCAATCGCTGCTTGATGTCCTCCGCCATCATGCGCTATGTTCTCACTTTGTTCAACCTTTATCAAGTGTTGAGAAAGCTCATCATGCGGTCGTAAACGTGGTCGAAGTCGCGCTCATCCGTGCAGTTACGAATTATTGCGTTAAAAAGTGTAGGCACTAGTGCTCCAGATGATCGAGATGACGTGCTGAGTGTAAGTTCTGGCCTAGAAAATCCGCTTCCTAGGGCCAATGGCCAAACGATGCTAATTCGATGAATGTCAATTGGTGACGCTAAGGCCTGCTTTCCTCCTCGATGATAAGCCTCTTGTCGTAGGCACGTTCTTTGTCTCCGCATTTTTTCATGTTTTAATGATGCAGTTGTAGTACCGAACGCTAGCTCGACTACTATTCCCTCATTTTCAGAGCCATAAATCCGATTAATCAATGGAAATAAATTTAATGGCTGTGGAAGTTCATCTTCGCCAACGATATCTCTTAACTCATCACGCAGCCTGCCGTGCGCAAAGTCGCCAACGGTCGCAGGCATGCCTACTGGGTAGTCGACGCGAATATCAACCATAGTCCTATCGGGAGAGACCCGAATGACATCCATAGCTTGCCAGCGCACATGGCGGATGCCTATGAATTCGTCGAAGCCGGCAAGAGCATCCGCAGCCTCGTCAGGCAAATCTTCGCGACCTAACTCTTCGCGAACCGACAGCACTCGCACCGACCCAAACGTCGCTATCGTGCCACTGTCGTCTGACGAAACATCAACCATCACTGGAGATGCCGTGAGCCCGCCCAGAAATTCATCAGGAACCAGAGCGGGGTAGCTCTCACGGAAGATCGACTCTGGAATTTTTGCTTCGAGAAGCGCTTCCGCTATCCTCGACCCGACCGCCTGCTCGACTTGATAGAAACGAACTTGTTTTTCACCGCATCGATAATGCTGTACCAAATAATTCTGTAGAGGTTCTTCAAACTCTTCAAGCGCTAGGCCATGATCGGCAGATAATTTTTCTAGTGTTTTATCCCAGCCTTTTCCACGCGGCAGTTCCAAGAAGGCTAGTATCTTTTGTCCGACGTTCCACGGCATTCGCGAACGCATGCTAAGCGTTTCAACTTCAAGTGCCATGATTGCTCCCCTGCAATTTTCTCTATCTGATCCTATGGGATGCGAAGAGGCAAGGCGGCGGTGAAAATCTCAACAGCTTCCTCTGTTGCTGAGGTTGCGTCGTACTGCCCTTCGAGCCCCATTTTCCCCCGAGGGAGAAGGGAAGTGGCATCGCGCTTTCCTCACCCCTCCGCCTCGCGCCAATGCGGATAAGTGACATAGGCCGTCACGGCCTCCTGCTCATGCGCGCGGATGGTCACTCTCTCGCCCTTGGGCATGTAGACGATCTCGCCGGGGCCGGCGGTCACCGTCCCGGCCTCGGTGTCGACCGAAAGCCGTCCCGTCAGGACGATCATGACGTCGTCGACGGCCATGGTCTGATCCAGACGCGAGCCCGCGCCCCAGCGGCCATAGCCGATGGTGACCGGCCCACTATCGCGCTCATCGACCAGATTGCCGGTAAAAATCTCGTCGTCCTGCCCCGGCGAGCGTTCCATCGTCGCGTCGGCGAGCGCGAGCTTTCGCAGCTTCATCCTTGCCTCCATCCCAGAGTGGCCTGCGGCCCGGCGAGCCGGGCGCTGCCCTGAATGACGGGGCACGGGCGGAGATGTTCCCCGCGAGGCGCGCGTCCTTCTCCCCTCGGGGGAGAAGGTGGCAGCGCGAAGCGCTGACGGATGAGGGCCGACCCGGCGCAGCCGGGTCGGACAGGACACGTTCGGCGATCCGCCGACGGAAGAGCGTCGGCGGCCCTCATCCGACCCGGCTGCGCCGGGCCACCTTCTCCCCCGAGGGGAGAAGGAAGGGGCTCCTGTCACCCGCCGTCAGCAGCCTCAATCCCCACCCCCACGAACCCGTGCCATACTCTCCGCGCCCATCACCCAAGCGGGGCGGCCATCCGGAGGTGTGCCATTGGTCGGGTGACGGGTCGGCGCCTGCGGCTGGTCTCACGAGCCAGTCCCGGGAGGCTTCGGGGCACCGCCCTGGGGGCATTACGACCCCTGTGCGAGGAGCTCGCTGGAACGGCCGATGGCATCACGCCTTCGTCCCATGCCCGACTAGACGCGACAACCCGATGAGGGGCACTGGCGTCGAAAGGGCTCGCGGCGAAGGCTGGCCACAGGCCCGATAAGCGCGGCCCGGAGTGAAAAATCGCCGGAGGCGGAGCGCCACGGGGCGTGCGACGGGTAGCTCGATCCCGCCGCGCCGCGTCCTGGCTCAACGGATGCGGATTATACACCCAGCGCCTCGCGGCGCTCCGCCAGCCCTGCATCACCGACGCCGAAAGGCGGGCGGCGGATGGCGCTCGCCTAATCAGGATGAGGCGCTGGAAGAACCCCTCTCCCGGATGGGAGAGGGGCAGGGGTGAGGGACCGCCGCTGGTCGTTGAAACGAAACGGAGCCGTTGCGCCTCAAACCACCACCGGCAGGCCCTCATCCGGCCCTCCGGGCCACCTTCTCCCATCCGGGAGAAGGAAAGAGGCGGTGGTGCCTGCCTCACCCCAAACCCACGGAGCCCGCCATGCCCAGGCGCGAGACATCGTCCTTCTCCCCAGAGCACATCGCCCAGTTCAACCGCATCCAGGCGCTGCGCCCCGTCGCGCTGCGCAATTTCGCAGACGGGCTCGGCGTCTGGCGCTTTTGCGGCAACGCCGCCTGCCGCCGCGGCCGCGGCTGTCGGGACAGCCGCGAATTCGCCTGCCTGCAACGCTTCATGCAGGCGCTGCCGGAGGAGGACCGCCGGCTGCTGCGTTACATGGTCGAGAACCGTGCGAAAGGCCTCTCGCCCGACGAGGCCGCCGGACACGCGCTGATGCGCATCGAGGCCGAACGGGAGACGCCGGCGATCTGACGCGACGGAACTGCCCTCCCGTCAGCGGTAGGCGCGCCGGCGGGGCCGAGCCTCAGGACCCGCAAGCCGCGCCGAGATGGTCGACCGCCGCCGAGACGCCCCCAGTGCCATGCGGGATCGCCCTGGCCTGCAGCGCCATCTCGACCGCCCCGAGCGCGCCGAGCGCCATCGGCGCGTTGACATGGCCCATATGGGCGATGCGGAAGGCCTGGCCGGTCAGTTCGCCGATGCCGAGGCCGAGCGTCACGCCGCAGACGTCGCGCGCGAAGTCGGTGATCGCGGTCGTCGCGACGCCCTGCACCAGGATCGGCGTGACCGAGGGCGCGCGCTGAGAGGGCTCCGGGATGTTGAAGGAGAGCGCCTGGCCCTCCGACCATTTCTGAACCGCCGCATGGGTCGCGCCCGCGAGCAGGGCGTGCCGTTTCCAGACCGCCTCGAGCCCCTCCTCGAGGATCATGTCGAGCGCGGCGCGCAGCCCGAAGAGCAGATGCTCCGGCGCGGTGCCGCAATGCTTCATATAGGCCAGCGTGTTCATCCGGGAGGACCAGTCCCAGTAGAGCGTCTTCATCGTCGCGCTGTTGTGGGCCGCGAGCGCCTTCTCGTTGGCGGCGACGAAGGCGAGGCCGGGCGAGGTCATCAGTCCCTTCTGCGAGGCCGACATCGCGACGTCGACGCCCCATTCGTCCATCTCGAAGCGCATGCAGCCGACCGAGGCGACGCCGTCGACCATGAACAAGGCCGGATGGCCGGCGGCGTCGATCGCGGCGCGCACCGCCGGCACGTCGTTGACGACGCCGGACGCGGTGTCGATCTGCACCATCAGCACGGCCTTGATGGCGTGCTCCCGGTCGGCGCGCAGGCGCTCGGCGACGGCGTCGGGATCGATCGCGGCGCGCCACGTCCCCGGCAGCACCTCGACATCGGCGCCCATGAATTTCGCCATCTCGCCCCAGCCGACGGCGAACCGCCCGCTCGCCAGCACCAGCACCTTGTCGCCGCGCGAGAGCACGTTGGTCAGCGCCGCCTCCCAGCCGCCATGGCCGTTGGCGCTGTAGACGAAGGTTTCGCCGGCGGTGCGGAAGATCGTCTTCAGGTCGGCCAGCACGGATTCGGTCAGTTCGACGATCGACGTCGAGCTCAGCTCCTCGGCTGGACGCATCATCGCCTGCAGCACGCGGTCGGGAATGTTGGTCGGTCCCGGAGTCGCCAGGAAGGCCCGGCCGTTGGCGACGCTCATCTGTGGAAGTCCTCGATCTCTGATGGCCGCGAGCCGCGCCGATACGACGCCGGCTTAGAACAGGAAACAGGAAAGGTGAAACCTCTCTTTGTGGTCACATCCTCTTGTCCCGGTGATGGAATTGCGCTTCGGTGGCCGCACGGGGAGGGCGCTCATGGACGCCGGACGGGCCTATCGCGCGATGGCCCACAACAATGCCTGGGCGAACCACCGCCTGCTGAATGCCTGTGCCCGGCTCTCGCCGGAGGAGTTTGCCGCGCCGCGCACCGGATTCTTCCCGAGCCTCAGGGCGACGCTCAACCATATCCTGGTGATCGACCGCTTCTATGTCGACGCGATGGAGGGCGGCGCGCTCGGCCCGAACGCCTGGGACGATCCCGAGCCATGCGCCGATGTCGCGGCCCTGCGGAAGGCGCAGGAGGAGGTCGACCGGCGGTTGATCGCCGTGGTCGAAGGTCTCGACGCCGATGGCCTCGGCCGCATCGTCGAGGTCCATCGCAGGGTGCGGATACAGCGCGAGCGGATGGACCGACTCCTGCTGCATCTCTTCCAGCACCAGACCCATCACCGCGGCCAGGCCCATGCGATGCTGAGCGGCGCCTCTGTCGCGCCGCCGCAACTCGACGAGTTCTTCTCGGAAGACGAGGCGCCGCTGCGGGCCGGCGAATTCGCGGCGCTCGGCTTCAGCGAGGCCGCGATCTGGCGCGAGCGCTGAGCGCCGTGGCGGTCGGCCCGGCGAGCGACAGGCGCTGCTTCAGCGGCCACCGCCGCCGCCGGCGCGATCGGTGTCGATCTGCCGTTGCTGGTTCTGCTGCTGCGCCTGCCTCTGGCGCTGCGCCTGGCCGGTGCCCCGGAAGTCGGAGGGGGCGCTTGGATTGCCGCTGTAGCGCGGGCCCTGTCGCGAGCTGGTCTGGCGGAAATTGGCGGGAGCGCCTTGTCCGGCCTGCGCCGTGCCGCGGAAATCGCTCGGAGCGCCCGGGTTGCCGTGCGTGCCCTGGCGGCCTGACGGCTGCGGCGGCCCCCTGTCGCTCTGCGCGGTCGAGCGGAAATCGGCATTGCAGCCTGCGAGAAGGAGGCAGAGGGCAGACAGCATCAGGATGGTCTGAGGTTGCGGCATGGCGTTTTCCCCCGAAACGGCTGCGCATTCAGTGAGGCGGTCAAGGCGCAGCATCCGCCGGAAAGGGCCGCGGATCAAATCCGCGCGCTGTCGAACACGAGAATGTGAGCGTCGGAGATGACTCCGGGCCGCATGCGCCGGAGGGATTGCCGCCTCGCCGAAAACCGGGGACAACCCGGGCTTTCCCCTTGAACAAAACAGGAACATCGTTGATAGTGCGGGCACGGGCGGGTAGGGTCCGGCTCCGGTCGTCGGCCGGTTTTCGGATGTGCGCAGGAAATGGAGCCTCTCATGGCTGGTAGCGTCAACAAGGTCATTCTGGTCGGCAATCTGGGCAAGGACCCGGAGGTGCGGCGTCTGAATTCCGGCGAGCCGGTCGTCTCGCTGCGCATCGCGACCTCCGAGAACTGGCGCGACAAGCAGTCGGGCGAGCGCAAGGAGAAGACCGAGTGGCACCAGGTGGTGATCTTCAACGAGAACCTCGCCAAGGTCGCCGAGCAGTACCTCAGGAAGGGCTCGAAAGTGTACATCGAGGGCCAGCTCCAGACCCGCAAATGGCAGGACCAGTCGGGCGTCGAGAAATATACGACCGAGATCGTGCTGCAGCGCTATCGCGGCGAGCTCACCCTGCTCGACTCGCGCGGCCAGGGCGGCTCGGACGAATATGGCGAGGGCGGCGGTGCGATGGAGGATCGCTCCTCGGGCGGCGGCTCCTTCGGGCGCTCCTCGCCGATGGGCGGCGGCGGGGCGCGCCAGCCGGCGATGGCGGGCGGCGGCGGGCGCTCGACCTCGACCCATCTCGACGACGATATTCCCTTCTAGTCGGCCGCCCTGTCATTCCGGGGCGGCGCACGGCGCCGAACCCGGAACCCACGACCGGGTGAACCGCTGCTCGTCGTCATTGCGGGGAGCGTCGGCGACGAAGCTATCAAGCGGGCGTGGAACACGCGGCTCTGGATTGCTTCGCTCCGCTCGCAATGACGGAAAGGTCTACTCGGTCGTGGGTTCCGGGTTCTTCGCTGGCGCGAAGCCCCGAATGACGGAAGCTGGTTGCTCGCCGAGACGGGAAGGTCCTTGCTCGCGCCACCTTTGCCGCCAAGACTCACGCCATCATGATTCATTCCGACACAGACATCTCCGTCCTCTCCGCTTGGCTCGCCTGCGAGAGCCCGACCACGCATGCGCCCGGCGTCAACGTGATGATGGACCTCGTCGCGGCCGATGTCGCCGGGCTGCCGATCTCGCTCGAGCGCCTGCCGGGCCGCGACGGCCTCGGCGACAGCCTGATCCTGCGCGCGGGGCCGCACAGCGGCCAGCCGGCGCTCGCTGTGATGTCGCATCTCGACACCGTCCACCCGCTCGGAACGGCCGCGACCGATCTGCCGGTGCGCGTCGAGGACGACCGGCTCTATGGGCCCGGCGTCTACGACATGAAGGGCGGCGCCTGGCTCGCCTTGCAGGCCTTCAAGGAGGTCGCGGCCGCCGGCACGGCCAGGCGGCCGCTGCTCTTCCTGTTCACGCCGGACGAGGAGATCGGCTCGCCGACGACGCGCGGCGTGATCGAGGAGATCAGCCGCGGCTGCGCCGCCGTGCTGGTGACCGAGCCGGCGCGCGAGGGCGGCAGGATCGTCACGTCGCGGAAAGGAGTCGGCCGTTTCGATGTCAGGCTGGAGGGCCGGCCGGCCCATTCCGGCTCTCGCCATGCCGACGGCCGCAGCGCCATCCGCGAGGCCGCGCGCCAGATCCTCGATGTCGAGGCGATGACGGATTATGCGCGCGGCATCACCACCGCGGTCGCGCTGGTCGGCGGCGGCACGGCGGCCAACGTCATTCCGCAGCACGCCTGGTTCAGCGTCGACATGCGCGTCGCGACGGTAGCGGACGGCGTCGAGATGGAGCGCCGCATCCTCGCGCTCGCAGCGCATGACCGCGACGTCGCGGTTCGGGTTTCCGGGGGCATGAACCGGCCGCCCTACGAGAAATCGCCCGCCGTGGCCGAACTGTTCGAGCACGCGCGGACGCTCGCCGCCGGCATCGGCTTCGATCTGCGGGACTGCGCCATGACGGGCGGCGGCTCCGACGGCAATTTCACCGCCGCGCTCGGCGTGCCGACTCTGGACGGGCTCGGCATCGACGGCGAGGGCGCCCATACCTTGCAGGAATACGCGCTGATCTCCTCGATCGCGCCGCGCCGGGCCCTGATGAAGGGGTTGCTGGAGACGCTGTGAGCGAACCCCTCCGGCCTCTCTTCCGGTCGTCGTGAAAATCCGCTCTGATCCGCCTCAAGGCCGCGCGACGGCGCGCCGGGAAGGATGCGAGGCATGAAGGCTTTGATCGCGGCAGCCATGGGCGCCGCCTGCATGGTGACGGCTGGCATGACGATGACGGGAAGCGCGGGCGCGCAGGAACTGATCGTCGAGAAGAAGATCTTCGAGCTGCCGAGCTTCACCACGCAAGGCGGGCGCACGCTGAAGAACGTCAGGGTCGGCTGGGAAAGCTACGGCACGCTCAACGCCGACAAGTCGAACGCGATCCTGATCTGCCATTTCTTCTCGGGCAATTCGCATGCGGCCGGCAAATACGCGGCGGCTGACGCGGCGCCAGGCTACTGGGACGCGATCATCGGGCCGGGCAAGGCGATCGACACCAACAAGTATTTCGTTCTGTCCTCCGATACGCTGGTCAACCTCAACACCGGCGACCCGAAGACGACGACCACCGGCCCGGCCTCGACCGATCCCGACACGGGCAAGCCCTACGCCCTCGATTTCCCTGTCGTGACCATCGGCGATTTCGTCAACGTCCAGAAGGCATTGGTCGAAAGTCTCGGCATCACCAGGCTGGCTCTGGTCGCCGGCCCCTCGATGGGCGCGCTCCAGACCTATGAATGGGCGGCGAGCCATCCCGGCATGGTGGCGAAGGCGATGCCGGTGATCGGCACGGCCGAGGCCGAAGCTCAGCTCATAGCCTGGCTCGACGTCTGGGCCGCCCCGATCCTGGTCGATCCGAACTGGAACAAGGGCGACTACTACGGCAGGACGCCGCCCAATGCCGGCCTCGCCAAGGCGCTCGCCGTGGTGACGCTGCAGGCCAATCATGGCGACTGGACCAACGGCGCCTTCGGCCGCAGGGCGGCCAAGGAGGGGGAGGCTCCGGCCAAGGCTTTGGACAACAAGTTCCAGGTCCAGAGCATTCTCGACAATGCCGGCGAGGCCCGCGCGAAAGTCTCGGACGCCAATCATTTCCTCTATCTGGTGAAGGCCAACCAGCTCTTCGCCGCCGGCGGCGTCTCGCTCGCGGACGCGGCGACGAAGATCAAGGCGCCGCTGCTGCTGATCACCCAGCCCAAGGATCTCGTCTTCACCGCCGACGGCGTCGAGCGCACGGCCGAGACGCTGAAGAAGGGCGGCGTCGACGTCACCCACGTCCTGCTGCAGGGCACGCGCGGCCATCTCGACGGCGTCATCTCGATGAAGCAGGCCGAAGGCGCGATCCGGGCCTTTCTGGAGAAGTGACGGGCGATTTCCGTCCATTCACAGCGCCGTCATCCCGGATCTGCGCGGCTGCGCCGCTTGTCCGGGATGAGCGGTGTTTCTGGGCGAAATACCGAAACCTGGTCAGGCCTGCGCTTCAGCCCCTTCCTTCCGCCGAAACCCCGTCGCCAGCACATAGAGTTCCGAGGAATCCGGCCGGCTCGCGGCCGGCTTGACGTTGCGGACCGTGGTGAAGTCGCGCTTGAGCCGGGCCAGAAGCTCGGCGCTCTCGCCGCCCTGGAACAGCTTTGCGAGGAAGAAGCCGCCCGGCGCGAGGATGCCGTTGGCGAACTCCAGCGCCGCTTCCGCCAGCGCGATGATCTTGAGATGGTCGGTCTTCTTGTGGCCGGTGGTGTTGGCCGCCATGTCGGACATCACGCCGTCAACCCGGCCGCCGAGGCGCTCGGTCAACAGGGCAGGGGCCTCGTCGGCCATGAAGTCCATCTGGATCAGATCGACGCCGGGGATCGGATCGACATGCAGCAGGTCGATGCCGACGATGCGGCCCTTGCCCTGCTCCAGCCCGATCTTCTTCGCCGCGATCTGGCACCAGCCGCCAGGCGCGCAGCCGAGGTCGATCAGCTTCTGGCCCGGCTTCAGGAATTTGTAGCGCTCGTCCATCTCCTCGATCTTGAAGGCGGCGCGCGAGCGATGGCCGAGCTCGCGCGCCCGCTTCACATAGGGGTCGTTGAGCTGGCGCTCGAGCCAGAGCTGCGAGGAATGCTTCAGCTTGCCGGCCTTCTTGACCTTGACGCGCAGGTCGCGCGCTCCGGCGACGCCGGATTTGCCGCCCGCCAAAACCTTGCCTCCAGACTTGCCGGTGCTCATACGTGTTTCCGCCGCTGCCAGGCGCGGTCCTCATGCATCATGCGAAGGAGAATGCCCTCGCGCAGGCCGCGATCGGCGATGCGCACCCGCTCGCTCGGAAAGGTCCGCCGGATCGCCTCGAAGATGGCGCAGCCGGCGAGAACGAGATCGGCGCGCTCGCGGCCGATGCAGGCGTTCGCCGCCCGCTCGGCATAGTCCATCGCGACGAGCCGCTCGATGACGCCGAGGATGTCGTCTTGCCGCATCCACAACCCGTCGACGGCGCGGCGGTCGTAGCGCGGCAGTCCGAGATGGATGCCGGCGACGGTGGTGACCGTGCCGGAGGTGCCGAGCAGATGGAAGTTCCTGGCGTCGCGCGCCCTGGCGGCCTTGATCGCGAAGGGCGCGAGCGCGGCCGTGCAGTCTTCCACCATGCGCTCGAACAGCGCGCGCCCGACATCGATGCCGCCATAGCGCTCGGCGACGGTGACGACGCCGATCGGCAGCGAGGCCCATTCGCGGATGCGGGCGGCGGGGTCGCGCGCTTCGGTGCGGCCGCCCATCCAGATGATCTCGGTCGAGCCGCCGCCGATGTCGAAGATGATCACGCCCTCGGCGGCGGGATCGGCGAGCGCCGCGCAGCCCGAGACCGCGAGCGAGGCCTCGGTGCGCTGGTCGACGATCTCGAGGGTGAGCTCGGCCTCCTCGGTGACGCGGCGCACGAAATCGAGTCCGTTGGTCGCGGCCCGGCAGGCCTCCGTGGTGATCAGCCGGGCCCGGCTTACGCCGCGATTGGCCATCTTGGAGCGGCAGATCTTCAGCGCCTCGACGGCGCGGTCCATGGCGGCGTCCGCGAGCCGGCCGCTGGCGGCCAGCCCCTCGCCGAGGCGCACGATCCGCGAAAACGCGTCGACGACGCGAAAGCCGTGCTGCGCCGGCCGGGCGATCAGGAGCCGGCAGTTGTTGGTGCCGAGATCGAGCGCGGCATAGGTGACGGGATGCGGGCGCGGGGCGTGGAAGAGCAAGCCGACGCCAAGCGCGTCGACGCCGTTGACCCGCGCCGACGCCGCGACCGCGACGTCCTGCTCCTGCCGGTCTTCGACCGCCACGT
Source organism: Allobosea sp. GW821-FHT12C12 (assembly GCF_058807355.1). Lineage (NCBI taxonomy): Bacteria > Pseudomonadati > Pseudomonadota > Alphaproteobacteria > Hyphomicrobiales > Alloboseaceae > Allobosea > Allobosea sp. GW821-FHT12C12. The sequence continues at coordinate 311,783 of NZ_JBXAQP010000005.1, forward strand.
TTCCATCCCTTGACCGGCCGAAAGCGCCAGGGCTTGAACGCCAAGGCTTCGCGGCGGGAGCCAGGCGAGAGGCCAGGCTGCTTGCTTCGGGGCCGAGCGTAGCGCCAGCGATGCGCCGGTGCCAAGCGGAACCTTCGCTCGCGCACGGCCGTCTTGCCCGAGGCCGCGGCTTCCGGCACATCTGCCGGCAGGGCCGCAGCTCAAGCCGGCCGACCACGTCGGGAAACGCCATGGCCGCCGCACGCCACATCCTCGCCATCGACCAGGGCACGACTTCCTCGCGCGCCATCGTTTTCGATGCGAACCTCCATGTCGTCGCCAGCGCGCAGCAGGAGTTCGCCCAGCACTTCCCGGCCTCTGGCTGGGTCGAGCACGAGGCGGAGGACCTCTGGGACACGGTGCTGGCGACCTGCCGCGCGGCGCTCGCCAAGGCGCGGCTCGAGGCCGGCGACATAGCCGCGATCGGCATCACCAACCAGCGCGAGACGACTCTGGTCTGGGATCGCAAGACCGGCCGCGCCATCCACCGCGCCATCGTTTGGCAGGACCGGCGCACCGCGCGGACCTGCCAGGAGCTCGCGGCGGCCGGCCATGAGGCGCTGGTCGCCGGGCGCACGGGCCTCAGGCTCGATCCCTATTTCTCCGCCACCAAGATCGGCTGGATGCTCGACAACGTGCCGGGCGCGCGCCGCCGGGCCGAGGCCGGCGAACTCGCCTTCGGGACGGTCGATTCCTTCCTGCTCTGGCGGCTGACGGGCGGCAGGACGCATGCGACCGACGCCACCAACGCGGCGCGCACCCTGCTGTTCGACATCCGCCGCGGCGTCTGGGACGAGGAGCTGCTGACGCTGTTTCGGGTGCCGGCCGCGCTGCTGCCGGAGGTGCGCGATTGCGCCGCCGATTTCGGGCGGAGCCTGCCCGAGCATTTCGGCGCCGCCATCTCCGTGCGCGGCATCGCCGGCGACCAGCAGGCTGCGACGATCGGGCAGGCCTGCTTTTCGCCCGGCATGGTCAAGTCGACCTATGGCACCGGCTGCTTCGCGCTGCTCATCACCGGCGCCGAGCCGGTCGCCTCGAAACACCGCCTGCTCTCGACCATCGCCTATCAGTTCGGGGGAGAAAGGACCTATGCGCTGGAAGGCTCGATCTTCATCGCCGGCGCGGCCGTGCAATGGCTGCGCGACGGCCTCGGCATCATCGAGAGCGCGGCCGAGACCGGCCCGCTGGCCGAGGCCGCCGATCCGGCGCAGGACGTCTATCTGGTGCCGGCCTTCGTCGGCCTCGGCGCGCCGCATTGGGACGCGGCCGCGCGCGGCGCGATCTTCGGCCTGACGCGGGGCTCGGGGCCGCGCGAATTCGCCCGCGCCGCGCTGGAGAGCGTCTGCTACCAGACGCATGACCTGATCGAGGCGATGCGGGCCGACTGGCCGGGCGCGGGTCAGGGCGAGGCCGTGCTGCGCGTCGATGGCGGCATGGTCGCATCCGACTGGACGATGCAGCGCCTCGCCGACATCCTCGATCTGCCGGTCGACCGCCCGACCGTGCCGGAGACGACCGCGCTGGGCGCGGCCTATCTCGCCGGCCTGGACGCCGGCCTCCTGCCCGAGCCGGAACGCTTCGCCGATCTCTGGCGGCTGGAGCGCCGCTTCATGCCGGGCATGGCCGCCGGCGAACGCGACCGCAAGGTCGCGGGCTGGCGCGACAGCGTCAGGCGCACGCTGAGCGGGGCGTGAACGACGGACATTGCCGCCATGCCGGGCTTCATTCTGCGCTTGCCATACGCGCCGGCATTGATTAGACCCCCGGCTCACCAATGCGAGCGCATCTCGCGCCATTGGGGGATCGTCTAACGGTAGGACCCCAGACTCTGACTCTGGTTGTCTAGGTTCGAATCCTAGTCCCCCAGCCACTCACGTGGCTTTGGTATCTAAATCCCTGAAATTGCTGAATCTGGGTATCTGGCTGGGAGTCTATTTCGCCCAGTCTGACACGTAGGTGTGACACATCTGTCTGGCACAGGGGCTGGCACGTGTCGGTTGCATCCCACTTCGAACGTCGCGGCGCCTTCTATTATTGGCGACGCCGTCTCCCGCACGCGATCGCTCAGCGGCTGGGACTGCGGTTCTCGTCATCAGCTTAAGGACCCGCGAACCTATCTGTGCGCGATATATGGGAGCGCAACTCGATGCGATCCTTGAACGAATGACGTTGACCGGTTCCGACCACTGGGTCTCGCGCGATCAGCTCCAGGCCTTCTTCCGCCAGTCGTTCCGGATTCACCAGGAGCTGATCCGGCGCGCCCATGCCGGCTATCGCGAGGCGCATCACGGCCAGTATGACGAACATGGCTTGAACGGTCAGGCCGAGGGCTGGGCCTATCGCCTGATCGAGAAGTAGGGCTTGATCGCCGCCTTGCGTCCTGAGGATCGGGTCGCCATGCATGACGCGGGTCTCTCCGAGGCCACAATCGAATCGATCGGCGAACTCCTGAAGTGGTACACCTCGCCGAGCCAAGCCGAGCATATGCGCTTCTCGGTGGGGCGCGTCCTCGCCGAAATCGGGGCAATCCCGACCGACGACAATATCGGCCGCGCCCTTGGGAGCCCACGCATGGTGCACGAGTTGCGTGACAACGGCCTGTCGATCGGCCGCCGGCGTATTGCCCGTCTGATGCGCGAGAACGGGATGAAGGCTCGGCAGAAGCGGCGGTTCAGGCGCGCGACCGACAGCCTCCACGCCTTCCCGGTCGCGCCGAACCTGCTCGACCAGGACTTCACGGCGGGCGGGCCGAACCAGAAGTGGGGCGCCGACATCTCCTGCGTCTGGACGCGAGAGGGCTGGCTGTGTCGGGCAAGGGAAACTGCTTTGATAACGCCATGGTCGAGACATTCTTCAAGACGCCGAAGACCGAACTCGTCTGGCGCACCGTCTTCCACGGCCGGGCCGAGGCGACCACCGCGATCGCGCGATACATCGACGGCTTCTGCAATCCCGTCCGGCGCCATTCGGCGCTCGACTTCATCAGCCCGCTTCAGTTCGAAGGCCAAGCCGCGTAAAACGAAAAACGCTCTCCACAAAGGAGAGGCAACTCCATCTTTGACCCATTCGTTGAGCGACTGGCCAGGGGATGAATTGCAATACGAGCCGTATCAGCACGACGGCGAGGAATTCGGATATGTCCTCTCCGGCCAATATGAGGTGACTGTCGGCAACGAGGTGCACCAGCTGCAGGCCGGTGACTCGATCTATTTCGACAGCCACCACCCTCACAGAATGAAGGTTCTCGGTAATCTGCCCGCCGTCGTCATGTGGGTGATCACCCCGCCATCCTTCTAGAGGCAAACGCGGCGCTCACAAGGGCAAGACCTTCAGCCAAAACTGGAGTTAGAGCGGTCGCCAGGCGGTTCGGTGCGATAACAGGGGCTTGTGATGTCTTACTGTCGCCGAATGCTCGCGCGGCCGGGGTGCCGTACTATGTGAGGGTAGGAGCGGTTTGGCAGCGAGAGCGGCGGTGACGCGGGTCGGAGCGACATCGCCGTAAAGCGTCGTGCGGGGTCGGGCGCGCCGGCCGCTCTCGGCGATCAGCGCCAGGAACTTGGACGGCGCCATTTCCTGCCCGTGGAGGGCGCCGGCCGAGCGCGTGATCGTCTCCTCCATCAGCGTGCCGCCGAGATCGTTGACGCCGGCGCGCAGGCAGTCGCGCATGCCGGCCGCTCCCATCTTCACCCAGGAGACCTGGATATTGCCGATGAGCGGGTTGAGCGTGATCCGGCTGACGGCATGCATCAGCACCGCTTCGCGATAGGTCGGCCCTTTGCGCGAGGCGGCGCGCAGGAAGATCGGCGTCTCCATCGGCACGAAGGGCAGCGGGACGAACTCGGTGAAGCCGCCGGCGCGGGCCTGCAGCCGCCTGATCCGCAGGAGATGGCGGGCCCAGTGCTCGTACCGCTCGACATGACCGAACATGATTGTCGCCGTGCTGCGCAAGCCGACCTCATGGGCGGTCTCGACCACGGACAGCCATTCATCGGTCCTGATCTTGTCCGGGCAGATCACCGCGCGGACCTCGTCGTCGAGGATCTCGGCCGCGGTGCCGGGCAGGGAAGACAATCCCGCCTCCTTGAGCGCCAACAGGAATTCCCGGACCGAGAGCTTGAGCGTCGCAGCACCCTGCTTGATCTCCAGCGGCGAAAAGGCATGGATATGGATGTCGGGCGCGACGGCCCTGATTGTACGGCAGATGTCGAGATAGGTCCGGCCCGTATAGTCGGGATGAATGCCGCCCTGTAGGCACACTTCGGTGCCGCCGCGCTCCCACGCCTCTGCCGCCCTGCGGCCGATCTCGGACAGTTCGAGATCATAGGGCCGCCCGCGCAGGTTCTCGCTCATCTTGCCCTTCGAGAACGCGCAGAACTTGCATTTGAAGTAGCAGATGTTGGTGTAGTTGATGTTGCGCGTCACGACATAGGAGACGGCGTCTCCGCAGGCCTCGGCTCGGATCTCGTCCGCTGCCCGGCAAACAGCGTCGAAGGCGGTTCCGCGTGCCGCGAACAGGCTGACGATCTCCGCCTCGGTCAATTCCTCGCCGCTCGCGCTCTTCCCGAGGACAGCCGCCAGCTCCCGCGAGGCGGGGCGCTGGATGGCAGGGGCTGCGAGCCGCGGCGGGGCGATATCGGCGCCCGCCACCCAGGAATCGGCGCGGGCGAAACCCTCGGAATCGGTATGGATCAGCGCGGCCTTCAGCATCGGCTGCGCAAGCCAGTTGCTGCCATGCAGAAGATGCGAGGGATAGATCGCGAGCCGCTCGACCAACAGCTTGCCGGCGGCCTCGGTCTGCACGGCAAGGCGCTCGACCTCGGGCCACGGCGCCTCGGGATTGACGTGGTCGGGCGTCACCGGGGAAATGCCGCCCCAGTCGTTGGCGCCCGCGCCGATGATGGCGGCGAGCGCCTCGGGCCTGAGATTCGGCGGCGACTGGATATTCATCGCCGGGCCGAAGATCAATCGCGCCACCGCGACGGTCCAGAGCTGCTCGTCGAGCGACGGCTCCGGCGCCTGCGCCATGCGGGTGCCGGGCTTGGCGCGGAAGTTCTGGACGATGATTTCCTGGACGTGACCATGGCGTTCGTGCAGCGCGCGCACCGCCAGCAGCGCCTCGATCCGCTCGGCGCGCGTCTCGCCGATGCCGATCAGCAGGCCGGTGGTGAACGGCACCTGCGCCTGCCCGGCCGCCTCTATCATGGCCAGCCGGCGAGCCGGAATCTTGTCGGGCGAGCCGAAATGCGGCCCGCCGCGCTGCGACAACCGGTCGGAGATCGTCTCCAGCATGATGCCCTGCGAGACGCTGACGGCCTTGAACCGCTCGATCTCGGCCCGATCCATCAGTCCGGCGTTGATGTGCGGCAGCAGCCCGGTCTCCTCGCGCACGAGACCGGCCATCGCGAGGAGGTAGGACAGCGTCGTCTCGTATCCGAGGGCGGCGAGCTCCTCGCGCGCGGCGCGGTAGCGCCGCTCCGGCTTGTCGCCGAGCGTGAACAGCGCCTCCTTGCAGCCGGCCCTCGCGCCTGCGTGCGCGACTGCGAGGACCTCCTCCGGCGTCATGAACGAGCGCTGCCCGTGCCGGGGAGGGTGGGCGAAGGTGCAGTAGTGGCAGACGTCGCGACAGAGCTGAGTCAGCGGAATGAAGACCTTGCGCGAATAGCTGACGAGATCGCCATGGCCGTCGTTGCGAACGCGGGCGGCGGCGGCGAGGAGCGCAGCGAGCGGCACCGTCTCCAGCCGGCGCGCCGCGGCGTCGTCGTTCGAGCCTTGGAATGCTTCGTGCACTTCGCCGGAGCGGCGAGGCCGGCCTCGATCCATCACCACCGTTCGGCGCCCTGGGGAGGGGCTGCGAGCGCCGGTCCGGCACCTTGTGGGAAGGCGCGCGCCGGCAGCGTCGGGGAGTGGGTGTCGGTCTGCCCCTGCGCGTTGAGGAACGCCCAGGCCCGCGTCGGCGAGGGGTTCTCCAGGAACAGCGCGAGATCTTCGGGATGGTCGATGTCCAGGCCGATGCCGGGCTGCGGGCAGATAACCGGCTCGAGCCCCAGAGCCCGGGCTGTCGCGAGATGCGGCCAATAGCTGTCGTTCCCGTAGGTCAACGGCATGAGCGTCGGCGGCGAGCAGATGATCGCGTTGGAACCGCATTCGTCGTGGGCGGGCGAGATGCTGAAACCGCCGCTTCCGGCATGGGCGGCGATCAGCGCGGAAATTTCCGCCGGGGTGACCCGCGGGATGTCGCCCGGCACGACCAGCATGCCGCCGCGACCCTCCTGCTGCAGCCTGCGCGCCGCGGCGGCAACGACGGCGGTGTGGCCGGAGCGCGCATTCTCGGTCGAGATCGCGCAGCCGTATCTCCGCGCGAGGAGCGTCGCCCGGGGGTCGTCAGTCATGACGAGGATGCCGGCCAGCTCGGGCGTCGCGGCCAGGGCGGCGAGGACATCCTCCGCCATCGCTGCGGCGAGGCCGCGCCGGAGGGTGGGCGACACGGCAGAGGACAGCCGCTGCTTGGCCTGCGTCAGGTCTTTGATGGGCAATACGGCCCAGATGTCGCGCGTCAAAGTCATGGTCCCGCTCCAGCGAGAGGCGAGCGCAAAGGGATTGGCACAGGCCGGCTCTCGCCGTCGGAAGGTATTCGCCGCGCGAAGGCGCGCAACCATAGACTTTTCGGGTGAATTTGCCCAAGTCCAGCTTTCGCCGCCGGCCACCACAGAGGTGGAAGCCGAGATCATCTGCGGCAGCCATAGAAGCGAAACTAGGGCAAGCTCCAAGACAAACTCTTTCGTTGACCACCTTTCGAGCGCCGATAACCTGACCTGAATTGATCTCATTCAACGAGACGACGAGGGGTGTTCGGCGACATGATAGACAGGCGCAACTTGCTTCGCTTCATGGCTGCGGGCCCGGTCATCGGGTTGGCCGCTTCGCCGCTGCGGGCCCAAGCTCCCGCAACTATCAAGCGCGGCGGTACGCTGACGGTCGCGATCTTCGCCGATCCGATCACCTTCGATCCGCACCTGACCGGCAACGTCCAAGGCCGCACCGCCTCGCAGGCCATTCACGACACGCTTTTCACCGTCGATGACAAGGGCCGCCTCGCGCCACACTTGGCCGAGTCCTGGGAATTCTCGGACGGCGGCAAGGTTCTCACCGTCAAGCTGCGCTCCGGCATCAAGTTCCATGACGGCACGACTTTCGACGCAGCTGCGGTCAAATACAATATCGACCGCATCCGCGATCCCAAGACGGGCTCGATCCGCGAGGGTGAGCTCAGGGCCATGGACCAGCTCGAGGTCGTCGACACGACAACTCTCCGTTTCGTCCTGAAATACCCCTTCGCCGCCTTCGCCTTTCCGCTGACCGATGTCGCGGGAGCAATCGGCTCGCCGACCGCGATAGAGAAATGGGGCAAGGACTACGGGCTGCATCCCGTCGGCACTGGCCCATTCAAGCTGGCCGAGTACCAGAAGGACACGCGTACCGTCCTCGAGAAGAACCCGGATTACTGGCAGTCCGGCCGCCCCTATCTTGACCGGGTCATCTTGCGACCGATCCCGACTGACAGCACGCGCCTCGCCGAGCTGCGTTCGGGCGGCGTGCAGATGGCGGAATCGCTGCCCTTGCAGGACATCGCGCGCTTGCGGCAGACCCAGAATCTGGTCGTCTCAGAGCAGCCCGGCTTCCGCTGGGAGTATTTCGGCTTCAACCTGCGCGAGGAGCATCCCGGCCGGTCCAAGGCGTTCCGCCAGGCCTTCCAATGGGGCATCGACCGCGAGGCCCTGCACAAGATCGCCTATTTCGGCACGGGCTCGATTGGCTTCGACGGCATCCTGCCCGGCTCGCCGTTCTTCGATGCCAACTATAAGCCGTTCAAGCGGGACGTTGAGAGGGCGAAGCGGCTGATCGGCGAATCCGGCATCTCGACCCCGATCGTGATCAAGGGACCGCTGCAGCCCGACCCGGTGAAGCAGCGCGCCGCCCAGATCTTCCAGGCCAATGCCGCCGAGATCGGCGTCAAGGTCGAGATCGAGCAGGTCGATTCAGCCGGCTACCGAACCTTGCTGCAATCCGGCCAAATGCCGATGGACCTTCAGGGCTGGTGGGGCTACCGGCCCGATCCCGACCAGTATTTGGCGATCCTGCTGCATTCGGGCGGCTCCTACGCCAAGTTCCACGGCTACGCCAATCCCGAGATGGACAAGCTCATCAGCGCGCAGCGTGAGGCGCAGTCGGAAGCCGAGCGCAAGGCGATCTTCCGCAAGATCTCCGAGCTGATGAACGAGGACGCGGTCTACGTGCCCTGGCACTACAGCTCCGACTTCAAGGGCCTGCACCCGAGCGTGAAGGGCTTCGCCCACACCGCCAGCGGCATCACGGCGTTCGAGACGATCCATCTCGGCTGACCACCTCGCAAAGACGTCCATCAAGCCAGGGAAAAACCATGCCTGTCGTTCGCGTTTTCTTTCATGAAGGCCGCTCCCCCGAGAAGAAGCGGGAAATCGCCGAGGCGATCACCGAAGCGCTGGTGCGTATTGGCGGCTCGAAGCGACATGCGGTCAACGTGATCTTCGACAATGTGGCGCGCGAGGACTTCATCATCGGCGGTGCGCCCGAATATTCGAATCCGCCTGCGGAACAGAAGGAATAACCGGTGGACGTCTCGGGTAAACCCATGTCCCCGTCGCTCGGCCTGCTGCTGTTCTCCGACTATGACGTTGCCGAACTCGTCAGCCTGGCGCAGCTGAGCGAGGAACTCGGCTACCAGTACTTCTGGTATACCGATGTGCGCTTCGCGCGCGAGTGCTATATCGCGCTCGCCGCCGTGGTGCTCGGCACCAAGACGATCAGGATCGGCACCGGCGTCACCGATCCCTATTCGCGCCATCCGGCGATCACTGCCGCCGCCATCGCGACACTCGACGAGCTCAGCGGCGGCCGGGCGGTTCTTGGCATCGGCATCGGCGGCGCCGGCTTCAAGGAGCTCGGCATTGAGAAGACCCTGCCGATCGCCGCGATGCGCGAGGCCGTCGAGATGATCAACGGCCTGATCGCCGGCGAGAAGATCACAGCGCAGGGCAAGGTCTTCGCGGTCGATGGCGGGAAGCTCTCCTTCCAGCCCGTGAGAAGCAAGATCCCGGTCTATTTCGCGACCCATGGCGAACAGATGACGCGTCTGGCCGGTCAGATCGCTGATGGCGTGCTGATCGCCAACGTGCTGCAGCCGAGCGCCTTCGATTTCTACACGGGCAAGCTCGACGAGGGCATCGCCAAGGCCGGACGCCACGCCGCCACCGTCGATGTCGGGCTGCGCGTCGAGGCATGCATCAACGACGATGACGATGCCGCCTTCACGGTGATGCGCAAGCGCGTGGCGAGCCGCATCCTGTCCCAGTATCCGCGTTGGGAGTATCTCGCCGAGCTGAACGTGACCCTGCCGGACGAGTTCGCGGCATTGGCTCAGGAGCGCAGCTCCGAAGCCGCGGCGAAGGCCGCCGCGCTTCTGCCGCGCGAGGCGGTCGAGGCCATGGTGCTGGTCGGCAGCCCCGACCGCGTCGCCGAGCAGCTGGCGCGTGCCCTGACGCCGCGCGTCACCCAGATTACGCTGAGGCCGCATGCGGCGCCGGGACAGAAGATCGGAGACGTCATCGAGGCGTTCGCCAACGAGGTCGTCCCGCGTGCGCTATCCCTCATCTTCGAGGAGGCTGGCGAGGCGAAGTGATCATGTGCCATGGAGTCGTGATGCGGGCTCGCCCTGCCCGGCTCCGTGACAGGGAGGCCGAGCGGTGCTGTTCATCCTGAAGCGCGTCCTGGCGGCGGTCCCGGTCATTACCATGACCTCGGTGATCATCTTCCTGCTGATGCGGCTCCTGCCCGGCGACCCAATCATGATGATCGCCGGTGAGGCGCAGAGCGACACCTCGCCCGAGATCATCGAGCAGCTGCGCCAGCAATACGGGCTCGATCGCCCGCTCTATATCCAGTACGTCGCCTGGGTCGAACGAGCGCTGTCCGGCGATTTCGGCTATTCGGTCTATAATCGGCAGCCAGTCCTCGACGTCGTGCTACCGCGCATCCTGCCCACGCTGCAGATTGGGCTGATGGCCTGGGTCCTGGCGGTGGTGATCTCGGTGCCGCTTGGTGCCTACTCGGCCGTGCGGCTGAATTCCTGGACCGACTGGGTCGGCACGGTCTTCTCGATGATCGGCGCGGCGACGCCCTACTTCCTTGCCGGAGGCCTACTGATCTACCTAGTCGCCCTGCGCTGGGGCCTATTGCCGGCCTCGGGCTACGTCTCGCCCTTCGTCGATCCCGTCGAGAGCCTGCGCACCACCATCTTGCCGGCCCTCACGCTGACCTTCGCCCTGACAGCGGTACTGACGCGCCAGTCGAGGTCGAGTTTCGCTGAGGTTTTGAACTATCCCTATATCCGCACCGCAAGAGCGAAGGGGCTTAGCGAACGCGGTGTGGTCGTCAAACATGCTTTCCGCAATGCCATGCTGCCAATCGCGACCATCCTCGGCCTGCAACTCGGCACGATGTTCAGTGGCGCTGTCGTCACCGAAACCGTCTTCGCCATCCCGGGCATGGGCCGCCTTCTAGTCAACGCTATTCTCAGCCGCGACTATGCGGTCGTCCAGGCCGTGGTCCTGTTCATCACCATGGCGGTGGTCTTCGCGAACCTGCTAGTCGATGTCGCCTACGGGCTGCTCGACCCAAGAACCAGGCAGAGCTAGATGAACGAAGTCAGCAATATGCGAGCCGAGGACCGCAGGCTTCGTTTCGACCGTGTCATGCATGGCCTGCGCGAGCTGTTTCGCAATCCGCTGGCGGCGGTGGGAACTATACTCGTCGTCACGCAGATCCTGATTGCGCTTGTGGCGCCGATGCTGCTGCCGCACGGTCCGAACGACATGGACTACACGTCCGTGCTTGCCGGGCCGAGTTTCAAGCACCCATTCGGAACGGACGAGCTCGGGCGTGACATCCTGAGCCGCCTCGTAGCGGGCGCCCAGCTCTCGCTATCTGTTGGTGTGGCCTCGGTCGCCTTGGCTGCAATGGTCGGCGTGCCGCTCGGGCTCGTCGCCGGCTATACCGGCGGTGTCCTCGACGAAGTCTTCATGCGGATCCTCGACAGCATCATCGCGCTGCCGCCGCTTGTTCTGGCGCTGACGATCGCGGCCGTACTCGGGACGGGGCTGGTGAATACCACGATCGCGATCGCGTTGGTCTCGGCGCCAGCCTTCGCGCGTCTCGTGCGCGGCCAGGTATTGTCGCTGAAGCACCATGACTACGTTATGGCGGCCTATTCGATGGGGGCTCCGGTCCGGGTGATCCTATTTCGGCACATTCTGCCCAACGCCATCAACCCTGTGATCGTGCAGGCCTCGCTCGCGATAGGCTTCTCGGTCATCACCGAGTCGAGCCTGAGCTTCATAGGTCTTGGCGCACAGCCGCCGCAGTCGACCTGGGGCTCGATGGTGCAGGTCGGTTTCCAGTATCTTGAGCTGCAGCCGGGCTTTGCGTTGGCGCCGGCGACAGCGATCTTCCTCGCCGTGCTCGGCTTCATCATGCTAGGTGAGGGATTGCGACAAATCCTCGACCCGATGGCGAAATCCAGGGGCTGACCGGTGTCCGATGCGCTGATCGCGTGACTTGGCGCCTGCTGTCAGGCCGAGCGCGCGCGGCGCATTGCGGCGAAATCCCGAGCCTCCAACGAAGCGGCTGCTTCAAGCACGCGCCGTGCGAGAGCGATGCGGTCGTCCAGACTACGCATGATGGTGGCAGCAGGCAGCGCCCGCGCGCGGCTTTCCGCGGACAATAGCTCCTCGCCGTCCTCGACGAGGAAGGCGTCGAGAAGATCGGCGTAGCGCTGGAAGATCGCTTCGGCGCTCGGCGGTGTGCCGAGTTCAGCCAGCATCTTGGCTGTCGGCCCTTTAAGCGCCTGACCCGCAACAATCGGTGAGACGGCGATTACAGGTGCGGCGGAGCGCGCGATGGCAGCGCGGACGCCGGGAACGGCGAGAATGGGCTCTATGCTGATGAGCGGGTTCGACGGGCAGATCACGATCGCCCGCAGGTCCGGCTCGGCGAGGGCGGCCATCAGCGCAGGGTGAGGAGCCGCGTCGGCCGCTCCTTCGAAGACGATCTTCTCGATCTTGGGCTCGCACTGCAGGCGCACGAAATAATGCTGGAAGTCGAGCCAGCCCTGGTCAGTCCTGAGCTTGGTCCGCACGGGGTCGTCACTCATTGGGATTACGGTCGGGCCGATGCCGAGCTGGCGCGTGATCGCATTGGTGACCGCCGAGAGCCTCTCGCCTCGCCGCAGCCGCCGCGTGCGCTCGACATGCAGAGCGAGGTCCCGGTCCCCGAGCAGGAACCAGGTCTCGCCCCCGACCTCCTTTAGGCTGGCCATGAAGTTCCAGCTCTCGTCCCGGCGGCCCCAGCCGCGTCCAGTGTCGTCGAGGGCGGACAGGACATAGGTCAGCGTATCGATATCGGGCGAGATGCTGAGGCCCAGATGCTCGAAATCGTCACCGGTGTTGGCGACGATCAGGAGGTCGCCCGGTGCGACCAGGCGTGCCAGCCCCAGCGCCAGCTTGGCGCCGCCGACGCCACCGGACAGCGCCACCACCTTGCCCGTCATCGGAAAAGATCCTCCCCCGCCGCGCGCACAAGGTCGGTCGCGCGCCCCTCTTGCGGTTGCCAAGACAGGCCGCGCACCAGCACGACCGGGCAGCCCTCATCCGCCTGGCCCATGACCAGCGAGGCGGCGGCGGCGACCTCGTCGGCAAAGCCGATCATGGTGACCTTCAGTTCGCGCCCGAACAGGTCGAAATCGCCACGCTTGTCGATGAGGCAGGGCAGGCCGGCCGCGCCGATCGCGACACCGCAGACGCCTTTCCGCCACGCCCGACCGAAACTGTCGTTGATGATCACTCCGAGCTGAACGTCAAATCGCTTGCCGAGCGCTCGGCGCAGGGCATCGGCGCTCGCATCGGGATCTTCCGGCAGGAGCAGGGCGATGTCGTGTCGAGTTCCGACATTCGACTGGTCGACGCCGGCATTGGCCATCACGAAGCCGAGTTTGTGCTCGACAATGATCAGGTCCTTTCGCACCCGCACGACACGGTGGGATTCGCTGAGGATCGCCTCGACCAGCCGTGGATCCTTGCCAGCCTCGCCAGCAACTTTGACGGCCTCCGGCGACGGCGTCACCGTGGCGAGATCGACGAAGCGCCCCTCGGCCTTCGACACGATCTTCTGGGCGAGGACGAGGATGTCGCAATCCTGAGGAACGAGCCCTTTCAGCGTCAGCTCATTCGCCAGCAGCTCCGCCAGGTCGGTTCCGGCCGCGACGAGCGGGAAATCCGGCAAGGCTGTCAGCGTGGCTTGTCTCATCGGGCGTCCTTCGCGCAGGCAATACGGAAGACACGCGCTCCGCGCGATCCGATCTTAGGCCAGAGCCCGCAAGCGGGGCATGACCTGCTCGGCATAGAGCCGCAGGAAGCGAACCTGATCAGAGCCAGGCGCGTGGAAGACGAGATGGTTGAAGCCCATGGCGAGATAGGGCTTGATCATCTCGACATGTTCGTCCGGATCGGTCGAGACGATCCAGCGCTTGGCGACACGCTCGATCGGTAAGGCATCCGCGAGCCGCTCCATCTCGAGCGGGTCCTCGACCGTCATCTTCTCCTCGGCCGACAGGGCCAGCGCCGACCAGAAGCGAATATCCGAAAGGGCCCGTTCCTTGTCGGTATCGAACGAGACCTTCATCTCGATCATACGATCAAAGCCGGCCGCAGGTTTGGTTCGCGCGGCCAGTCCGGCCTCGACGTTGGGCAGCAACGTTTCGAGATAGAGTTCGCGCGGCTTGCCGCTAGTGCAGATGAAGCCGTCCGCCGCGCGTCCCGCATATTTGGCGATCATCGGACCGGCGCCGGCGACGTAGATCGGCACAGGTTCTGTCGGGCGGTCATAGAGCGTTGCGTTCTCAGTCCTATAGAACTCGCCCGTGAATGAGACCCGATCCTCCGTCCAGAGCTTGCGCATCAGTGTCACAGCCTCTCGCAAGCGGGCGAAGCGCTCCTTGACCTCGGGCCACTCGACGCCGATCGCGGGCGTCTCGTTCAACCCCTCGCCGGTGCCGATGCCGAGCGCGATACGGCCTTGGAACAGCACGCCCAAGGTCGCGAAGACCTGCGCGACGATCGACGGGTGATAGCGGAAGGTCGGCGTCAGCACGCTGGTACCGAGCAGGATGCGCTGCGTCGCCGCTCCGGCTGCACCCATCCAGGCGAGCGCCGAGGGGGCGTGCCCGCCTGTGTGGCGCCAGGGCTGGAAATGATCGCTGATGAAGGCGGAATCGAAGCCGAGCCGGTCGGCCTCGACGGTGAAATCCACCAGCTCGCGCGGGCCGAACTGCTCGGCGGACGCCTTGTATCCGAGTTTGAGCACGCTTCTGATCTCCTGGCGCGAGGCTGCGGACTAGGCGCCGGTCACGGGAATGTCGTGGCACGCGTAGTTCACGTGATGGACCTCGCCCAGAAAGAGGCCTTTGAAGCTGTCTCGGTCCTGTGCCGAGATGCGGCGGGTTTCCTTGCGCTCCTCCGAGGCCATGCACTCGTCCATCTGGGCCTGAGTGTCGAAGGCGAGCTCGAAAGCCTGATAATATTGCGGCTTCTCTTCGAGAAACGAGCTGCCGTCGTTCTTCAGGCGACGCAGATGCCGCAGATGCGGCCAGTTCGCGACGTCCGGCAGATGCACGTCGTGAATGTAGGTGTCAAAGCGGTTTCGGTTCTCGGGTGCGACAGTGCCATTGTAGTAGGCGCAGCGCAGCAGCGCTGGCGACGGCCCGGCCGGCAGCGGCGGCGTATATTCGGTCTGCTCATAGACGACGTGCCGGACCACTCCTTCGAAAAGCCCTCGAAATTTTGGGCGATCCTCTATTGAACGAGTCTTCGTTTCGTTACGCTGCTCGGACTGTAGGGAGAGAGCGAGCGCCTCGGCGCTATCATAGGTCAGTTCGAAAGACTGATAATATTGCGGGGCTTCGCCGAGATAAGGCTGGCCATTGTTCTTGAGTAGTCTCAATTTCCGGAGTCCGGGCCAGCCGGCAACCAAAGGGAGATGAACATGGCAGACGTAGTCATCAAATACTGACTGATCCTCTGGCTTGATGGTTCCCGCATAATACGCGCTCAGGACGATCATTTTATTTCGGTTCCGCAAGAATTTCTCCGGAACTGAATCATAATCGAGGAGAGCGGCGATTCAACGAAAGATTTCCAAGGGCCATTTGCCAAATCGCAGCTTGGTCCGCCAGCCTTTGGAACGGTTGTTGCCACCGGGGCACGCCTCCACATCCTTTGGGGACACGATATGAATTCCGACAGTTATGTGGGCAGGCTGCCGCGAATGTCGCGCCTGCGCATGTTCGAATCTGCTGCGCGGCATCTCAGCTTCACTAAGTCAGCCACCGAGCTAGGCGTGACGCAGGCCGCGGTCAGTCAGCAGGTCCGCGCCCTCGAAGTCGAGCTCGGCGTCAACCTGTTCGAGCGTCATCACCGCGGCCTCGCGCTGACACCGGAGGCCCGTCGTCTGCTCCGCTCGGTCGTGAGCGCCTTCGACCAGATCGCGGATACCGCAAGCGAAATCCGTGCCGCGAGTCGCCCGGCGACAATCAGCGTTGGCGTCACTTTCTCGATTGGCACTTTCTGGCTTTTGCGCCGACTGCCGCAGTTCCGGAACAGCTTCCCCGATATCGCCGTCGACATTGTGGCGACTGACGACGGGTTCGAGAAAATCGCCGATCAGGTCGAGATCGGGCTCGCCTATGGCGATGGTACCTGGTCCGGTTTCGACGCGACCTTGCTCAGGCGAAGCGATGTGTTTCCGGTTTGCAGCCCGGCCTATAAGAGGAGCCGACCGGACCTAGTGAGGCCGGAGGAACTACTGAAGGATGTGCTCCTTTCGAATGAGGATGCTCGCCATGGCCGATTCGGCTGGCAGCAATGGTTCGCCGCGCTGGGCATCGGCGCCGGCAGCCTACAGCCCGGCATTCGCTTTAACAGCCATCACTTGGTCATGCAGGCCGCTTGCGAGGGGCAGGGCATAGCGCTCGGCTGGTCCTTGCTCTCGGATGACTTGATCGCCCAAGGTCTGTTGGTCAAGGCTGTTGACGTCACCGTTCCCTCACAGAAGGGTTTTTTCCTTGTTGCACAGCGAGACCGTCAGAACGTAGCCAACCTCCTATTCGCGGACTGGATCCGCGCCCAGTTTGTGTAACCCGCGGAAGTGGTCTTCCGCCGACCGAAGACCAGGGCCCCTCTGCTGCTGCGGGATGAGGATGGGCGGCAGGTCAGCGGGTGTCGTGCGGGCGAATGACCGTTGCCGGACCCAGGAAGAACGGCCCATGACCAGTTTGCCAGCCTAATCTCTGTGACTTACGATTCGGCCTGACTAGGAGACCTGTGCGCGGGTCGTCGTAGACGGCGCTGTTGATATCTGATTCCATTGGGCTTTCCGGGATGGAGAGAGGATGGCGCATCGTTCGATCGGCCAGGAGCAGCTTGGCTTCGTGATCGGCTCGCGGCCTGGAACCAGCCGATCCATCGCGTGCGTGCCAAGATCGAGAAGATCTTCGGGACCTGGAAGCGATCCTACGGACTGCGCCGGATGCGATGGCGGGGCCTCGCCAAAGCCACCACTCAGGTTCACCTCACCGCCACCGCTTACAATCTGAAAC
This sequence comes from Allobosea sp. GW821-FHT12C12, assembly GCF_058807355.1. Taxonomy (NCBI): domain Bacteria; kingdom Pseudomonadati; phylum Pseudomonadota; class Alphaproteobacteria; order Hyphomicrobiales; family Alloboseaceae; genus Allobosea; species Allobosea sp. GW821-FHT12C12. The sequence continues at coordinate 328,563 of NZ_JBXAQP010000005.1, forward strand.
GCACCCGATCATCATCATGGCAGCCGCCTGAGCTTGAAAACCGGATCCGCTCGGCAGCCAACGCCAGCCGTCGAGCGGGCCGGTTAACGGCCAAGCACGCGCCCGCAACCCGGCCCGCGCACAGGTCTCATTAATTTGCGACCGACTCTCCTTCCCAGATGGTCCTAAAGATTCTCTGCCAGTTGCCGCCAATGATCTTGCGTACATCGTCTGGCGTGTAGCCACGTTCCAGGAGCCGCTGCGTCAGGTTCGGCATCTCGCGCGGGTCGCCATAGCCTTCAGGGAAATAGTGTGGCGGCGGTGGATAGCCGGCAGCGCTCCAGCGGCCGCTCGCGACCGATTGCTGATGATAACGCCGCGCCTCCTCCGGGGAGGTCACCCGCTCCATGCCTTCGTAGAAGTCCGTACTGATCGCGACATGGTCCGTGCCGACGAGGTTCGCGATATGGTCGATATGCGCGATATAGGCGTCGAGCGTCGGCCGCATCGTCGCGTCGACGAAGCCGGGAAAGCCGACGATGCCTATGATACCGCCTGTCGCCGCGCAGGCCTTGATCAGGTCGTCCGGAATGTTGCGCGGGCAGTTATAGACCGCCCTGGCATTGGCATGGGAGATGACCACTGGCGCGCTAGAGACCTCCATCGCATCGAGACTTGTGCGGTAGCCGGTATGCGAGCAGTCGACGACGATCCCGCGCTTGTTAAGGCGCTGCACCAAGTCGACGCCGAAGCGGCTTAGGCCGGCGTCGGTGCGCTCCTCGCAACCATCGCCGACGCGGTTCTTCAGATTATAGGTCAGCTGAACCATGCGCAGGCCGATAGCATGATAGGCATCGACCAAGTCGACGCTGGCCTCGAAGGGTTCCGTTCCTTGGAAGTGAAAGACGACGCCGAGCTGGCCCTCACGCTTGGCGGCGTCGATGTCTTCAGCGGTCCGGATCAGTCGCAGATGCGGCCGTTCGGCAATGTAGTTCAGCCACGTGCCGAGCCCGCGTACTGTCTCGCCGGCATTGACCTGCGTCCAGACGCCGCCAACCGTAACGACGGCGGCCGTCACGCCGCCTTGCGCATACCAGTCGAGAAATTCCGGCCGGCGCGCCAGTGGGCAGGTGCCATCGATGACGATCGCTTCACGGTGCAGGATGTCGCCTGGGCGCAGGGCGGTTGCGGTGTCGAGCTGTGTCGGCATGGTTGGATATTTCCGTCTGGTAGCGCTGATCTAATGATGGTCACCGAGCCGCCGAGCGCGAACGCAGGAATTCGCGCAGCGAAGAGCCGGAATGCTTGATGTGGTCTTCGAGTAAGTCGCGTGCCTGCGCGAACCGACCTTTCCGGCACAAAGAGACCAATTCCGCGTGCTCGCCGCGTGCGCGCAATATCGCTCCGGGGATCGTTAGCTGGATGCGGGTGTGCCGGTCCGATTCCCTGAGCAGGCCGAGCACGATCGCTTCCGATCGCGGCTTGCGCGCGCGCGAGTAGAGCAGCATGTGCAGGCTGGTGTTGAGCTCGCCCCAGATCTGGACGTTGTTGGCTTCCATGTTGCTTGAATACTCATCGAGCAGTGCTTCCAGCGCCGTGAAATCGTCACCTGTCAGCCGCGGCCCGGAGGCCATCAGCAGCGCCGGTTCCAGCGTGCCGCGCAGTTCGAAGACTTCCTGAATCTCGTCGAGGGTCGGCGAGGAAACGGTGGCGCCGCGGTGAGGAGCGAGCTTCACAAGCCCCTCCGCCTCGAGCTGCATGAGCGCCTCCCGAACAGGGATGCGGCTGACGCCGAATTCGGCAGCGAGGTGATCCTGCCGCAGTTGCAGTCCGGACTCGAATTCTCCGCCCAGGATCCGTTGCCGCAAGCTGTCCGTGACGGCGGAGGAAATCGTCCGGTGCTCGATCGTCTTGCGCACCGTGCCGCGTGGCGTGGGCGTGAGATCCTGATATTGCATTGTCCGCCTCAGGTCGTTGGCTGCATTGTCGGACTCAGCGCGGCTCTGCCAGCGTCTCGAGCTCGGGAATGCCCGCTCCGGGCACCACGGTCATCGCCGAGGCGAGGAGCCGCCGCGTGTAGACATCCTGCGCATTCTCGAAAATCGCTGTCTTGGGTCCGTACTCTACGATCTTTCCACGATAGACCACCGCGATGGTCTGGGCGATATGCTGCATCACTTCGAGGTTATGGCTGATGAAGACATAGGTCAGCTTCAGTTCCTTGCGCAGGTCATGAAGAAGATTGAGTATCTGCGCCTGCACGGAGACATCGAGCGCCGAGGTCGGCTCGTCGCAGATCAGCGCTTCGGGCCGAAGCGACAGGGCGCGCGCAATGACGACGCGCTGCCGCTGGCCGCCCGAGAGCTGCCCGGGAAAGGCTCCGTGCGTTCGCCGCGGCAGCCCAACGAGATCAAGCAGCTCATGCGCGCGTCTAAGCTGTTCCTGGCGGCTGCCGATGCCGTGCAGCCGCAGCGGATGGGCCACGGCGTCCTCGATCGAGCGCGATGGATTCAATGACGAATACGGGTCCTGAAAGACGAACTGGACCTGCCGGGAGACTTGCCGCCTGTCGATTGTCTCGATGGCTTTTCCGTGCAGCAGCGCCTCGCCGCTGGTTGGGCGCGTCAGCCCCAACATCAGTCTGGCGAGCGTGGTCTTTCCCGATCCCGACTCGCCGACGATGCCCAGAACCTCACCGGGCTGGACCGTCAGGCTAACGCCGTCGACGGCATGGAGCGGGCGCCGTCGCCAGGCGCCGTCGCGAACCTGATAGATCTTCCGAACGTCACGCAGTTCGAAGACCGAGCCCGTGGATGCGGTGTCAGGCATGAGAGGCAAGGCTCGGCTCCCCCGAGGTCACGATGCAGCGCGTGAAATGACCGCCTGGGTGCTCCGCCAGGGCGATGTCCTCCTCGCAGGCTGGGCGGGCGAGGTCGCAGCGGTCGCGGAAGCGGCAGCCCTGCAGTTCGCCGACCAGCGAAGGCACGGTGCCCCGGATCGTCGCGAGATGCTCATCGCCGTCGCGCGCATTGCTCGGCAGGCAGCGCATCAGACCGCTGGTATAAGGGTGCAGCGAATGGCCGAATATCTGGGCGGGCGTCCCGCTCTCGACGACCTGGCCGGCATACATGACGCAGATTTGGTCGGCGATGCGCGAGACGATCCCGAGATCGTGTGTGATCAGGACAAGCCCCATACCGAACTCCTTCTGCAACTCCATGAGCAGATGCAGGAGCTCGGCCTGGACGGTAACATCGAGCGCCGTAGTCGGCTCGTCGGCGACGATCAGGTCCGGCCCGCACATCAGCGCCATCGCGATCATGACGCGCTGGCGCAGGCCGCCGGACAACTCGTGTGGATACTGGTCGAGACGCTGCCGCGCGTGCGTGATGCCCACACGCTCCAGAAGATAGAGCGCACGCTCCCGTGCCTGCGCCCTGGAGCCCTTGCCATTCTTGCGGAACACCGTCATCAGCTGGTCGCCGATCGTGAAGACCGGGTTCAGCGACGTCATCGGCTCCTGGAAGATCATCGAGATGCGGCGTCCGCGCAGGCCGGCGATGGCGTCGCGGCGGCGGGACAACTCCTCGCCGTCGAACGTTAGTGCATCCGCGCTGCGAATGGCTCCGTGCGGCAGCAGGTCCATGATCGCGAGCGCGGTCATGGACTTGCCGCATCCGGACTCGCCGACGATGCAGAGCGTCTCGCCGCGATTGACCGCGAAGCTCACGCGCTGCACGGCATGTAGCGGCCCTTTCGCGGTCGGTAACGCGACGGAAAGGTTCTTGACGTCGAGAAGCGCGCTCACACCCGGCCCCGCTTGTTGGTAATCTTCTTCAGCGAGTCGCCGAAGACGTTGATCGCCAGAACGAGGGCAAAAAGAGCTGCCCCGGGGATCGTGATGAGCCAGGGATCGAAGAGGAGATTAGCCTTGCCTTCCTGGAGCATCAGCCCCCATGACGGCAGCGGAGCCGGTACGCCGAGCCCCAGGAACGACAGCGCGGCCTCCAGCATGATCGCCTGCGCGATCTCGATCGTCATCACGACCAGCAGGGGCGGCACGATGTTCGGCAGGATCTCGTGGCGGATGATCTGCCAATGGCTGGCTCCCTGGATCTGCGCCGCCATGACGAAGTCGCGGCCGCGTAGTTGCTGGGTGGCCGCCCGCATGACGAGCGCGTAGCGATCCCAGAGCAGGAGCCCAAGCACCGTTATGACGATCTGGAAGGACGAGCCGAGCATTGCCACGACAGCGAGCGCCACCAGGATGACGGGAATGGCGAGGCGCGCCGTGATCAGGAATGAGATCACCGTGTCGACGCGACCGCCGAAATAGCCCGCGGTGACTCCGAGCGCGGTCCCGATGAAGCCTGAGACCAGCGCAGTCACGAAGCCGATTGTCAGCGAGATCCGCGCGCCATAGATCAGCCTGGAGAGATAGTCCCTGCCGAGATGGTCGGTGCCCAGAAGATGGGCCGGGTCGGTTCCTTCCATCCAGAAGGGCGGAACGGTCCGCTTGAGCAGGTCCTGCGAATAGGGATCGTAAGGGGCCAGGAGCGGGGCGAACAGTGCCGCCAGAACGATCAGCAGGATGACGAGGCCGCTCGCGTAAAGACCCGCCTTGCCGAAATCCAGTTTCAGGGCCAACCGGCGCGTCGGCCGCACGGCAGCGTCAAGCAGAGTTGCCATAGATGCTCCTCATGCGGGGATCGATCCAGGCGTTCAGCAGGTCGGCGAGAAAGGTGAGCACGATGTAGACCAGGGAGAAGCACAGCACGAGCGCCTGCACGGTCGGCAGGTCGCTGCGCTGGATCGACTCGAAGGCCAGACGGCCGACACCGTTCAGCGCAAAGATGCTCTCGATCACGATCGAGCCCGACAGCATGGAGCCGAACTGTGCGGCCGCGACGCCGACGACCGGAACCACCGCGTTGCGCAGGGCGTATTTGAACAGGATCAGCCCAGGCGGGATGCCCATGGCACGGCTGGTCCTGATATAGTCCGCCTCCAGCGTCTCGATCATGCCGGCTCGTGTCAGCCGCAGCATGGTCGGCATCGCAAAATAGGCGAGCGCCAGCGCCGGCATGACGAAATGCGCCCAGGTTTCCGAGCCCGAGGTGGGAAGGATCTGCCAGTTGACGCTGAAGGCGATGATCATCAGCAGCGCGAACCAGAAGGTGGGCATGGCCTGGCCAATCGCCGCGAAAACGAGAACGAACTTGTCGACAATCCCGTCTTGCCAGCGCGCGGCCGCAATTCCCAGCGGCAGGGCGAGCGCCACCGCCAGCAGCATTGCCGAGAGACTGAGCGTCAGTGTGGCGCCGACGCGGTCGGCGATGATCGCGGAGACCGGCTGGTTGAAATAGATGCTCTGTCCGAGATCGCCGGTCAGGATGTGCCCGAGCCAGGAGAGGTACTGGACGAAGAGCGGCCTGTCGAAGCCGAGCGCCTGCCTGATTTTGTCCGCATCGGCTGCCGTACCGGCCTCGCCCGCGATCTTCACGGCGGGGTCGCCGGACGCGAAGACCAGGAAGAACGCGACGAGCGAGATCAGCAGCATCAGCAGCAAGGCAGAGCGCGCGCGCTGTGCAGAATATGTGAGCATATATCCCTGCTGAGCTTGTTCCTGTTCGCGGAACCGGGCGTGGTCCGCCCGGTTCCGCGTCAGGTTACTTCCACACTTGCCCTGCGACGCGCAGGAAGTTCATTCCGAGGATGCCGCGCACGTTCTCCTCGCTGTAGCCGTTGCGGAGCATGGTGTCAGTCAGCAGCAGCAGTTCCTCCGGCAGCACATAGTCCGCCCGCATATGCGGCTTGCCGTCGAGCAGCGGCCACATGCTCGGATTGGCGTCCTGGCTTTCGAAAAAAGGCTTCGGATCGGCCAGATAGTCGAGCGCGATACCGACATGCTCGGGGCCCGCGAGCGAGACGATGTGGTCGAGATGGCGGAACATGGCATCGACGCTGCCCGCCATGTCGCCCAGGAAGAAGCCGCAGCCATTGACGCCGATGACGCCGCCGGTCGCCGCGCACGCCTTGATCTGGTCGTCGCGGATGTTGCGGTAATGCGGATAGAGGGCATGTGAAACGCAGTGCGAGAAGATGAAGGGCCCCTCGCAGACCTCGATCGCCTCCATCGACGTACGATAGCCGCAATGCGTTCCGTCGACCAGCATGCCGACCCTGTTCATCTCCTGAACGACGGTCACGCCGAAGCGGCTGAGCCCCGCATTGGTTTCCTCGGCGCAGCCGTCGCCGACGAAGTTCTTCATGTTGTACGCCAGCAGCATGTGCCGCACGCCGAGCTCGTAATAGACCTCGATCATGTCGAGGTTTCGCTCGAGCTGGTTGGTCTCCTGCAGATTAAAGATCAGCGCCGTCTTGCCGGCTGCCTTTGCGGCCAGGATGTCCTCGACCGATTTCGCCAGAACGAAATCGGAGCTGAGGCGGCGGACTTGCGCACGGACCGCGCCGACGTTCCGTGTCGTACCCTGGATCGAGCCCGGAAAATCGTTGACGGTGAGCGAGACGAGGTCGCACCCGCCCCTGCGATATCGAAAGATCAGCTCGTCCGACATCCAGCCCGGTCCGTAGGGCAGGGTCATGTCCCATACCAGCGCGTCGGCGTGGAGCGCCCTGGCTTGATCACTGACCTTGGCCCGCACCTCGTCAAAGACGATGCGCGGGACCTTGTAGGCGTAATCTGCAGTCTGGTTCATCGCAGATTACTTCCACTTCGCGTTGTAGAAACGGGCATATTCATCGGCGTCGAACTTGAAATCGAGGCTTGCGCTGGAAACAGTGTTGACGTTGAACGTCCACAAGGGAAGCATGTAGGCTTGATCGGCGATGATCTTCAGCGCCTCGACGTAGTTCTTCTTTCTGACCTCTCGGTCCATGGAGCTGTCGGCGACAGAGAGCAGGTTCATCACCTTCTCGTCATTGACGACGCTATCGGAGGTTCCGGAGAAGTAGACGCTGGCGCTCAACCCTGCGTCAGCAACGCCGTACGAACCCCAATTGCCCATGAGCAGCGGAATCCGGTTCTCCCGCCAGGCCGTCAGCGCCGGCGCGTATTGCTGGAAGTTCAGCGTCGCCTTGATGCCGACGGCAGCCAGGTTCGCCGCGATGACCTCGGCCTGCTCCTTGGGCGTCGAGGCGACCGTGATCTCCGTGGCGAAACCGTTGGGATAGCCGGCATTCGCGAGCAAGGCCTTGGCCTTCGCGACGTCGAATTCGTAGCGCTCGACGTCATTGGTGCAGCCGAACTGCAGGTGCGAGCACGGGGCGTAGGCCGGCTGGGCAGAGCCGCCCACGAAGGCCTTGATGATGGCCTTCTTGTTGATAGCGTAGTTCAGCGCACGCCGGACCCGGACGTCGGCGAAGGGGCTCTTCTTGTCCTGGAAGTTCGGATTGATGTTGATGAACGAGTACCGCAGGATTTCGGTGCTCTGCACCTGCAGGTTCGGCCGGCTCGAAAGGCGACGCGCATCGTCTGGCGAGACCTTCCAGGCCCAGTCGAGGCTGCCGTTCATCAGTTCGGCGTACTGAGTGTTGGTTTCCGGCAGGACGCGCGCCACGATGCGCTTGATTGCCGGCTGCCCCTTCGGGCTGCCGCTATAGTAGTCGGCAAAGCGTTCGAAGACATAGCGGGAGCCCGGCGTGACGTCGACGAGGCGATAGGGGCCGGTGCCGACGGGCTTCGTCGCCATGCCGGCCGGGCCGACCTTCTCGTAATAGGCCTTTGGATAGACCGGAAGGTTTCCGGCCAGCATCTCGAGTGCGAGCGGGTAGGGCCGCTTCATCTTGATGCGAACCGAGTTCTCCCCGGTCTTCTCTGCTTTCTCGATCCAGTCGACGGCGATCTGATAGCGCGCGCCGTATTCTTTCGATGAGACGAGGTTGAAGGTGTAGACGACATCGTCGGCCGTCATCGTGCTGCCGTCATGGAACTTGACGTCGGTGCGCAGCACGAAATCGAGCGTGGTATCGTCCGTCACCTTGAAGGACGATGCCAGCGACGGCTTGAATTCTCCGGTGGCGGTATCTTTCTCGATCAGGCCGTCGAAAAGGAGTCGAGCGAGAATGTTGCCTTCGCGCGTCGTCTCCTTGTAGGTGTCCATCGTGGTCGGCTCAACCGCGAATGCCACGTTAAAGGTGTCGTCAGCCTTGCCGGCGAAAGCGGCCTGTGGCGCGAATGCGAAAAGCGCCGCAATGCTCGCGGAAAACAGCAGTTTCTTCATCGATGTCCCCTCTCACGTCCGTTTGGACGAATTTGTCCCGCATCTGGTCTGCGCCAGGAGTGCAAGGCGCTGGACCATTCGGCATCTGCCGCCTTCGACACATGCTTCGACTCAGCGTCAACGATATCAAATCGTTTGTATAAATTATCCGCGATCGTCGTCTCTTAGTTCGACTTTGGCAGGAGCGACGCGGCCTTTTCCGTCGCTCGGCGTCAGTGTTGCATGCAAAAAAAATACAATGCAACTCTTTTATCGCGCTGTCTGCCAGACCCGCGTACCGCGATCGCCGGCTTCTCGGAGACGCTGGGATCCCCTGAGTTAGCCAGCTTCATTGAAACCAGCCAACGAGGCCGATAAACCCGTGCGAGACAGGGCCGACCGTCAGGGCAAGCTCAGCAGCCGACCTCAAACGATGGAAGCGTTCCATGCCGAAAGGCCCCAATCCCGCCGATATCGTTGCCGCCGACCAGCAGCCCGAGCGCAGGCGCGGTTCGGGCGTGAAGTTGGTCTACGACATGCTGCGAGACGAGATCCTTTCGCTCGACCTGCCGCCGGGCAGCCCGGTCGATGAAGTGCAATTGGCCGAGCGTTTCGGCATGTCGCGGACGCCTATACGCGAAGCGTTGGTTCGGCTCGCTAGCGACGGCCTGGTCGAGACGCTGCCCAATCGCTCGACCATCGTTTCCAATATCGACGTGCTGAACCTCAACGCATTTTTCGATGCGCTGACGTTGATGTACCGGGTCACGACTCGGCTGGCCGCCCAGCATCATCGTCCGGAGGACCTCGTCGAGATCCGGATCCACCAGGCTGCTTTTGCGAAGGCGGTAGTCACGCAGGACGCGCTCTCGATGATTTCGACGAACCGTCAGTTCCATGTGGCAATCGCCGAGGCGGGCCGCAACTCGTATTATTATGGCCTGTTCACGCGGCTGCTCGACGACGGGCGCCGTATCCTGCGGCTCTATTATCGTTCGTTCAACGACCGCTTGCCCGAGCAATATGTCGACGAGCACGAGGAGATGGTCCAGGCCATCGCCGCGGGCGACATCCCCCTTGCCGACAGTCTGGCGCGTGCTCATGCAGACCAGATCGTACGCCAGATCCAGCGGCTGTTCGCCGGAGACAATCGTCAGGACGTCCCTCTATGACCCACTAGCTTTCTGTCGACAAATTGCATACGGTGAAATTGAGCTGCCGGTTCGATCGGCTGCGCGATCTTTAACACCCCCGAAATTCACCAGAGACGAGCCGATGACTCCCGAAATCTTCGCAGGTGTGGTTCCCGCCTTGATGACCCCCTGCAAGGCCGATCGCAGTCCCGACTTCGACGCGCTCGTGCGCAAGGGCAGGGAGTTGATGCAGGCCGGAATGACGGCCGTCGTTTATTGCGGTTCGATGGGTGACTGGCCGCTGCTGACAGATGCGCAGCGCATGGAGGGCGCGCAGCGTCTGACGGAGGCGGGTGTTCCGGTGATCGTGGGAACCGGGGCGATCAACACGGCCTCGGCTGTCGCACTGGCCGACCATGCGGCGAAGATCGGTGCCGCGGGGCTGATGGTGATCCCGCGGGTTCTCTCTCGCGGCAGTTCCGCCACCGCGCAGCGCCATCATTTTAAGGCGATCCTGGCTGCGGCGCCGAAGTTGCCGGCGGTGATCTACAACAGTCCTTATTACGGCTTCGAGACCAGGGCCGACCTGTTCTTCGAATTGCGCAAGGCGCACCCCAATCTGGTCGGGTTCAAGGAATTCGGCGGCGCTGCGGCCATGACCTACGCGGCGGAAAACATCACGAGCCATGACGAGAACGTGGTGCTGATGGTGGGCGTCGATACCTGCGTCTTTCATGGCTATGTGAAATGCGGCGCGGTCGGCGCGATCACCGGCATCGGCAACATCCTGCCGAAGGAGGTGCTGCACTTCGTCTCGCTGGCGAAGCAGGCCGCCGCCGGGGACGTTACCGCTCGCGCGCGAGCGCAGGAGCTCGGCGAGGCGCTGGAAGTCCTGTCGAGCTACGACGAGGGCTCCGATCTCGTGCTGTACTACAAGTATATGCTGGTGCTGGAGGGTAGCCAGGAATACGCGTTGCATTTCAACGAAACCGACGAGCTGTCGCCAAGTCAGCGCGCCCACGCCGAGCAGCAGTTGCGCCAGTTCAAGGTGTGGTACGCCGGTTGGAACCATTGAGATCCGAAGGCTATGAGGAGACGGGCGCGTTCTCCACGGAGCGCGCCCGTTTCGTTCAGGTGATGGCTGCGAGCCCGGTAAGCCTACGCCGGAGGCCGCCTTGCGGACGAGGATCGCGGCCTCCAGCCTCTCGAGCTTCTGATCCGGCAGCAGTGCCGGCACTGGTGCTGGAGAGTTCGGCGTGGATGATGAGACGTATGTCCGGCGCCGCTGCATGCCTTGATCGCCCACCACGTTTTGGCCGCCGAGCGCCTGCATGCCGATGACACGACGGTTCCGATCCAGGCCAAGGGCAAGACCGGCACCGGCCGGATCTGGACCTCTGTGCGCGACGATCGGCCCTTCGGCTGCGCCGATCCGCCGGCAGCGCTCTACTTTGCCTCGCGCGACAGGCGGCAGGAGCATCCTGACGCACATCTGGCAGGCTGGCGTGGCATTCTCCAGGCCGACGCCTATGGCGGCTACAACGGCCTCTACGATCCAGCGCGCAAGCCAGGAGCGGTCACCGCGGCATTGTGTTGGGCGCACGCCCGGCGAGGCTTCTTCGAGCTCGCCGACATCGCCGCCTCGGCACGACGCGGGCCCGGCGCCGCGCCCGTGTCGGCGAGTTGCTCCCCTGAAACTGGCGTCGCGTCCAGATGAAGGCGGCCGCGTGACGGCGAAGCGACCCGTGCCAAGCGAGGACGAGCGACGCTTCTTGTTGCGCAGCCTGACCGAAGTCGGTCCGTCCAAACCCGTCGGCTACCTGCCGCTCTATACGATCAAGGACTTCGTCCAGCTCTCACCCGAAACGGTCGCCGCCGCAGCAACCGCCCGCGGTCTCACGACCGTGCAGTTCAGTCCGCAGGAATGCTGCATCAAGAGCGGCGCACTCTACGTCCACCATCGTGAGGCGCTCGCCAGCCTTTTGGAAACGCAGGCTGCTGTGATCAACGCCGCAGGGCTTCCGCTCGACCCTGATCGCTTCGTGGCGCACATTGCCGCCGTCTGGTTCGAGGCAGACCATCCGGCCCACGCCGTTATCAAGACCGCGTTCGCCGATAGTCCCTGACGCCAGGCATCCTGACAGCGACATGGCCTTCACCGGAGGCTTACAGCATCTCGGAGCCGACTGCGATACAGTCGAGGCAAAGCTGGCGAAAACGGGCTCGATGATCGCGACGATCGAGGCGCTCCGGACGTCGGGCCGCTCACTCGGAAGTTACGAGCTTCCAGCCCTCGCTCCGATCCAGAAATGGCTGGCTGACACGAAGCTGCTCGATCCCGAGGGGCCGCAAGAGATGATCGAGCCGCTCTCTCGCCGCGTCGGGCTCCTGGCGCGGCTACGTCACCGCCACGGTCGCGATCGACATGGCTGACCTCATAGGTCGAGCCGGAAAAGCGCCGGACCGAAATGCGCGCTGTGGTTTTCAAAGAATCGATGCTTAAAAGATAGGCGTCGACTTCAGTCTGTATAACCCGCATTCAGGTTGAAATGACGGCCGGCCGAATTGCGGAGGATCAACTCTCAGGCGCGCTTGCGGCCGAATGTCCCGACGCGCCAGAGATACCAAAGTATTGCTCCACCGAGTACGAAGTTGCTGCCGAACTCGACGGCCTGCCCGACCTGGCCATACCTCTCGCCAAGTTCATAGCCCGCCAAGACCAACAGGGCGGTCCAGACCGCCGACCCGATCAGCGTCCACAGCAAGAAGGGGAAGAGCGGCATCCTCGTCACGCCGGCCGGGACCGAAATAAGCGTCCGCACGCCAGGAACCATCCGACCGAACAGCACAGCCCAGCGGCCGTAATGATGGAACCAGCGGTCGACATGTTCGACCTCCTTCACCGAAAGCGTCAGCCAGCGCCCGTGCCGTTCGGCAAAGCGCTTCAAGCGTTCGATCCCGATCCAATACCCGACATAATACCAGATCAGGGCGCCCGCGACCGAGCCGAGCGTTCCGGCGATGATCACCACGGCCAGCGAGTTGCCGCTCTTCGCCCCAGCGTAGCCGGCCAGTGGTAGGATGACTTCGGAAGGGATCGGCGGGAAGACATTCTCCAGCAGCATCAGCAGGAATACGCCGAACGCTCCCAACCTCTCCAAAACGGCCACGATCCACTCGAACATGCAAGATCCTCTTCGGCGATCGACATCGTCGCCTTCATCGGTCATGTAGGTTCGACGGGGGCGATGCTGCAACGAGGTAATTATCGCTGGGCAGCCGTCGTCAATCCGACTGGCTCCTGCCAAGAGGCTCCGTCCAGATATCGCCCAAATTTCCAACGATAGGTCCAGGCTCGAGCGGTTCTACAGTCCGCTCCTCTGAAAAAAGGCGTAATCCGATGAGCCACAAGAAATTTGGCAAGGCTGGACATGGCAGCCATGGCAGCCATGGCCGTCATGGCGGTGGCAACGGCGGTCATGACGGTCGCGACGCGATGAGCCGCGGTCATGGCGATGATTACCGCGACAACAAATCTCGCGGGCACGGGCTTGGAAGCCTTCATGGTTCGAGCCGGTCTGAGCATGGGAGCGGAGATCATGGGCGGTTCAGCCTTCGCCGCCTCTTCTCACGCTTTTTCAAATAGCCGCTGCGGCGTTCACTGGCCTGCCCCGATCGAGTGGTCCGGTTTCAATCTAGCACTACTTTGGCAGATTTTTAGAGTTGAGTCGTCGGCGGCAGTGGGGACATCGTGTTGATGGTGGCCGTTCGAG